>DASUTO010000238.1:0-7068 GCA_036374555.1 Chitinophagaceae bacterium
CACGAATTGGATGAATTTGAGAAAGAAGCCAGAGTGGTTTTTGAGAATACAGAAATTGCGCTGGAGGGGGTGACTTACCAGGTGTAAAGTCAAAACTAAAAATTCAAAAGTCGAAAACAAGACAAGTTTTACTTTAAATTTTAACTTAATTCATTAACCACTCATAAAACAACGGAAACTCAACTCTCCATCTCGCCTCATTATGCTTCCCTCCTGCCCTTATCACTTCTCGCATATTTGATTTTGACACTTTGTGCATTTCATTAAATGCTCTTAATGTCATTGGCACCATGCTCTCGCCTTCATCATCGCCGGCATAGAAATAGATTTTTGCATTTACTTTTTTGCCCTTTGTTTTGATGTCATCGAAGATCTTTGGTCCCACCCAAAATGCAGGTGAAAAAACTCCAGCACCTCCAAATTTCTTTGGATATTTCAATACAGCATACATGGAGATCAAACCACCCATAGAACTGCCGGCCGTAAACGTATTCTTCTTATCCTTTAATGTCCTGTATCTTTTATCGATATGCGGCTTTAAAGTTTTTACCAAAAAATCAACATACCTGCCGCCTTCTCCAACATTTGTTTTGTAATTGGCAGCAATACCACTTAAACTAAAATCATACGGGCAATATTCATTCAATCTTTTATCACCGCCATTATCTATGCCCACAACAATACATTCTTTGTATTTCAATCCCAGAGTATCAATCGCTTCATCAACTCCCCATTCGCCGGAAAAAGAGGTGGCGTCATCAAAAACATTTTGCCCGTCGTGCATGTATAATACGGGATATTTTTTTGTTGAACTGTTATATGATAGCGGCAGGTAGATCCACACTCTTCTTGTCCTTTTTAATTGAGGAATGAAAAAAGCGGTATCAATAATGCGGACATTTTTATTAGCAGTGCTTTTTCTTGGTTGCGATGACGAAGCAAACAGGTCTTTCCAACCTTCCACAGAAACTTCAATAATGGCATCGGTGCCTACATTCAGCGTTCTGTTACCAACATCCTTTCCTTCTTTAGTACACTCGACTTTATCCCATCCGCCCCTTGTTATTTTATATTCGTAAGAACCAGCGTTTAATGATAACTCAAGATAATATCCCTTTTCATTTTTTTGAAACTGATAATTCTTATTCTGCGGATTCCAACCATTGAAATTGCCGGCAACAAATAGGGTGCTGTTATCGGGATTATTTGAAGGGAATGAATTTATTTCTATCCTGATTTTCTGTTGAGCTACAGCAGACAGGGAAATAAGAAATATTATTAAAGAGAGCCTGGCTTTTCTGAACATGGTTCAAAGTAAAGAAAAACATATTAATCAGCAGCGCCTATTTCACCCTTATATTATTCAGTGCCTTTACCCACTTTTTATTTTCACAGATCTCACAAGTGTAATGTTTTGTTGGCACCATCTTTTTTGTATGACCGCAATAACCACAGGAGTAATATCCTTTTTCTGTAATTTCTTCTACCTGTGCTTCATAAAGCTCCGGAGTCAGAGGCAGCCCATGCACCACTTTCTCATCAGGCAAGAAGAAAACACTCACTTGCCCGGAAGCTTCAATATAAGCGGCCTCTACTTGGCCAAGATGCACAACACCTTTTAGCCGCAGGTCCTCAAATAATTCATCATGGCGGAGATCATCTAATTCACCGCTTTCAACTGCAAACTTGTTATCCTTTACAAGCCGTGCATATGTACCTTCAACAAGGTCATCAAGCCATTTACTTCTTGCCGTAAAAAAATTCACGATCTTATACATCAATACAATTGCCACAAAAACCAATGTTGCGGGAAGAAGGCCAACGTTTTTATAAAAGGCCGGGTCACCCGCGGCCGAACCTAATGTAACAATGAGCACTAACTCAAAAACACCTTGTTTGGTGCCTCTTCTTCCAATGGCCCGCATTGCAATTAAAGAGATGATGAACATTATTGCACTTCGGAAAAGCACTTCGGGTAAAAAACTCCACTCTTCTTCTCCTAACAGCAGGGATCGCCAATCAATTTGCAGTAGCATACGATATGTTTTATAAACCACACAAGCAAATTGGGTGCTAAAGACAAAGAAATCCGATGAGAGTTCTGCGGAAATAAGATTAAAAACCACAACCCACTACCTATAATCCTTCACTAGTTTTTTTTCGCCGTGTCGGCAGCAGGCTTTTTAGGCTTGATAAAGATATTTTTGATCTTATCCTTGATCGGGTCGGCCTTCTTCTTTGAAGTATCTGAGGGATTATTAGTTTTTGTTGTATCCTTACCGAATACCTGTTCCAGTAATTTTTCCTTCGCTTTATCTTCCACTTTATCTTTTATTACATTCAAAGAATCTTTTGCCCTTGCTTTGGCGATGTCGATTTTTTGCTGTGCAAAATCCTTCGCCTGTTCTTTTAATTCATCTGCAGCATCGCCAACCACCTTTTGCAGGTCAATTTTTATAGAAGGATTGGTCATGCTTCCACCCATCTTGACACTGAGATCAACCATCTCGCTGAGTTTTACAGGAATGCCCTTGCTTGTTGCCTGCGTTATAAGACCATTCACCAAATTATTTCCTTCATTACCGAGATATTTTCTCGGCACTTTCATTTCAATTATATAATCCAGCGACTGATCAAAACCATGCATCCCCCCTATGTGCATTTCAATATCATTTATTTTTACATTGAAGGGCTTTACCAGCACTTTTCCATTGGCAAATTCGATATACTGTTTTACATCTTTTAGCGTTATTGACTTCAGGTGATCGATCTGCAATGCGTTCGCCAGTTTCTCGAGCGGTGCAAATTTCTTAAGCAAACCCTCGATCAAGAGAAGATTTCCTTTACCAGACAGTGTATTCAGATCAGGCATCATATTCCCATTCAAATTACCCGTCATCGAAAGTTGTGATTGAAGTTTACCTGCGAGGAATTGACCGATTGGCATAAGTTTCTGAACGGTATTGAATGCATAAAAAGTTTTTTGTATATCCAAATCTTTAACATCATAGTTAATATTGATCGCCGGGTCTTTTTTATTTGTTTTGGTAGAATAAGAGCCATTAAAGTTCATAGTTCCGTCCAAAGCTTCCGTTTTTACATCCTTAAGTTTTACTGTTTCATCTGCCAGCAATAATGTTCCATTAATATTATTATAATCAACTTTATCGTATTTTACTTTATCTGCTTTTGCATTAATAGTTAAGTCAATATTTGCCGGAACAATAAATGGACCGGCAGAAGATGTAGTGGAAGAAGTCGTTGTCGTATCAGTTGCCATCCAGTCATTCAGGTTTATTTTATCAGCAGTTATATTTAGTTCCCCGGTCAATCTCTGATCCTGCATAATAAAACCAATAAGATTGTCTAATACCCCCCTACCGGTAAAATCAGAATTAAGATAGCTTCCATTAAAATTTTTGCATAAAACCATTTTGTCGATGAATTCCAGGTTGGTATTAGAAACCGTTATGCCTTTGGGATAATCTCTTGAAATATATTTCAGGTTGTTAATAATGGCATTCCCATTAATATTGATTTTGTCAAACTCTCTTTTATCTATTGCAGTTTTATTCCCGCTAAATCCCAGGTCAGCATTTAATATTCCCGAAATACTTGTTCCGGGGTCGAGCTGCACGAATTGTTTAATATGATCAAGTGTCAATCTTCCTTCAGCTGTTCCTGAGAAATCAACAGTTGACATCGGTTTGCGTAGCTGTAATGTAAAATCCAGCGGATCCTTACCAACTTCTAAATGACCAGATGAAATATCGATTGAAGTATTATCTGCAATTCCCCCATTATTAACCAACTGAACCTTCATACTCCCATTTTGGATGGGCTGCGGAAAAGCAGTTGAAGAATAAAACAGGTTCCTGATATCAAAAAAACCACCTGCATTAAAATTTCCTTCCTGGCTTTGCAAAGCAGACATTTCCCCTCTTACAAATGCATCGGCCGATAAAAGACCTGCGATATTAGTGCCCTTTTCAAGCTTCACAAATTTTGACAGATTTGCAAGATCAAGCTTGCCTTTTATTGCTGCATCAATGTATTTACTTGTCTCAGGATTTCTAAATAACAATCTGAAATCAAATGGTTCGTTATCCATTACTGCATGGCCTTTCGAAATATCAATGACTGCATTATCCCCTTTTCCGTCAGGATTAGTGGCATGTAATGCCAGTTGAATATCTTTTACAGGTTTTGGAAGATCAGGATATTGAAAGAAACCATCTTTCACTTCAAGATTAATATCATAGGCCGGCATCTGCTGCGGACCATATGTTCCTTTTACAAATCCATTAAAAGCTGCCAGTCCACTGGTTTTTATTTTGTCAAAATCCTTTTTATAAATGCCGGGTATCAGTGAAAGGATGTCTTTAAATTCATTCGAAGGAGTTTTGAATTTAATATCCATATTATAAGTGCTATCGTTGACTAACTGGAAAAACCCTTCTGCATTCAGGTTCAGATTATTCAGCTTGATCGATCCTGTCTTAAAAGTGTATTTACTGATTGTATTGTCAATTTGAACATCCGCATCGATCTCTGCCTCTGCATTGTTGAGATAAGGAATAGATGCATAAATAAAGCCGGCATTATCAGCTTTTGTTTTTGTTTTCAGCGTAAATATATCTGCGGTAAAATCGCCGCTGCCTTCGTGATCAAGATTGGATATCTCCGTACTTATATCTGCAGTTTCATCTTTATAGTATATATAACCGTTTTTGATCTCATATTTCTGCAGGTTCATTTTGAACTCGGAAGGAGAAGTGTCCGTTAAACCGGTTGTATCGTTATCAGGACGGGCAATATCCCAATTTGCTTTTCCATCTTTATTCACCAGTGCGTGTATACGGGGTGATTCCAGGAACACACCGTATACTTTAATATCTTTTCCTTTGATAGCGCTGATCAGGTTGACTGAAGCATCCAGGGTTTTTGCAGCGATCAATGTGTCTTTGGCAAATTCATTTGTACCTACTACAGAAAGTTCATCGAGTGAAATAGATATTTTAGGAAAATGACGGAACAGTGAAAGACTTACATCTTTAAAATCAACTTTAGCTACGAGGCTTTTATTGATCTCTTTTTTGACAAGACTGGTAATCTGCTTTTTGAAAAGAATGGGAATAAGAAATGCAATTGCAATAAGGGCAAGGAGTGTAATGCCGGTTATCTTCAGGGTTTTTCTCAGATTCTTTTTCATAGCGGATGGCTAAGATGGTTTATGATTATCGAAAGGCAAAGTTAATGACAATAAAACCTGTCCGAACCGTAAATATCTTTGGTTTTATTTCATATTGTACTGCGTAGCTTTCACACAAGGGCACAAACATCAAAAGCCATGTAAAAGGCAGTAGGATTTCATCCAACTCACCGGTCCTGAAAAGAAGAAAGTCTATCTTCATCCTATTATGGTAATAGCGTTGCAAATATTATTTGTCCTTGCTCTGATTATCCTGATCATCCTGTTTGTTTTCAGGATCAGCAGAACAAATAGAACCAGTCAACTGCCCGAAAACTACAGGGAGTTACTTACGGATTATGTAAAATTTTACCGGCAACTTGATGAAGAAGGAAAAGAAAGATTTGAAAAAAGGATTGATCACTTTCTATCTGCTGTGAAAATAACGGGGGTCAATGCTATTGTAGAAGATATTGACCGGCTTTTAATTGCGTCAGGTGCTATTATTCCCGTTTATTCTATTCCTGATTGGCAATATATAAACCTCCATGAAATTTTATTATACCCCGGAGCATTCAATGCCGATTTTGACCAGGGAGGTTCAGATCGAAATATCGCAGGCATGGTGGGTAGTGGTGCCTTACAACATGTAATGGTCATTACCAAATGGCAATTAAGGCAAGGATTTATTAATAGCAATGATGCTCACAATACCGCTATTCATGAATTTGTACACCTGATAGATAAAATGGATGGAACAATGGATGGCGTTCCTGAAATAATTTTAGAAAGGAAATACACTGATCAATGGAGGAACATGATGAATTCAACTATTACACAAATGAGAACTTATGGATCGGACATCGATATGTACGGAGCCACGAACACCACGGAGTTTTTTGCAGTCATCTCTGAATATTTTTTCGAACAACCAGAATTATTAAAAGCAAATCACCCGGAGTTGTACGGAATGCTTGAAAGGATATATAAAACCGCAAGATGACCTATTGCCTCAATTCATTCCTCATGTTTAATATTAATTCCATGTATCAGCCAGATCTCTGCTGTTGAAAGGATCTTAATACCAATGATCAATAATGTTAGTGCTATTGCAAATACCCCGTCGCAAAATGCTTCCAATCCTGAGTAAGGATTTGGTTCGGCCATGGATGGTTTTCAATAAGCCAGGCGTCTTTGCCCTAAAATATAGACGGATGTAAAATCTTATGAATGGAGATAGAGGTTCAGTTACAAAACTCTATCTTTAAAATTAAATGAGGATTCGGGCTTGCATATTAATAATTCTCTGGAGTGTATTGTTGATTGAACCACTGTCTGCCAATTTCAGTATCAATAGCCCCTATTCTTCCTGTTCAAAAAAAGAAAAGATTCAATCATCATGTTCAAAATCAAAATGCGATCAACCAAAGGATAACGATGAAGAAAATGATTGTGAGGAAAACGGCTGCAATCCATTAATGTCTTGCCCAACAGGAAATTTTTACTTGTTTGGTCAGTCAGACTTGGCAGTTGCTCCTTTAATACTTTCAAAAGTAAAGAAGGTTCTGATCAATGATAACCGCATACAAACACAACTTACCGAATGTTGGCACCCTCCTGAAATAATTTAATTCCCAGCAATTAAATTATTTATTAATCAAAAAATCATAAAAGATGAAAAAAATACTGGTAGCAATACTGGCAGTTAGTTTATTGTCTTTACCTGCCATAGCTTCAAACGATGGTGGTAAAAAGAAAGCCAGGAAAAAGGCTAAAACAGAAATTAAAAAAGACAACTCTTGTGATCCTAAAAACTGTGATCCCAAAAATTGTGATCCAAAGAACTGTGATCCCAAAAATTGCGATCCGAAGAATTG
>DASUTO010000239.1:0-10808 GCA_036374555.1 Chitinophagaceae bacterium
TTACAACCCGTAATTAAAGTAGAATTTACAGAACCGGTTAAGCCAACTTCTGTGGCTACATCTGTTAAAATAACAAATACTGCCGGAGGAGAAGTTAGCATTACAACAACTTTTCAAAATCATGATTCTGTATTGATAGTGCAACCGGCTGCTCCCTTAAATTATTTATCAAAATATAATTTTATAATTAGCCCGGGTCTACGGTCCTCAACAGATGGTTTATTTTCCCCGGATATCACTAAAAATTTTACTACAAGAATTGATTCATCAAGAAAGTTTCCCGTTATTCCAGACAATGCTTTGTTTGATCTCATACAGCAACAAACATTTAAATATTTCTGGGACTATGGTCATCCCGTAAGCGGTCTGGCAAGAGAAAGAAGTAACGCCACTCCTGAAACTGTAACTTCCGGTGGCTCAGGATTTGGAGTAATGGCGATTGTTACTGCCGTAAATCGTGGTTTTATAACGAGAGCACAGGGATTAGCAAGAATTCAAACCATTGTTTCATTCTTAAAAAATACTGCTCCAAAATTTCACGGCGCATTTTCACATTGGATGAATGGAACTACCGGCGCTGTTGTTCCTTTTGGCCAAAGTGATGATGGTGCCGACCTTGTTGAAACTTCTTACATGATAATGGGACTTCTAACTGCAAGGCAATTTTTTAATAGCGCTGATGCAGGTGAAACAACTCTTCGGAATGATATTAATTTATTATGGAATGGTGTTGAATGGGATTGGTTCCGCCAAAATGGAAGAAAAGTTTTGTATTGGAACTGGAGTCCTAATGCAGGCTTTGCTGTAAATGTTCCGATACAAGGATGGAATGAATGTTTAATTACCTATGTATTGGCTGCATCCTCACCAACCCATTCTATACCAAAAGCTGTTTATGATAGTGGCTATGCCAGAACGGGCGCCATGGTTAACAACAATAATTATTATGGATACCAACTCCCACTTGGTCCTTCCTTAGGTGGCCCGCTATTCTTTGAACATTATTCCTTTCTTGGAATAAATCCAACTGGATTAAACGATGCTTACGCAAACTACACAACACAAACAAAAAATCATACACTTATTAATTATAGTTATTGCGTTTCAAATCCAAAGAATTGGTTTGGCTATAGTGACAGTTGCTGGGGGTTAACAGCAAGCGATATTCAAAACGGCTATACGGCCAGTTCGCCAACGAATGATGTTAGTTATTTAGCGCCGACCGCAGCCATTTCATCATTGCCATATACTCCAACTGAAAGTATCAAAGCGTTGAAGTTTTTCTATTATGTTTTAGGTGATAGAATTTGGGGGCAATATGGTTTTAAAGATGCTTTTAGCTTACAGAATCTTTGGTTTGCCGATTCGTATTTAGCAATAGACCAGGGACCGATCATTGTGATGATCGAAAATTATCGCAGTGGGTTATTATGGAACTTGTTTACGAGTTGTCCGGAAGTTAAAATGGGAATGCTTGCATTAGGTTTTAATGCACCATACTTATGAGTAGGATACGAAATATTGGTTTTGTGCGAAGGTGGTCCCGCCTAAGGCGGGATCGGGGGGCTGGCCAGTTGTCCTGAAGTTAAAACGGGCATGTTATCACTTGGCTTTAGTGCACCATATTTATAAAATTATAATATGAAACGATTTGCTTTAACCTTTGTAACACTATTGATGTTTTTTAACTCAATAGTTATCGCTCAAAAGAGCCAGGTCGCAACATTTAATCCACTTGACCGGCCAAAAAATCTTTCTGACTCCGCCTTACTTGATCTCGTTCAAAAACAGACCTTTCGCTACTTCTGGGATTTTGCTCATCCTGTAAGTAACCTGTCAAGAGAAAGAAGTAATGAAGCTTATAATTATGGCAATGAAGTGGTAACAACAGGTGGAACCGGTTTTGGTATAATGTCGGTGATAGTAGCAACAGAAAGAAAATGGATCACCAGGGATACGGCTGCAAAATTTTTACTGAAAATGGTAAATTTTTTATTGAAAGCAAATTCCTATCATGGAGTTTTTCCTCATTGGCTCGATGGTGCCACCGGCAAGACGATTCCATTTAGCAGAAAGGATGACGGAGCCGATCTTGTAGAATCATCCTATCTATTCCAGGGCTTGCTTTGTGCACGACAATACTTTACCGGCGATAACAGGATTGAAAGAGAATTACGCAATAGAATTGGCTGGATGTGGAATGATATAGAATGGAACTGGTTTACAAAAGGAGGCGAAGAGGTTTTATACTGGCATTGGAGTCCCAATAATGGATGGGCCATGAATTTTCCTGTGCGTGGTTTCAATGAATGTTTGATCATGTATATGTTAGCCGCATCGGGCAGCAATGAAAAGTATGCCGTAAGTTCATCTGTTTATCATCGCGGTTGGGCTGAAAGTAATTTTTTTAAAAATGGAAAAGAGTTTTACGGAATTAAATTGCCGCTAGGTTTTGATTATGGCGGCCCGCTTTTCTTTTCTCAATATTCTTTTCTTGGTTTGGATCCAAGAGGTTTAAAAGATCGCTATGCTGATTATTGGGAACAAAATAGAAATCATACGCTGATCAACCGGGAACATTGTGTTCGCAATCCAAATAAATTCAAAGGCTATGGTGAAAATTGCTGGGGGTTGACAGCAAGTGATACTTATAATGGCTATGATGCATATTCACCCACAAATGATAAAGGTACAATAACACCAACGGCAGCACTTTCGGCTTTTCCTTACACTCCGGAATATTCGATGCAGGCGCTGAAACATTTTTATTATGACCTGGGTGATAAGATATGGAGTGAATATGGTTTTGTAGATGCTTTTAATGAAACGCAAAACTGGTATGCAAAAAGTCATTTGGCAATTGACCAGGGGCCCATTATTGTAATGATAGAAAATTACAGAACTGGTTTGCTTTGGAATTTATTTATGGGCTGTCCTGAAATAAAAAATGGTTTAAAGAAATTAGGGTTTCAATCACCCACCTTAAAATAATTGTGTTATGGCAAACTTTAATCTAACGACAGAGCAGATCGCAACCTATCATAGAGATGGGTGCCTCGTAGTGAAAAATTTTCTAAGCAGTGAAGAAGTAAGTAAACTCCAGGCCATTGCTTTTGAAGATGGCGTCATGCGTAAACATTCATTTGATCTGAACGATCAAACAGGAAAGAAAACAAAACTTACACTTTGGTATAAACCTGGCAACGATACTTACGGCTTACTTACGAAAAGCAGGCGAATGATAGAATCTGTTAATACGCTGATGGAGGGCGATTCACCTGTTTGTCACTTTCATAGCAAGCTGATGCAAAAAGAACCCAAAGTGGGTGGTGCATGGGAATGGCACCAGGATTATGGCTATTGGTATAAGAATGAATTTTTATTTCCTGAACAAATGATGTCAGTAATGATCGCCATCACTGATGCCAATAAAGCAAATGGATGCTTGCAGGTAATTAAAGGTTCACATAAAATGGGAAGGATCGAACATGGTTTTGCAGGTGAGCAGGTCGGTGCATCGCAACACTATGTTGACCTTGCTTTAAAAACAATGGAATTGCTATATGTTGAAATAAAAGCAGGCGATGCATTGTTCTTTCATTCAAATATTTTGCATCGCTCGGAAGCCAATACTTCTGATACTGCAAGATGGTCGCTGATCTCTGTTTACAACCGGTCAGCAAACATGCCTTATAACGAACCATCACAATCCAGCACAGTTCCTGTTGATGTTGTTCCTGATGAAGCATTGTTGAACTGGAATGCAGAATCCATTGATGAGAATGCAAATTTCCTTGAAAAAGAAAAAGACGAAGCCCTCAAATAATATGAATAGTTTTTTTACTTCTTCACCGCTTTGGCAAACCACGGGTCTTACATTGGTTCGGCTGACACTGGGGATTTTTCTGATCTATCACGGTTGGGAGATCTTCGACAGTGCTAAGATGAATGAATATTTGAAATGGGATGCATTCAAAAATTCTTCCGGCAAAATAATGGTGTATAGTGGTAAAGCCGCTGAACTGGTCGCCGGAATTTTATTTGTGCTTGGTTTATTTACACGAATTGCCTCGCTGCTTACAATTGGCGTGATGAGTTATATCGCCCTTTTTCTTGGCAATGGCATTATCTGGAATAACGACCAGCATCCATTTCTATTTGTGTTGCTGGCATTAGTTTATTTTTTTACCGGCCCGGGGGATTTTAGTTTAGATAAAGTGATTTTTAAAAAAAAGCATTAATAAAAACAGTATGATATCCCTGAATGGCCTTAAGTTAATGCACGTTAGATTTCATCGGTTTCATTGGTGTACATCCCGATAAAAAAATAAGTATGAAAAAAACGATCCTTTCATTTTTCATTATCTCTTTCTCAGTAATTGTTGCATGCACTGCCGGCAAAAAAATTACTTCAACAACTGGAAGTCCAATTGCTCCCGCTGATACATCGTTATTCCGGTTAGTACAGGAAAAAACTTTTCAATATTTCTGGGATGGTGCGGAACCCAACAGCGGGCTTGCGAGGGAACGCTATCATACTGATGATGTATATACCACTCACAACAAAAATATAATAACAAGTGGTGGAGGCGGATTTGGTGTAATGGCTATCCTTGTAGGAATTGAAAGAGGATTCATCACCCGTCAGCAAGGTTTGGAAAGGTTTGAAAAAATTGTTCGCTTCCTGGAGACTGCTGATAGATTTCACGGCGCATGGCCCCATTGGTGGCAGGGTGAAACGGGTAAAGTTTATCCCTTCAGTCGTTATGATGATGGCGGCGATCTTGTGGAGTCCTCTTTTATGGCGCAGGGACTACTTTGCGTGAGGCAGTATTTTCAAAATGGAAACACTCAGGAAAAAGCATTAGCTGCCCGCATTGATAAATTATGGAAGGAAATAGAATTCGATTGGTATCGCAACGGGAAAAATGTTTTGTACTGGCACTGGAGCCCGAATCATGAATGGAAAATGAATTTTGCAGTACATGGTTACAATGAATGCCTGATCATGTATGTTCTTGCCGCTTCTTCACCAACACACGGGGTACCTGCTGAGGTATATCATGAAGGGTGGGCAGAAAATGGGAAGATCAATAAATCTCCGGCAAACTATGATGGCATTACGCTTCAGATGAATCACCAGGGCGAAGCCGGAAATAGTGGACCCTTATTCTGGGCTCACTATTCATACCTGGGTCTTGATCCAAGAGGTTTAAAAGATAAATACGCTGATTATTGGGATCATAACAAAGGTCACACCATGATCCATTACAAATGGTGTGTAAATAATCCAAAGGGTTTTAAAGGGTATGGCCCAAATAGCTGGGGTTTAACTTCAAGCTATTCAATGAGAGGATATGCTGGTCATGCACCTTCAGAGAAAAGAGATCTGGGAGTTATTTCGCCGACAGCGGCCTTGTCTTCATTTCCTTACACACCCGAACAATCAATGGCAGCGATGAGGCACTGGTATAATGACATGAACGATAAAATTTGGGGGCCATTTGGATTCTATGATGCGTTCAGTGAAACGGCAGACTGGTACACTCCGCGGTATCTTGCTATTGACCAGGGTCCGATTGTGGTGATGATGGAAAATTACAGAAGCGGTTTGTTGTGGAATTTGTTTATGAGCAGCCCTGAAATAAAATCGGGGTTAAAAAAATTGGGGTTTCAAACTCCTCACCTGAAATAATTTCTGCTTATGCGAATTAGTAACAGCATTTTAATTGCGATCATATTATTTTCTTCCTGTACAAATAAAATGTACCAGGCAAGGATCGTGTTGCTGCCCGATACTCAAACCTATTCAGAAAAATATCCCGAAGTGCTCGATTCGCAGATAAACTGGGTGACCCGTAATGCAAAACAAATTGATTTTGTGTTGCAACAGGGTGATCTTACACAAAACAACAATGATAAAGAATGGACGGTGATCCGGAATGCTTTCAGCAAACTGAATGGTAAAGTGCCTTATGTACTGGCCGCAGGCAATCATGATATGGGGAGCGCCGATGGAAAATTTGCCGATGTGCGGAATACAAGTTTATATAACCAATATTTTCCTTTGAACATAATGCAACAATTGCACGGTTTTAGTGGAACTGCAGAAGGGAAAATGGAAAACGCCTATTACCGGTTTACAACAGGCAAGCAGAAATGGCTTGTAATTACATTGGAGTTCGGTCCACGCAACAGTATTCTTCAATGGGCCGATCAGATCATTATTCAACATCCTGCACATGCAGTTATCATCAATACACATAGTTATATGTATTCCGATAGTACAAGGCAAGGGCCTGGTGACAGTTGGCGTCCGCAGGCTTATGGAGTTGGAAAAGACAGGGGTGATTCAACGGTAAATGACGGAGAACAGATTTGGAATAAACTGGTGAAGAAACATCCGAATGTCCGGTTTGTATTTTCAGGTCATGTGTTGAATACTGGCGTTGGTACCCTGGTAAGTGTAAACGATGCAGGTTATCCGGTATATCAAATGCTCGCCAACTACCAGGAAGGAGTACAGGGTTCGGTAAGAGGCGGAAACGGTTGGTTGAGAATACTGGATATGGATTTTAAAAAGAAAACCATGCGGGTATCTACTTTTTCACCTTATATTAATGAGTATATGGATAATCCGCAACACCAGTTTTTAATCCGGAACCTGGATTACAAACCGCGATCAAAAAATTAATTCAAAACCAGCTGATACAAATTATTTCCAATGAAAGTTAAATCAGAATTCATTATCACCCGACATGTTTTATTCCTGTTGCTAATGTTCATGTTCGTGCACGCAAATTCACAGCAAAAGCCGATGAATATCATTTTCATCCTCGCTGATGATCATCGCTATGATGCAATGGGTTTCATGAATAAGATACAAGGCTTGCAAACGCCAGGCATGGATAAGTTAGCGAAAGAAGGGGCTCATCTGAAGAATGCGTTTGTATCAACGGCTCTTTGTTCACCAAGCCGGGCCTCGATACTCACCGGGCAATATGCACATTCACATACAGTGGTAGATAATGACGCCCCGCTTCCAAAAGATCTGAAATTCTTTCCGCAATACCTGCAACAGAAAGGATATCAAACTGCTTTCTTGGGTAAATGGCATATGGGTAATTCTGATGATGCACCACAGCCGGGTTTTGATTATTGGCTGAGTTTCCAGGGACAGGGTGTTTACCACAACCCAACTTTTAATATTAATGGACAACGCATTAAGCAACCGGAAGGAAGTTACGTAACCGATCTGCTTACAAATTATGCTGTTGAATGGATGACTAAACGGAATAAACAAAAACCTTTCTTTCTTTATTTATCACATAAAGGTGTTCATGCAGAGTTTCAACCGGCAAAACGACACGAAGGAAAATACAGAGAGTTGCCTATTGTTTGTCCGCCATCAATGTATTTAACAGCTACCGCAAATAGTAAAACATTTGGAACGGTGACGGCGCCACAAAACAAAGTAAATTACAATGATATTCCGCAGTGGGTGCGAAATCAACGGTATAGCTGGCATGGCGTTGATTATATGTATCATGGTCAAATACAATTCGATCAGTTTTATCATCTTTATCTTGAAACATTAATGGCAGTCGATGAAAGTGTAGAACGGGTAATGAATTGGGTAAAAGAAAACAACCTTGAAAAAAATACGATGATCGTGTATATGGGAGATAATGGATTTTCATTCGGCGAACACGGATTAATAGATAAACGTCATGCCTACGAAGAATCGATGCGTGTTCCGTTGCTGGTATGGGCGCCGGGAATGATTAAACCTAATTCGGTAGTGGAACAGGTGGTGATGAATGTTGACCTTGCACCTACTTTCCTCGAGTTGGCAGGTGTTAACAAACCTTCGCAGATGCAGGGCTATTCATTTATCAATTTATTAAAAGGGAATGCTAATGGCTGGCAAAGGGAGAAAGTGTTTTATGAATATTATTGGGAGTCTGCTTTTCCGCAAACACCCACAACGTTTTCAGTACGTACCGACAGGTACAAATACATTTATTATAATGGAGTATGGGATATTAATGAATTATTTGACCTGCAAAACGACCCCTTTGAAATGAATAACCTTATTCGTGATACGACTTATCGTAAAATTGGTTTGCAGTTGAAAGATGAATTGTTTAACTGGCTGAGCGCTACAAATGGTTTACAAATCCCATTAAAGAAAACGATCAACAACCGGAACGATAATTTATACCGCGGTACCTATTAATCTTTATGAAATGAAGATAAATATTCTCATATACAAACGATTTGTAACTTATAGTTTTCTATTTTTTATTTTTTTCTCTGCGCAGGCACAACAAAAAACTTATTGCAATCCCATTAATATAGATTATGGCTACACTCCTATTCCAAATTTTTCGGAATGGGGTCGCCATCGTGCAACTGCCGATCCTGTGATCGTTTTATACAAGAACGATTATTATTTATTCAGCACTAACCAATGGGGCTATTGGTGGAGCAGTGATATGCTTAACTGGAATTTTGTTTCAAAAAAATTTTTGCGTCCATGGAATACGGGCACTTATGATGAACTCTGTGCTCCTGCAGTGGGTATTGTTGGCGATACCATGCTTGTATTTGGTTCCACTTATACAAGCAAGTTTACCTTATGGATGAGTACGAATCCAAAAGCCAATGAATGGAAACCGCTTGTTGATTCATTTGAGATCGGCGGTTGGGACCCTTCTTTTTTTACTGATGATGATGGTCGTTTATATATGTATAATGGAAGCAGTAATAAGTTCCCAATGTATGGTATAGAATTAAATCGAAAAACATTTCACCCTATAGGTACGAGGAAAGAAATGTATCTATTGGAACACTGGCGTTTTGGTTGGCAGAGATTTGGAGAACATATGGATAATACTTTCCTCGACCCTTTTATTGAAGGATCACATATGACGAAATACAAGGGGAAATATTATTTGCAATACGGTGCACCGGGCACCGAGTTCAGTGGTTATGCCGATGGCTTATTGGTAGGTACTGGCCCGCTTGGGCCATTTGAAGCAATGTCAGATCCGGTAAGTATAAAATTGGGAGGCTTTGTTCGGGGTGCAGGGCACGGTGCTACATTCCAGGACAGGCATAAAAATTACTGGCATATATCGACTACTGTTATTTCAGTAAAAAATACTTTTGAGCGAAGACTTGGCATATGGCCGACCGGTTTTGACAAAGATGATATGATGTTTTGCAATACAACTTTTGGCGATTATCCTCATTATTTACCGGATGCTATTCCTGCGGGTTCAGCATATGGCGCTGATGGCAAATCAAAATATTTTACAGGATGGATGTTACTTAATTTTAATAAACCTGTGCAGGTTTCTTCTACACTTGGCGGTTATCATGCCAACAATGCGGTAGATGAATTAATAAAAACTTACTGGAGTGCAACAACAGGTGATAAAGGAGAATGGATCCAGACAGATCTCGGGGATATTTCTACTGTAAATGCAATACAGATCAACTATGCAGACCAGGATGTATCCTTTCCAAAAGAGATGGATTCAATTTTTTTAGGAAAAACATCAGGTCTTTATCATCAATACAAACTTTATTATTCAGTGGATGGTAAAAAATGGAATGTACTGGTTGATAAAAGCAATAACCGGAAAGATGTGCCGCATGATTATATAGAATTGTCACAACCGGTGCAGGCTAGATTTATCAGGCTTGAAAATATTCGCATGCCTACGGGCAAATTTGCCATTAGTGGTTTACGTGTATTTGGTAATGGCAATGGCGCAAAACCTGAAGCTGTAAAAGGATTTATCGTACTCCGCACCGAAAAAGATAAACGCAGTGCTTTTATTAAATGGAGACCGGTAGATAATGCTTTCGCTTATAATATTTATTATGGCACTCAACCCGACAAACTTTACACAAGCATTATGATTCATGCCAATAACGAATACTGGATGAAAGCAATGGATTCTCAAAAGAGTTATTTTTATTGCATAGAAGCAATTAATGAAAATGGCGTTTCAG
The DNA here is from genome assembly GCA_036374555.1 of Chitinophagaceae bacterium. Taxonomy (GTDB): domain Bacteria; phylum Bacteroidota; class Bacteroidia; order Chitinophagales; family Chitinophagaceae; genus VBAS01. The sequence goes on from DASUTO010000239.1 coordinate 10,027, forward strand.
AAAGATCTAAAATCATCGAAGTAAAATGAGATACTTTTTATACTTATTCATTTGCTTTTTGTCAGCTTGTAACCCAAACAGCAAACCCGAAACGAAAACTGTAGCGACTCCTCCTTTCTGGAATGATATTCAAAATTTTAAAAAGCAGGATTCAATTTCAATCCCGCCAAAGAATGCCATTTTGTTTATTGGAAGTTCCTCATTTACTATGTGGAAGGATGTACAGAGTTATTTTCCCGGTTATACTATTATCAATCGTGGATTTGGTGGTTCTACTTTATTAGATCAAATCCGATATGCAGATGATATCATTTTTCCTTATCAACCTAAACAAGTTGTTATTTACTGCGGAGAAAATGATCTTGCTTCTTCTGATACTATTACAGCAGCAATGGTTTTTGATCGATTTTATGGGTTATATGATACGATCAAGGTAAAAACAGGTGCATCAATTGCCTTTATCTCCATGAAACCAAGCCCAAGTCGTCGTCATTTGTTTTCAAAAATGAAAGAAGCAAACCACATGATTTCGAACTTTATATCGCGGCAGGAAGACGCAGTAATTTACAACAGGCCGCCCACGGCAACTTTTATCGATGTATATAATAAAATGTTGAATGCTGCAGGTCAGCCAATGCCTGAGATATTTTTAGAAGATAGTTTGCACATGAATGCCAAAGGTTATGCTATCTGGCAAAAAGAAATACAACCATTTTTACTTAAAGATTAAAATTATACAAGATGAAAAGAATTCTTTTGATAAACATTTTGTTTGTGTCATT
>DASUTO010000240.1:0-8745 GCA_036374555.1 Chitinophagaceae bacterium
AGTTTTTCAAATTAAGACTTTGTATTTTTTGCTTCCCGGAGATCAGGAATCTTCCTACACCAGTTTCCTGCACTTTAATGGAATCAGTTATAACAGGAGAGTTAACACCTGGAGTTGAATCAGCAATTACTTTCACCGAGTCTGGCGTCAGGTAATCTTCAGGTGCGATCACCTCAGTGCTTCCTGGTAATTCAAGCGGCATCATTGTAATGGAAAGTTGCTGATCAAACCGCGGTTGAATTTTCACGGTCGTGTCTTCATAAAATTCTTTGCTCACCGTCAGCTCTGCCGTGCCGGATCTGCTGCTTTTTAATTTTATTTTAAAAAACCCTTCTTCGTTGGACATGGCCGAAGCAAGGATCGTTTTTTCATAGATGCTGGCTTCATTAATAGCAGCACCTGATTGTTCATCGTATACATAACCACTCACTGAGTAAATTCTTTCTTCGGTCACACCTTTTTGCGTCACCAGTGTCATTCTTATTGGTGCTTTACGGATGATGATATAGTTACCGCTTTCTTTGAACTCATAAGTAGAATTAAACAATAGCGACAGTATTTCTTTTACCGTTTTATTAGAAGCTCTGAAACTAACAAGACTGTCCTTTTTAATTATGCTGGAATTATAAGAAAAATAGAAATCGCCTTTGTTGCTCAGGATTTCAAGCACATTATCCAATCGCTGGTTATTTACTTCCAACGAGATATTTTTCTGCAAATTGGCCTGGCCATAAGTTGCAGCATTGATAAAGAAGAGAAAAATAATAAAATTAAAAACCGTACTGAATTTCATTAATTGTAATCTGTGTTATTGTAAAATGATCTGTCCGTCTTCTTTTTTGATAACTGTTATATCAAATGTGAGGTGTATAATCTCCAATACCTGTTCAAGGGACTCGTTATTAAACGTAGTGTTCAGTTTCTTATCATTCAATTCCTTTCTCCCAATGATGATGTTGGCGTCATAGGCTTCATTCAGTACCTGGACCAGTTTCCACAACGGCGTATCATCACAAACAAATACTTTACTGCGGTAATAATTGTACAGTTTGTCAGTTACTGGCTCTTTGATGGCATTACTATCATTTGCGTGCATATTTATTTTTTCGCCAGCACTTAGTTCCACTGTCTTGCCGGATCTTGATACCCGTACAATACCCGTTTCCACTACTACTTCTGTATTACCATTTTCACTTTTTATATTAAAAGATGTTCCTACTACAGTTACCTGTACATCATTCACTGAAATAACAAATGGTTTTTTCTTGTCCGGTGCCACATTAAAGAAGGCTTCACCTTTTAATGCAATGGCCCTTGTATCGCCTTTGAATTTGGAAGGATAAGTAATGGTCGATCTTTTATTCAACGTAATTACAGAACCATCCGGTAAGGTATCAACCAAAACGTTTTGACCGGTTTGGGCAACCATCTCTGTTGGCTCATTATTTTTATTGATCAAAAAATATACTGCAATACCAAGGCCCGCTACTAAAATAGCTGATGCAGCAACCTTCATCCAGGAAAAACGGCTGCGGCTTATAATTTGAGGTATTTCTTTTTGATCAGTAACCCGCTTTTGAAATCTTTGCCATGCTTTATTTACATCAAGAGTCGAGTCAGCAGCAAGCTTTCTACTGTTATCCCAGATCTTTTTGAGCTGGTCATAATAGTCCCTGTTTGATGCATTCTCATTCATCCATTCTTTCACCGCCTGGTTTTCTTCCGGAGATGCTTCACCCAGCAGGTGTTTCACCAGCAGGTCATCATCAATATGGTAAAATTTTTGTTCCAGGGTTGTGGTATTAAAAATGAATAAATAAAAAAATAAAGATCAGGAAGTCAACTAATTTCTCCCGCAACAATTTCAATGCTTTGCCCATCTGGTTCTCTACTGTTTTTACGGATATACCCAGCTTATCTGCAATTTCCCGGTACTTCAATTCATCAAAACGGCTCATCTGGAAAATAGTGCGGCATTGTTCGGGCAGTTCATTCAATGCAGTATGAATTTTCTTTTCCAGTTCCCCGGCCATTACTTTTTTTGCAGGATGTTCTACTTCATTCTTCATACTGTACGCAACATGCAACTGGTGATTTGATCTTACTTTCTGATGCTTGAGATAATTTAGGCTTTCATTATGCACAGCGCGGTATAAATAGGCAGAAACAGAACCGGTCAACGATAGATTTTCATTTCTTTCCCAAAGCTTGAAAAAAACCTGCTGTACTATTTCCTCCGCTTCTGCTTCATCCCTCAGTATAGTAAATGCATAGGCATGCAGGCGTTTAAAATGAGTTTTAAAAACCTGTTCAAAGGCTGTTTCGTCCTTTTGCGCCAGTAACGTACCGATGGATCCGTTCTCCAATTCCATTCCTTGTGTCCTGTACTCTATTAATAAAGCTGCGCCCAAAAATACTTTTTAATATAACAACCGAAGGGACGTTTACCCCTATTCCTGTCCAAAAAAAATTGCCCATGAGGACACCACCAACGGCAATGGCATAAAAACATGGGTATTTCCCGAACCAGTTGTTTTTGCATTTCTTAACTTATATTTAAAAAATAAAGAAGCTATATACCACAAACTGGGTATATCAAAGCTGTTTCTTAACTAAAACAACTGTTCGTCTTCAAAAATTTTAGCACAAATATGTTAACCGAACAGCCTGTCCGATCACTTATCTTCATCTTCCAAAACCATTAATCGTTCATGAAAAATATTTTCGTCATCAGTTTTCTGTTCTGTTTGCACTTGTCGTTGCAGGCGCAGAAAAAAGGACAAGCAAGAATCGATTCATTGCTACAGGTGCTTCAAAGTGCTCCGCATGATACAACAAGAGTAAAGACGTTGAACCTCCTGAGCTTTGATCTCAAGTTAACAGGCAAGGTTGATTCAGCACTCATGTTATCTTCTTCTTCATTAGCGCTTGCAAAAAAAATAAACTTTACACGGGGTGAAGCAGATGCTTATTTCTTTTTAGGACAAGCTTATGCGGCTAAAGCAAAAGCCACTGATGCACTGATCAATTATTTGGCAGCTCAGAAATTATATGAACAGCTAAAGCGTAATGTAGAGCTTGCTGAAACTTATTATGCAATGGGTTCTGTTCATCAGCGCAGCAACTATGATGAAGCCCTCAATTTTTTCAAAAAGGGACTACAAATAGCGCAACAAACCAGCAATAAAGACCTGATGGGTAAGATCGCTTATATCACGGCTGTTGTGCTTATCAGGAAAAGTGAGCAGGGTGAAGCGGCGAAATACAAAGACCTTGCTATAAAATATTATACCGAAGCAGGGAACGAGGCCGGTCTTGCCAATTGCTATGTGGTAAGTGCCAGGCTTAATAATTACTACGGGAATGTGCAGCAATCATTAAAAGATAATTATGCAGCCCTCCGCATTTTTGAAAAGCTCGGGAATAAAACAGGTATTTATAATGTACATACCGGTCTTGGACTTATGTATGAAGATCAGAAGAACTGGAAAGAATCCTTCAATAGTTATCTCGCTGCAAAAAAAGCGGCGGATGAACTTGGTAATAAAGAAGTGTTATCAGGCGCCTATAACAATCTTGGCAATGCGTACAGGGAGTTGGGAAATACCGAAGAAGCTCATAAAGCTTTTATCGAAGCGTTAAAGCTAGCTGAACAAACGGGTAACAAAAAAGATATAGCAATTGCACAGGGCAATTTAGGTACTATTTATAGCCTGATGGGAAATCAAACAGAAGCGCTGAAAAGTTATGATGAAGCCAGGAAACGATTTGAAGAAATTGGGGCAAAAGAATCTGCTACCATTTCCTACCTGGAAAGCGGAAGTGTTTTATTCGACTTGAAAAGATATGATGAGGCAAAGCAAACCCTGGAAAAAGGATTACAGCTGGCAAAGCACGTTGGATACAAAGAGATCATCAGCAAATCTTATAGATTGCTTTCACAAATTGATACTGCAGGTGGCAATTATGCTTCTGCCCTTACGAACTATAATCTTTATATAACATATCGTGACAGCCTTACCAATGCAGAAGCGGCTAAACAACTTTCTGAACAACGCCTGCAATATGAATTTTCAAAGAAAGAAGACTCCTTGCGACTGCAACAGGCATTGATCGCTGAACAACTGGAAAAGCAAACGCTGCTTTCCAAACAACAACAACAGGAATTAAAACTGAAACAGGCATCACTTGAAATTACCCAAAGAGAAAAGGATGTACAAATGCTCCGGTTCCTGCAAACAAAAACAGAGTTGCAGCTAACCAATGAACAAAATGAAAAAAAGCTGGCGCTTGCAGAGCAGGAAAAAACGATACAACAATCACAGCTTGAAAAACAAACACTGCTTGCTAAGCAAAATGAACAGGAACTCTTATTGAAGGATAGAAGATTAGAGATCCAAAAAACTAAGCAGAACATATGGTTGGTCGGTGCCATTGCCTTGCTGGTGTTTTCATTTATAATGCTTCGCAACTATAGCCAAAAGAAAAAGGCAAATCGTTTACTGCAGCAACAAAATGTAGAGCTGGAAGATCAACGTGACAAGATCAAAAAAGCAATGGCTGAGTTACAGCAGACACAGATCCAGCTTATTCAAAAAGAAAAAATGGCTTCTTTGGGAGAACTAACTGCCGGTATAGCGCATGAGATACAAAACCCGCTAAACTTCGTCAATAATTTTTCCGAAGTGAACGTAGACCTGGGTAATGAATTAAAAGAAGAAGTAAGAAAACTTTCATTGACTGCTGAACAAAGTCAAAATCTTCATAGCCTTGCCGATGAGCTATTGATGAACCAGGAAAAAATTGTTCATCATGGTAAAAGAGCCGGCGCCATTGTGAGGAACATGCTGCAGCATACACGCAAAAGCAGCGGGATAAAAGAGCCCACAAATATTAATGCATTGGTGGATGAATCGCTCAGGCTAAGTTATAATAATTTCCGTAACAAGAACATGACATTTGCTTCAAGGATCGAAACTCATTTTGATGAGGAAGTAGCACAAGTGAATGTAATGCCACAGGATTTAAGTCATGCGTTGATGAACCTGTTGAATAATGCTTTTTATGCCGTGAATGAAAAAAAGAAACAGCTTAATGGTACATTCGAGCCAAGAGTGCTGGTCCGTACCAAAAAAATGGGAAATAAGATCATTATCTCTGTTGACGATAATGGCACTGGCATGTCAGAAAAAGTTACTGCCAAGGTTTTTCAACCTTTCTTTACTACGAAACCAAATGGCGAAGGAACAGGATTAGGGCTATCACTGAGTTATGATGTAGTTACTAAAGGTCATGGGGGCGAAATAAGAGTAGAAAGTACAGAAGGTGAAGGCGCCAACTTTACGATTCAATTACCGGCCTGATCTTTAATTTCATGTATTAGTTGGTCTTGATTACAAAGACTTATGCAAAATGATATTCTTTTTGCGATAGATCAATAAGCTGTTTTCCATCTTCTACCATGGCCTCCGCCGATTTTTACACGGATGCAAAAAACATTTTTAATGTAAAGATCTGGCGGTATATCATTCTACTCACCTGTAAGAATTAAAAAGCTTAAGAACAAATTGACTTACATTTTTCCTCGGCGGGATATAGTCATTGAAGAGATCAAGTGCAAACTCATCATTCCTGAACCGGATTCTAAGTTTTTCCCAAATCTCCGTCCAGATAAGGTCATTCTTGTTTAGCAGCGTCTCATTGATCACATCTATCATCGCGTCGTTGATAAATTTTGATCCTGTTTTTTTTGAAAGAATAATTTGTGCATCCGGGCTGATATCGGTTACACTTAATATGTTGCTGTACCCACCGCATGAACCAAATATGGCCAGTTTAACCGATGGTTGGAGCCGTGTCAAAGTCTTGCTTAGGTGATAACTGTGGCCACGGTGCATAAGGATGACAGGATCTGCTGATTGCTGTTGTAAAAAATAAATTAAGGAATCCTGCGCCTGCATGTCCAGTCCCATTTTATTATCAAGCGGCAGGTTTGCATAAATAATGATGGGTTCATCTGAAACAGAGCGGATAGCGATCCAAAATTCGTTTTTCGAGAGCTTCCATTTCTCTTCACCTTTGAACAGGTTTAGGAAATTGCTGAAGGAAATGATCCCATCTTCATCCCCATAAAATAAGACTAACTCCACTACTTCGCCATTCTTATTTTGCAGTGATCTTCTTTTCAGTATATCATGATTGCCAAGGTAAACCCATAAATTATTCAGTGAATCCTTTTGTTTTACAAGGTCAAAAACCTGTAACAAAATACTGTACAGGCGAATGCCAAAATACAATTGGCCGGTTTGGCAACGATCGAGATTGGCTTGTAGCCCTTTTTGAATCGTTTCACTGATCCCGGTGGAACTAAGCACGGTGTACGAATCAGCGATACCCATTGCTTGTTCGATTCCCAAAACTTTGTCATTTTCAATTCCTGAAATAAAAAGTGTCAATAACTCCGCCGCCTTTTCCTGTGACATGCAACTTAGAAGATCAGCCAGCGTATTATAATTTGCCGCCATCCGGATGAAGATGCGGAAATTATCATACTGCACCAGTCGGAATATAGAGTCAACAGTTTGGACCCTGAAATTTTTCATCATTCTTTTGTACAAGCCAAGATAACTCGATGTATATAATTCTTCTTCACAAGTGGTTATTATGTAATAAAGATCTTCAAGGCGAAGGTTCTTTACGGATGCAAAGCGAATGGCATCACTGGATCCATGCAGTTCATTGATCTGGTTCACATAAAAATAAAGGGCTTTTTCCTTTATAGCATTCCGAAGCACTACCTGAAAAATCAAAGATGAATCTGGCGGCCTGGTCATTTCATTTCTTAATGTATTTACGAGCAGTTGAAAATAACTGGTTACTTCCATTCTCCTATTGAGGATCTCCTGTGTTGAAATTCTCTTTTCAGCCAGCGGAATAATAAAAGGCAGCAATTCGGGTGCACTCCGATGGTCAGCAAGCGATATGATCTGCTGGATATATATATTCTTATTATTGCGGATGTTTTGTTGTAAACCAGTTTTATCCTGGAGCATGAATGAAGCCATTTTCAATGGGTCATGAGCCGCCGCAACAAGCATTAACGAATCAGCAAATCGAAACTCCGGGTATCTTTCCAGGTATTGAAGAATAGTACCCGGTGAAGAAGCTACTTGTTTATAAGTTGTAATATCATCAAGCAAAGCACATTCATCATACTCCCAGAAAGTGGAAGCTAATAATTGACAGAGCACAGGATCCAATGGTATTATAATTTCATCAATGGATGTGTGATAAAGTAGAGCCCTTAAAAGCCGCATATATGAGTCGAGTGCATCCGGGATGTAATAGATCTCTATTTTAGCTATAGCAATTTTATCAGCGAGGTCTCTAATGAAATGAACAAGACTTTGAAATGCCTTTTGCTTTTCGCCATCAGTTAAAACAGTATCATTGACGATCCCCCTGTGAATGCTGTCCACCTCCGAATCGATAAACCGGGAGAGCCGGGAAATAATATTTGGATCAAATGAGATATAGTTGAGATACCGTTGAAACCTGTACTGCTCTTCCTTCAGGATCGCAGTTGCTTCGCCCGGTGAATAATCCTGCGCCACGATGGAAAACGGTTGCCCCGAGAAAAGCAAAAAGAGCCAACTAAAAGCAATTTTTCGCATGAATACAAAACCTGTAACTGACGTATTCATAGTTAGAAACTCAAAGAATACAATTAATAATGATAAAGGTAGTCTCCTGCGCACGGCCCCCTCCTAACACAGAGCATTACACAGAGTGAACTTGATCATGCAGATAAAATTGCCAGCTCCTGGGTGACTTAATAACGTTTATCAGCGGTTAACATGAGATGTATCACTGCCTTTCAAGGGGGCAGGAACATAACTTTAATTTTAAATATTCAATTCATGAAGCGATCACATCTTTCGTTTGCGGGGATCATAATCATGGTCTTGTTTGCATTTTTAATTCCTGCAAAACAGGCTGCTGTTTTACCATTGCCATATGCCAAAACCACTATTAGTATTCAGGATACCATAGTCCCGGTAAAAGTGCAACTGGAAAAAACAAGTTTCAAAGACATGTTAGTCTTATTTATTAACGATACGGCAGCTACAACGGAAACCATTAAGGATGTATTGGGCAAAGCATATGGAGAACTGATGCAATTTATCCAGCAGAATAAATTGCAACCTCAGAAATTTATGGCCTGGTATTATTCCATGCAGCCGCCATGGCCCATGGATGTGGCTGTTGAAATAGTTAGCAGTCCCGCAAAACTCAGTGGCAGAATACAATCAAGAATTCAAAAAGGAGGAAATGTTTTAATTGCCCATATGTGGGGGCCCTATGACCAGGTTGGAAATGCGTATGTAAAAGTTGAAAGCTGGCTCAAAGAAAACAAGCGGAAAGCAAGAGGAAACCCTTTTGAAGTATATTTAAATGATCCATCTGCTGTAAAGAGTCCTTCGGAAATTCGGACAGATATATACCAGCCGATAGAATAAGAGATACTGAATAACTTACCCCAATATTTATCTGCCTGTTAAGGTTATCAGCAAGGTTCGTAAGCAAGATGATTCTTCCGATAGAAACCCGGTGGTAATAAGACTATGGTGCGTATCTCCACCGATCGCTTTAATTCTAACCCTGGCATTTACCCTATTCTTTTTTTTTTAATGCCCAGTACAGTCCTTTTACATTTGCTTTCCATTGCTGCAACAGCCCGATCAG
>DASUTO010000241.1:0-8254 GCA_036374555.1 Chitinophagaceae bacterium
GAGAATGTATAAATCGCCCACCGTTCTTGAATGAAAAAGAAACTCTGACTTTGCATTTCGCTTCACTTTGAACTGTGCCACAATGGAGGTGTCTTTCACATCTTTGTAGCAACCAGGCAGATTTAATTCATGAGAACTTAAACCGGTTCCGGCTGCCGGTGAATAAGGTTGGATACTCACACTTTCGTACAACAATCCTTTTTTATACAATTCACTCAGCAACCACCACAATGTTTCGATGTATTCATTCTTGAAAGTGATGTAGGGGTCATTCAGATCAACCCAGTAACCCATCTTACGGGTTATATCATCCCATTTATCTTTATAACGAAGTACCGCTTCACGGCATTTCTTATTATAATCTTCAACAGAGATCTTTTTACCGATATCTTCTTTTGTTATACCTAATTCCTTTTCAACACCTAATTCAATTGGCAAACCATGTGTATCCCATCCGCCTTTCCTTTTTACCTGGAATCCCTTCATCGTCTTGTAGCGGCAAACAAGATCCTTCAATGTTCTGGAAATAACGTGATGAATACCGGGCATGCCATTGGCACTGGGCGGGCCTTCATAAAATACAAATGGCGTGGCGCCTTCACGAAGACTGACACTTTTTTCAAATGCCTGTTTCTCTGCCCATTTGGCCAGTATTTCCTGTTCTATTGATGGTAAGTTAAGTTGCTGGTATTCCCTGTATTTCTGACTCATATTCCCTTGCTAAAAAGTCTGCGAAGTTAAGGAAAACGAGTGGGCTATTTACAGAAAAAACCGCCTCGCCTGTGCGAGACGGCTTAGCTTATTGCATCTATCGGATCTTAGAATTTTTTACTGCCGTCAGACTGGAAAGTATAACGGAAAGTGTAATATCGCTGTTTCATCAGCTTGTCATTATCAGAAGCCGTTGCATCCGGTGTAACGCCTCCTTTATAATAATTCTGAATTTCTATTTTAGCATACTTACCGGAAGCTGTACGAATCACCAAAATACGGCCGGGGATCGGTGTAATAAGATTGGTAGCACCATTATAACTATACCAACCATTACCACTGCCACTTTTAATTGCATAAGCAGTCGGGGCATTATCAATGCGGAAGGTGGAATCAGTTGGTATTTGTACTAAGTCGCCAAATAGGCCTGTATATACAAATGCGCCTCCGGCACCCGGGCCGCTATTTCCACTATTCGTAATGATAGTAGTGCCGCGGAATCCAATATCCCATTTTGATGTGGCTGAATCAGTATTAGAAATAATTGAATTGGTTTCAAGACTATATAAAGTGTATTTACCTGAACCATAAGGTTGACCCATTGAAGTAAGCCCAAGAATTGTATCGCCAGGCAGATTACTTACCGATTTTGTCTGTACAGTTACAGGTGCAGGCACTTCCTCCTTATCGCATGATGTAAAAAAAATTCCAGTCGTGATAACAGTTAGTGCAATCAAATTTGTTTTCATCTTAATTATTGTTTTTGTTTTTTATAAATGAATAGTGAATAGATATATATGGTTGGATCCCCGGCTGGCCCGGAAGATTGAGTTCGTCTTTATAATTAAAAAGATTATCAATACCGGCCTGTACACGAAAGGCGTTGATCGTTTTTGCAGCATTTATATTAATGAGTGTGGATCCGCTTGCGAATTCATCTTCACGATTAATAAGTCCGTTTCCATCTTTATCATAAGTGCCCCACCGGCTTTTATAAATAGCACGGACAGATGCGGACCAGCCTTTTTTTGTATTCTCATAAAAAAGTTTTGCATTTGCCATGTGTTTTGAACGATTTGGCAAACCACCATAATCACTTTTCTGAACTTTGTAAACTTCGTTTGTCTCCAGGTCACGGGTATATACCTCGCCATTTTCTATTCTTTCAAGATCAGCTTTATCGGCCGTCATTAAAAACTGGTAGCCCCCTTGTAATTGAAACTTGTTATTTATTCTAAAAGAAGAATTGATCTCTGCTCCCTGAGTATATGCTTCTTTTACATTGAAGTAACTATAAACCGGTGCAGCATTAATGCGAAATGCAATAATATCAACCTGGATAAGCTCATCAATATCATTTCTGAAAAGATTTACATCAAAATTCAATTTTTCATTTACATCAAAATGTACACCCGCGTTAAGGCCTTTTGAAATTTCTGGTTTCAATAAAGCGAGATCATAAGCTCTCGGCAATATTTCAGAAAGAATCCCTTGTTGTTTTTGTGATTCCAATTCTGAGATCGTGATCTCGTTTGCACCGTACACGACATAACCGCCGGCAGCAGTATTTAAGAAATTCAGAAATAGCTGTCTGAAATCCGGAGCTTTAAATCCTGCTCCATAAGATGCATTGATCCGCAGCTTATCGTTCACTTTAAATTGCGCCGCAAGCTTGGGGCTTACTCTTGATTGGTAAGCAGAATTGTCATCATAGCGCAAACCACCAATGAAAGTTAATTTTTCACTAGCTCTCCATTCATCCTGCAAAAATGCATAAAGAATATCGTTTGATCTCTTACCCGCATATCTTGTGGTGTTTAACCTCTCCTCAACTATTCCAGCACCGACACTTAAAAAATTTCTTGCTGGCAGATTAAAGTCAGTCTGATTTTCTGCACGATAAAAATCCTGTTGAAAGAAATCATAGTAATAAGGAGATTTATCAGCATCTTTTAATAATGTTTGTTCATATTCATAACGGCTAAAATAAAAACGCAATGATGAACGAAGATTATTATTGAATTGCCGGGTAATAACAGGATTCAGATTCATATCTTTTACTTTGCCATCACCGGTAATGGCGATTGCAGAGCCGCTGCCAATATCCTGCGTCAAAAAATAATTATCCTGTTTTTCATTGTAGTACCTTCCTGATACGCTGATCTTGGTTTTCGCGGATGGAAAAAAATTAAACCTTGCTTGTGTTGTATAACTGCTAAAAGGATCAACTGTTTTGCCAGGAGCATTTTCATCCAGATCAAATCCATTTGAGCTATTGCGATTGCCAAATAATTGCAATCCCCAATTTTGTTTTTTTATTGCTGCACTCAGGTTCGCATCGGTTGAATTAAATCTCCCATAGCGGAACGATGCATCTAATCTGTTCAATTGTGCCTGTTCAGTAATAATATTAACCACTCCCCCCATTGCTTCGCTTCCGTATAAACTCGAAGATGGCCCTTTGACGATCTCGATCTTTTTGATATTTCCAACAGCTAATCTTGAAAGGTCAATGACACCTCCCTGTCTTCCGATGATCGGTTCGCCATCCAGCAATATCAATGTATAATCGGGAGAAAGACCCTGGATCTGTATTCCGTTTCCAAAAACTCCACCACCTGCGGATGTGGTAGCGCCACCACTAGTGATATATAATCCTGTTTGTTCAGAGAGTATATCATTCAGTCTTACTGAACCACTTTGTACAATTGCTTTTCTTGAGATGATCTGAACAGGAACAGCAACATTGCTTAGCTTTCTTTCAGTTCTTGTTGCAGTAACTACTAACTCCGTTAATGTTTTTGAGAACAGTGTGTCTTCCTGAGAAAAAGAAGTGATCGATGTGATGGTTATAAGCAGAAAGAAAAATATATTTTTCATTTGGTTCTTATTCGGACACAAAGATTGACTCGTACAAAATTTTTTTTATCATAAGAATGTCATGAAACAATGATGAAATTTTCTTTTACAAAAAAATGACAGCCTTTTGATGATGAATCAGGTAGCAGGTTGAGGAAAGTCATAGGTAATGAGATACATTCCCTCCGGGAATTCATTTTACAGAAGGATGATAATTGCGTTTTGCTATATCATCATTTTTGTGTTTCAATTCTTCTTTATGGAATTCATAAACTACATCCCCATCATCACCACTTTGTTTGGTATTTACTTCTTCACTGTTCTATATAACCATTGGAAAAAAAATAAAACTTCAATACATGTCTTTTGGTGGATGATAGGTGTTTTCACTTATGTTGCAGGCACAATTACCGAAAGCGTAAATGTGCTGGCCGGCTTTTCAGTTGCTAATTTCAAAACCTGGTATATTACAGGCGCGTTGCTTGGTGGCGCTCCACTTGCACAGGGCACAGTTTATCTTTTATGCAAAAGAAAAACGGCTAATATTCTAACAGTTATTCTTGCAACTCTTATTATCACTGTCTCGATGCTTGTAGTTCTTTCTCCGGTCAATACAGAATTGATTACAGGAAAATTGAGTGGTAAACTTCTTGGTTGGACATTCATTCGTTACATGACCCCTTTTGTAAATCTTTATGCTTTTATCTTCCTGGTTGGTGGTGCCATTTATTCTGCTTTTAAATACGCAAAGAACAATCAATTCAAAAGAAGATTTACCGGCAATTTATTAATTGCAATAGGTGGTTTGCTCCCCGGCATCGGTGGTTCGTTTACCAAATTTGGTTATGTGGAAGTTTTATTTGTAACAGAGCTTATCGGTTTGATCTTTATTTATCTTGGTTATAAAGTTATACGCAGGGACGGTGAAAAATCAATACATTCCAATCAGCAATATCAGCTTAGTATATAAAAAAATCCCGTCTCAACAAGTATCAATATTAGCATTATAATCAGAGTTTGGCGCCAACACTTACAAAGAATGTTCTTCCATCACCCGGCAATGCGCCGGGGCCAGGGTAACCGCCGGCACGACGAGTAAAATATCTTTCATCAAATAAATTATTGATGCCCGCTTTTACGTTCAATCCTTTTGAAAATTTATAGGTAGCAGTAATATCTGTTATAGCATAAGATGGGATCAGTCCATTATTTCCATTTACAGTTGGAGTTGCTGTATTATTTGCATCACTGTATGTTTCCCCAACATGACTAAGTTGTGCGGTCAATAAAAACCCTTTATAGCCAGCTGACACACCCCCCCGAAAGATATGTTCGGGTGCATTCTCTACCTTCTTGCCTTTTGTACTTGCATCTTTATGATCGCCACTGTATCGTGCTTGTGTGTAAGCATATGAACCAAAAATGATCAGGTCAGCTTTTTTGTTTTTTGTGAATGCGCGAATGGGATTAAATTCAAGATAGCTTTCGATTCCTTTACTGGTACTGCTGCCAACATTTGTAATTAACCTGTATGAAGTTGTACCAGCAACCGTTATGGTTCCGATGCGATTATTATATTGTAAATAATATCCGCTTACATCAAACTGTAAAAAATCTTTTACTTTTCCCCGGTATCCAAGATCCATATTGTATCCTTTTGCATCTTCAAGATCAGGGTCAACAACATCTGTCGTTGGAGGAGCTTGCAGGTTCGCGAATTGTATGGGTCTGTATGCCTGTGTTATGTTTCCATAAAACTCAGTGTTTTTAGTAATATGAAATTCTGCGCCAACCCCGGCAAGTAAAAAGCTTCTGCTGCGTTCAATATTTTGTAAAATGATTTCTGCTCCACCTGAAGTGTACCCATTACGGCCCGATGCTGAACCTTCCAGCCATTCATAACGAATACCGGGAATGATTATAAATTTATCAGAGACACGAAAAATATTTTCCACAAATGCTGCGGTGTTGTTTGAAACAAATTCAACATCCCTTGGATAATTGCCGATCACCGTCATATCATATTCCGTTCCCGTTGTTCCTTTACCATCGGCCCGGCGATGCGTGGTACCGGTATATAAACGAATACCCCCTGATAAAGTGTTTGCCATTTTACCTAAATGATAATCTGTGATGATCCGGCTCTCCAAACCATAGTTTCTGTATTGATCAATATTCAAAACACGGTTATTGTATTCACCAGTGGCTGGATTGATACTATCCTTTATTGTGATTGATTGTAAATAACCAACACTGTTGCGGTCGCCAATTGTTGCAAACAATTTTGTGTTCCATTTTGTATTCTCATTCAACTGGTAGTTGGCGATCAAAGCCGGCGTTGTCCATGTAATATCAAACCAATTGCGGCTGCGGAAACTCTGCTGGGCATCCTGCTGAACTTGTATATCTGTTAACCCTCCTGCCTGCTGACTGCGAATATGTGAATGCATCACTTCAGCAGATAAAGAAAATTTTGGAGTGAAATAATAAGTGAATGTTCCAAAACCCGCATTGGTATAATAACGGCTGTTATTTCTCCACCCATCACCATTGCGATGATCAAAAAAACTATAATAATGTAACTTTTTTGTTCTGCCGCCTATTGCGTTATAAGAATTAAATAATGCATTGCTGCCAACGGTTTGCTGCGTTTCAAATTCAAAAGGTTTGCTGATCTCGCTGCCATTTCTTAAAATATAATTTACCATGCCCCCAAACTGCGGGCCGTATTGCAAGGAACCATGTCCGCGAACAATTTCAATTCGCTGCACTGCCTGCAATTGAGGATTGTAATATGCTTCAGGATACCCGAAAGGATCGGCCGCAATATCATATCCATTTTGACGCACATTAAATTCCCAACTCCGGTTTGGACTCAATCCTCTTGCAGCAATACCAATTTGAATTCCGCTGGGATCACTTTCCCAAACGTGAATCCCGGGAACTTTTGCAAGCACCTGGCGCATGGTATTTGTAACTACATTTCCCTGCACATTATCTAAAACGATTAATGCGTTTTTTTTACCTGCATAAATTGAAGTACCTACTATTTCCGGTAATTGCTGGTAATCACTTTTGCTAAAACGACCCACTACAGTTATATCGGGTAAATATTTGTGAGTGGGTTTTGTAGAATCGTCGTGAAATACTTTTTTCTCCTGAGCTGAAATAACTAATTGCGAAACAATCACTGAAACGATCAATACTCCTCTTTTAAGCATCATAATTGGTTTTGGCGCAAAGGTGTAGCACAGAACCAGGGATGTCTTACGGAAAAAGAAAATCGGTTTACGCAAAATGGAAAACATATTTTACATTCATACAAACAACTGTTTATATGAAATGGATATCCGCACTGACAGTTTTCATTTTTTCATTGCCTGCTTATGCGCAGGACAGCATGAATGCTCATTATAAAATTTATGATACCCATACCAAACAGATCGTAACAATTGACAAGATCGTGACAGACATGGCTGACGCAGATGTTTTATTTTTTGGAGAGGAACATAATGACAGTGCCGGCCACTATCTGGAAAATAAAATTTTCAGGGCATTACATGCACAATATGCAGATAAAATTATTTTAAGCATGGAAATGTTTGAGACAGACGGTCAGCTTGTTTTAAATGAATATCTCGCAGGCACTATTGACGAATCCCGTTTTTCAAGAGATATAAGGTTGTGGAGTAATTACAAAGATTACCGGCCAATGATCGAGTATGCCAAACAAAATAAAATTCCTGTTGTTGCTGCTAATCCGCCAAGGCGTTATGTAAGTCTTGTAACCCGTAGAGGTATGAGGTCATTGGACAGTTTATCTAAAGATGCAAAGAAATATTTACCACCGCTTCCTTATGATACATTAACTGGTCGCTATCGTGAAAAGTTTATGGACATTATGAAGGGAACCCCAGGGAGCAGCAGTCAGAATATTTATTATAGTCAGAGTTTGTGGGATGCCGGAATGGCCTATAGTATTTATAGTTATTTAAAAAAGAATAAACATAAAAAAGTTTTCCATTGTGTTGGTGGTTTTCATACAGAAGAAAAACTGGGCACAGCGGCCCAGTTACAAATGAGAAATAAGAAGTTAAAAATTTTAAATATTGCCAGCTTTAGCGATACTTCATTCAATGATCCTGATTGGGAAAGATTTTCTTATCGTGGTGATTATATAATTCTTACAAATCCAGATCTGAAGAAAACTTTTTGAACCCCACCCGCCTTCCCAAAGGGGGGTCACCAACACACACAACAAATGAATTAATCAAACTTTATTACAGGCGCAGTTTAATACCCCCATTCATTACAAATCCATCAAGTGGTGCATAAATATCCCTGAACTGGGGATTACCAATTGTGCCCGTATAGATAGTATCAAATTTCGTTTGTCTTGAGTCGGTAAAGTTTTCAAAATTGAGGTATAACGAGAATTTCTCCCAAAGCTTCTCTGCCATGAAACCGGTTATCCAATAAGATTTACCGGTTGCTCCATCACTCAATTGCTGTTTGCTGAAATAATAAGCCTCTAACCCGATCTTCCATTTCTCTTCCACTTCATAAAGCAAGACATTATTCAGACGATGACGTGGCGTTAGATAATTTTCAGTTTTTATATCTCCTTCATGCAGGTAAGCCTTCGTATACGTGTAACCAATAAATAATTTGAAATTGCCGTATC
>DASUTO010000242.1:0-8544 GCA_036374555.1 Chitinophagaceae bacterium
TTGCAAAAAAATTGTAGCCGCTATACAGCAATATCCTCATCAAAAATTGCTTGAAGTGGGCCCGGGGGGAGGTGCGTTGACCAAATACCTGCTGGAAATTCCCGGGATCGATTTTAAAGCCGTTGAGCTTGATACCGAAAAAGTAGATTATCTGCTTGGCACTTATACCAATTTAAAAGACAAACTGATTAATCAAAATTTTCTTGATATGGAAATGCCTTTTAGCGAAAGGTTTTCTGTCACAGGAAATTTCCCTTACAACATATCATCCCAGATATTGTTTAAGATACTTGATTGGAAAGATAATGTGGAGAATGTCGTAGGCATGTTTCAAAAAGAAGTAGCGCAAAGAATAGCGGCAAAAGAAGGCAGCAAAACTTATGGAGTGACCAGTGCATTGGTACAGGCCTTTTTTAAGGTTGAATATCTTTTTGAAGTAAGTGAAGGATCTTTTACTCCACCTCCAAAAGTAAAAAGTGCTGTAATAAGATTACTACCCCTGGAAACAAGGGTCGAAATGAAAGATGAAAGATCTTTTTTTCAGTTGGTCAAAGCCGCATTTAATCAACGCCGGAAAACCTTACGAAACGCAGTAAAGAATTTATTCGATCCGGAAACACTGAAAAATGAAATATTTAATAAAAGAGCTGAACAATTATCTGTAAAAGAATTTGGGGAGCTTAGTTTTAAAATGAAACAGGAAGAATGAATAAAGTTATCATTACTGCAAAGGCACATGAATTATTGATCGATACACTAAAGCAAAAGGGGTTTGAGGTTATTTATGCCCCTACAATATCATACGATGAATTGTTTGATCAAATGAATGAAGTAGAAGGACTCGTAATAACAACGCGGATAAAAGTTGATGCTAACTTAATTGATAAGGGCAGTGTCCTGAAGTGGATCGGACGTCTTGGAAGCGGGATGGAATTAATAGATGTTGAATACGCCGAAAGTAAAGGAATTAAATGCGTCAGTAGTCCTGAAGGAAACCGGAATGCAGTAGCAGAACATGCATTGGCCTTGTTATTATCGCTGATGAATAAAATTCATGCAGTACAAAAAGAATTAAAAGAAGGTAAATGGTTGCGGGATGCCAACAGGGGCACAGAGCTAAGCGGTAAAACAATTGGCATCATTGGTTATGGAAATACAGGCAGTGCATTTGCGCATTTATTGCAGTCGTTTAATGTAACGGTGCTGGCTTATGATAAATATAAGTTTGGGTTTGGCAAGGATTATATAAAGGAAGCAAGTTTTGAGCAGGTATGTCGCTATGCTGATGTGATCAGCTTCCATGTGCCACTCACTGATGAAACACATCATTTAGCAAACCATGATCTTTTTGAATCGTTGAAACAAAAACCATGGATATTAAATACATCAAGAGGGCAAATTGTAAATACACAGGATCTGAAAAATGCTATTTTAAACGGAGCTATAGCGGGGGCAGGGCTTGATGTGTTGGAAAACGAAAAACTATCTTCTTATACCACCGAAGAACAAACACTTTTTGAATGGTTGACCGATCAGCCTGATGTAATTATTACACCGCATATTGCCGGCTATAGTCACGAAGCATTTCTAAAAATGAGCGAAGTGTTGCTTCAAAAATTGGGCTTTCTTTAAAATATTGTGGTATAAAGACCATCGGATTTTAGCTGGATCGGCAATGAATTTTAACCCCCTGGGAAAAACTTTTTATCCCTTATTCGATAAAAGAAGGAATTTTCTATATTTGTATATATAAATGCAACGCTTCAGCAAACACTGGGGCGTTGTTATTTTTTTTGTCTGCAAACGTGACCCACGATTGCGATTAAACAAGGAGGTAATTATGAGTGGTTTTAATTATGTGAAAAAAGACACCTTTGAACAAATGAAAATAGAGTTGCAACGTATGAAATCGGTGGACAGGCCAGCTGCTTCAAAAGCTATTGCGGAAGCAAAAGAAAAAGGCGACCTGAAAGAAAATGCAGAATATGATGCAGCGAAAGAAGCACAGGGTCACCTGGAATCAAAGATTGCACAAATGGAAGGCATTATTGCAAATACAAGAGTGCTGGATGAAAGCAGCATTGATACCAGCAAGGTATCTATTCTTACTAAAGTGACACTTACGAATCTTAATACGAAGAAACAAGTAACTTATCAATTGGTAAGCGAGAACGAAGCTGATCTGAAAGTGGGAAAGATCTCTGTTACATCGCCGATCGGGAAAGGATTGCTTGGGAAGAAGCCAGGTGAAATTGCAGAGGTGCAGGCACCGGCAGGCATATTGAAATTTAAGATTGAAAACATTTCTATCTGATAAATGGTTTTAGATTTTTGATTTCGGATTTTAGATTTATAATTAATAATTCTTATGTATCTACGATACTTTAAATCCGCAATCATAAATCTGAAGTCTAAAATTTTTGGCGGTATGACGATCTTTTCAAAAATCATAGCAGGCGAAATTCCTTCTTATAAAATTGCAGAGAACGATAAATTCTTTGCTTTTCTTGATATTTTTCCTTTGCGTGAAGGACATGTATTGGTTGTACCTAAAACCGAAACTGACAAATTTTTTGATTTGCCGGATGAATATCTTTCAGAAATGCTGCTCTTTGCAAAACCAATTGCAAAAGCTATTGAGAGATCCTTTAATTGCAATCGTTGTGGTATAGAAGTGGTGGGGTTAGAAGTGCCGCATGCACACATGCATTTGATCCCGATTAATTCTGCCAATGATCTGAATTTTACCAGAGAAAAATTGAAATTGACACCTGAAGAAATGAAGAAGGTGCAGGAAAAGATTTTAAGTAATCTTTAAAACAAAATTACTCAGCAGATAAATCTTACTTTCACATTTCTTAAAACACCAAAGATCACTATCGGTATTTAATATTCTTGTTTATGAAAAAAATGTTATCGTTCGCTTTCGGTCTTACCGCATCACTGTTATTATCAGTAAATGCAAGATCACAAACACTCAAAGTCGGCGTATTTGATGTTGACATAATGGTGCAAGCCATGCCAGCTTATCGTAATGTTGATAGCCTTATGCAGATCTTTGACCGCGATACATTAGGTGCTCTCCGGGAATATTATGAATCTGAATATCAGCGGCTCGACAGCACGTACAAAGCCGATTCTGCACAAGTGGCTTCGGGGAAAAAATCAAAAGCACTTCTTGATATGGTAGCTGCTGACCGGCAAAAATCAATGATCAACATTCTTTACTGGCAACAGATCGCTGAAAGCAGGTCAAATGCAAAAAGAGGAGTTTTATCGCAGGACCTGTACAATCTGGTAGTAGATGCGTACAAGAAGGTGTTGGCAAGAAAAAAATACACCCTTGTACTAAAACCTCAAACCTATGAAGGGGGCTTTAAGATCGATAATATTTTTATTGCAGTAGCAAGAGAACTTAAACTCACGGAATTGCCACAAAATCTTCTTTTCCTTGGTGACGACCCTGACCCGGTAAAACAACCGACAACACAAAAGCCACCGGCTACTCAAAAGCCACCAGCAACCAAACCGAAGAATTGAATAAACGGATGTAGGCTATCATTAATGTTCCATGACCATAATAGCAGCAATCGTTTCAATTCCTTCCCATAAAAATTTCAACTGCACATTTTCATTTTCTGCATGTTGATTATTATCATAGTTCACCACGGGAACGGTGATCACTCTTGCATTTAATGTTTTTTCAAAAAGATAAAGCGGCAGGCTCCCACCCATCGATGGTATGAGAACTACAGGATAGTCAACAGTTGCTTGTACTGCTTTCACCATGCTTTGTGCAATGGGCAGATCAAATGAAGTTCTTTGGGCCGGGTAACCAATGCCTCTTGTTATCCTGATCAACTTTGCATATTTCAATCTTTCTTCATCAGTTGGCTCATGATCGATAACATGAAAACCATTTTTCTCAATATGCGTTATTACTTTATTGATTTGTTTATCTACTTCATTACCTAATACTAAACGCAGATCAAGTGTCGCCCTTTGATCCCCCGCTGTTCCATCATCATTTTTATAAAAGCCGCATTGCGTAAAATGTTTGACGTATCTCTTGTTACATTAGGAATAGCAACAAACCTTACATATTCCTCAATGATCTTATTCTCATTTTCTTTCCTGTATTGATTTACTTTTTGCTGAACTGTTTGAGCAATTGAGTACAAGCCTATCTGTAAACAGCCGGCAATTAAAAAATAGAATTTAACTTTCATAAATCTTATTTGACTGTAATTCTTGCTGGGTTCTTTGTAATAAAGTCTTTCCAGCTCTTTAGATTACCATTTGACCTCAATGCAGGCTTATCCTGGAAATGATGGCAAACCGCTACAGCTAATGCATCGGTTGCGTCATAATATTGTGGCATTTCTTTTAATGCAAGTAAATGTTGCAGCATTTTCCAGATCTGGTCTTTGTCTGCGTTGCCATTCCCGGTAATAGATTGTTTCACTTTTTTCGGACTATACTCTGTTACGGGCAAACCGGCACTGATAGCTGCTGCAATTGCAACACCCTGTGCCCGCCCCAGTTTCAACATGCTCTGAACATTTTTTCCAAAGAACGGAGCTTCGATCGCAAATTCATGTGGCCGGTGTTTTTCTATCAGTTCTTCAACTCTTTTATAAATTAGTTGCAGCCGGGTATAATTATCTTTTTTGCCCGAAAGCTTCAGCACACTCATTTCTCTCATGCTGATAACGCTTCTGTTGATCTCTATTATTCCATAACCCATCAATAATGTACCGGGGTCAATACCTAGAATTATTTTTGGAGGCTTTTGCAATGAGCAAGTATTTTTACAGGATTAATGAGGCTTAACAAAAATATCAAAATCTTTCTCAATTATGTTCTCGGTCCTTTACTCTTTGCATGGTTATTTTATTCGGTTTTTAAGCAGATAAAAAATCAACCATATCTTGAAGAATCTTGGCTTAATATTAAAGCTTCTTTTACTGACATAAGAGTACTCAATTTTATTCTTGTTATTGTCTTAATGTTTGTAAACTGGTCACTGGAAGCATTGAAATGGAAAATTTCCGTTCAAAATGTGCAACCGGTTAGCTTTTTCAGATCATTGAAGGCCATTTTTTCCGGAGTATCTTTTTCAGTTACCACACCCAATCGTATGGGCGAGTATTTGGGCAGAGTTCTTTATATGGATGACGGCAATCGTTTAAGGGTTATTTCCCTCACCATCCTTGGAAGTATCAGCCAGCTTCTTGTTACCATGTTTTTTGGTCTTTTAGGTTTGTTGATCTTACAACCTGATATTGCTAATATGAGATTATCAGCATGGATGGAATGGATAAAGAACCTGGGGATCATTGGTGGTTCCCTTGCATTTATAGTTTTAACAGTTTTTTATTTTAGAATAGGATGGCTGGTGAAATGGATCGATAAAATACCGGCAATAAAAAAATACATTTGGCTTATAAACGAGTTGGAAAAAGCAGATACAACGTTGCTGACGCGATTATTGTCTATATCAATGGTGCGCTATTTTGTTTTTGCCACGCAATATTTTCTATTGTTTCGTTTTTTTGCAGTTGAAGTAAATTGGTGGCAAGGGTTTTGGGCAATATCGATCGTGTTTTTTGTGATGGCGATCACCCCAACAATTGAGCTGTTTGAAGTGGTTAAAAAAATGTATGTGACCCAGGAAATTTTTGCAATTTTTACAGTCAATACACTAGCGATCGGGTTTGTAACCACTACGGTTTGGTTTATTAATTTAGTGATACCGGCGACTATTGGCAGTTTATTAATACTTGGAATAAAATTTTTTAAAAAGGATGAAGCTTCGTAATTCAATATCGGCATTTGGAATTTGGTTGGTTTTTTTTACCGGAGAAGAAAAAGAGGCGATGCCGTCGCCCGTACCTGTAAATGCCATTAATACAAGTGATGAGTTTTGCGGTATTACCAACAAGGCATTCCAGGCAGGCGAACAGGTAACTTTTCATGTGTATTATTCACTTGCAGGCACCTACATACATGCAGGCACTGCCATCTTTTCTGCTACACTGGAAAATTTTGGAAACAGGCCGGTATATCATGTAGTAGGTGATGGAAAAACAAAAGCTTCTTACGACTGGATCTATAGAGTAAGAGATAAGTATGAATCCTATATTGATACGGCGACCTTACAACCATTAAAATTCATTCGTAATGTGGACGAGGGTGGTTATAAGAAATATGAAACAATTACTTTTAATCGTACTGCAAATACTGCGGTATCCAATAGTGGCGTATTTAAAGTACCGGATTGCATACAGGATGTATTAAGTGCTATGTACTATGCACGGAATATTGATTTTTCAAAATATAAAGTGGATGATAAGATACCCTTCAAGATGTTTTTGGATAATGAAGTATTCAATATGTATATCCGTTATATGGGAAAAGAAACGATAAAAACGCAATACGGAAAATTCAAAGCGATAAAATTCAAGCCGCTGTTATTAAAAGGAACCATATTTGAGGGCGGTGAAAAAATGACCGTTTGGGTTAGTGATGATCCCAACCATGTGGTGCTTCGTGTAGAAAGCCCGATCGTTGTTGGTAAAGTAAAAGTTGACATGATGGCTTACCGCAATCTACGCTATCCGCTTACTTCAATGGTGAAATTGAGAGGGAATTAGTGAATGGTGAATTGTCAATGGTCACAAAAATCTGAGGTTTTAATTCACTATTGACCATTCACGATTGATGTATCAGACTTCTTCAAGCTTAAGAAAATTTTTCGGCCTTATTCCTCTTTCGGTCTGTTGGAGGGTACAGCACTCATGATCTTTGTCATGTTCAAAGAAAAGAATATAATCGTTTTCAATTGCCTCTTTTAAAAAAGTTCTTTTCTCCTGCAAGCTAAGTAGCGGCTGCATGTCATAAGCCATAATATATGGTATAGGGATATGTCCTGCCGAAGGTAACAAGTCTGCCATGAATACAACGGTCTTGCCATTATAATTTACCTGTGGCAGCATCATCGCTTGTGTATGGCCATTCACAAAACGAACAGATATGTTTTCCGAGAATTTAGTTTCCCCAGGTTTGCTTTCATTTCCTTTCGCTACTTCTATAAACTTTAATTTCCCACTTTCTTCGATTGGTAAAATATTCTCTTTCAGAAACGAAGCTTTTTCTCTTTCGTTAGGTTCGGTTGCCCATTCCCAATGTTCTTTATTGCTCCAGTAAGTTGCATTCTTAAAATTCGGTACCAGTTTATCTCCTTCTCTTTTTATTGAGCCGCCGCAATGATCAAAATGCAGGTGAGTAAGAAATACATCGGTGATATCGTCTTTTGTAAACCCATATTTTCCCAATGATTTTTCCAATGTATCATCACCATGTAAATGATAATGACTGAAAAATTTTGCATCTTGTTTGTCACCATTACCATTATCGACGAGTATCAAGCGGTCGCCATCTTCGATCAATAGACAACGCAGTGCCCAGCTGCATAGATTATTTTCATCAGCCGGATTTATTTTATTCCAGATAGTTTTCGGAACCACACCAAACATGGCGCCCCCATCAAGTTTGAAGTAGCCCGTATTTATGGAATAAAGCTTCATTGTCTTTTTTCTTTCGCTGCATTGGTATATAAAAGTAACAAAAGCCCTATCACAAAAAAAGTTGCAAGAGCGAATATGGAGTTTCTTTGTGAGCCAGTCAGGTCAGTTATATATCCAAACGTTACTATTCCAATAACTGCCGCTATTTTTTCTGTTACATCATAAAAACTGAAAAATGAAACAGTGTCTTTTGTTTCAGGCATTAGCTTAGCGTATGTCGAACGGCTAAGTGATTGTACACCTCCCATGATGAAACCAACAAAAGCCCCTAATGCATAAAATTCATAAACCCCGCCTTTAGGTATAAAATAAGCCGCAATACAGACAATAATCCATAATATCACCAGTATCATCAACGTTTTAATGTTACCGATCTTTGACGATAACCATGAAATAGCATAGGCTCCCGGTATTGCTATCAATTGAATAATTAGAATCGCAACGATGAGATTTTCAGTAGGTAATTCAAGTTCTCCTTTACCGTAGATAGCGGCAACAAGCATTACCGTTTGCACTCCCATATTATAAAAGAAAAAAGAGAGGAGGTATCGTTTTAACCGGGGCAATTGCTTCAACTGATTCCAAACCTTATTTAATTCTTTATAACCTTTGGTTAAAATATTATGCTGATCGCCGCCGCCGGCAGGAATGGGATTGGGCAATCTTGAAAGTGAAAAACGAGCGAAGCTCCACCACCAGATACCAACAAAGAGAAAAGAAATTTGAGCTCCCTTATCCTCAGTAATTCCAAATGCGCCAGGCATCATTACAAAAAGAAAGCAAATAAGCTGCAATAAAACACTTCCGATATACCCATATATAAAACCTTTTGCGCTGATGCGGTCACGATCTTCTATTGAAGCAATCTCAGGAAGAAATGAGTTATAAAAAACCTGTGCACCCCAAAAGCCAATACATGCAATGATGATGCCTGCAATACCAAGCCATAAAGTAT
>DASUTO010000243.1:0-5727 GCA_036374555.1 Chitinophagaceae bacterium
CAGCATAAAGAATGCAACTGCTGAAAAAATATAGATGTACGACATATTGCCAAGCTCTTCTGGTTCATTCGCCATATCCGAGTGCAGATGAATAGAAGTAATTGGCATTGCTCCAAACCTCATTTTAATATTATATTGCGCAAAAATGGAAGCGAGATATTTATCATATACAGGCTCCATTTTCCTTACAAATGCAGCCGCACTAGTATGGGGTTTCAGCAAAACATAAGTATAAAAACCAAAACCTCCCCAACTGCTGGCAAAATCTGCCGGTAAGGAGCTTCGTGAGATCAAAACATTAAAAAGGATATGCGAGTTTTTCCGAACATCTTCTATAACAGCAGTTATTTTATACACGTCACCTCGTGAATTTTCCAATGTTTTACCAACACAACTTTTGTTGCCAAAAAATTTTTTAGCTGTTGATCGGGTCAGTACCATGGACCTCGGCTCTTTCAACGCAGTTTGTGGATCACCTTCGATGAATTTATGAGTGAAAACCCTGAACAGGTTGCTGTCTACGACAAATACTTTGTCTTCGTATAGACGCAGATCGCCATTTTTAAGCATTGTTTTACCATTGCTAATAAAACGAACGGCCTCTTCCACTTCAGGATAATCCTTTGCCAAGGCAGGCGCCATCGGGAAAGGTGTAACGGCCCATCTCAACGTATCCTTATCAGGCTCCTTAATATGCGCATTTATACGGTATATCCTGTCTGCCTTCTCATTATGGCGATCATAACTTAATTCATCCTTGATGTAAAAGATCAAAAACAAACTAAAGGTGATACCGATGGTCAACCCAAGAATGTTGAGAAGACTGTACCATTTGTCCCTCTTGAAATTCCGCAATGCGACAAGAAGAAGGTTTTTTATCATGGCTTTTGTTTTATTCGGTTCTTAATGGCGGCATTCCTTCCCTGCTCACTCTGTTCGCAGTGACTTCACTGGGTTTGACATGGCCGCTTTTATCGTTTGAGAACAAACCGTTATAAAACCTATAACACCAATTATAATTATCGCAAGCAAAACCAACAACCATGTATTTGAAATCCGAAAAGCAAAATTTTGAAGGAAAAAATTGCCCAGCACATATCCCAGCGGCACACCGAACAAAATACTGATGGCAATAAGTATAACGAATGATCTGCTTAATAAAACAGTTATATCTTTTACAGAAGCACCCAACACTTTTCTCACACCAACCTCTTTAATTTTTAGTTGTGTGCTATACATCACCATTCCTAGCATTCCGAGGGAAGCCAGCGTAATAGCAAGGAAAGAAATATATCCAATGATCTTTATAATATCTGTATACCCTGATTCGACATAGGTATTATCGATGTCGTCTTCCATTGTTGTATATTCTATTGGATGAACAACATCATACTTCCTCCAGATAGCTGAAATAGCTGGCCCCACCGTCTTCATTGCCGCAGGATCAACCGCAATACTTAACATGGTAAAATCCTGGGGGCGGTAGCGAAAAGCCAATGGCCCGATCGCATATTCCATTGTGCGGAAATTAAAATCTTTCACTACACCAACGATTTGCAATTGAACTGAATCTTCACTATAAATAACCTGGTTAAGAGCAAAACCGGGGTCTTTAAATCCAAAACTCTTTAAAGCCGTTTCATTCAATATTACTTCTGACTCTTTATCTTTTGAAAGGCCCGGTCTAAAGTTTCTTCCTGCAACAAATTTCACATCGAGGTTTTGCAAATAATTTTCATCAATACAAAAATCCCGCATCACAAATGGTTCATCAGAAATGTTGCGCCTGTAATCACTTGCCCTGTCAGCAGAAGTTCCCAGACTATGTGATACTGCTCCTACTCTTCTTACACCACTAACCTTTACGATATCATTTGTCAGTTTTTCATAATCATTTCCCTGCAAGCGAAGATTAATAATATTCTTTTCATTAATCCCGTAGTTTTTCGAAAGCATGAAATTTACCTGCTGGTAAATAAATAAAACACAAATAATAAAAACCATTGACAAAGTAAATTGTATTACCATCAACACCTTTCTGAAGGTGATCCTGGTGCCGAGTTTTGAACCGATCTTATTTTTTAAAACCTGTACTGGTTTGAAACCTGAGAGATAAGCGGCAGGTAATAGTCCCGCAACTACGCCAACCGTAGCAGCGAATAAAAGAAACAAGACATATATAACAGATGTTTCTTTAAGATCAACAGAAAATGATTGAGTAAGTCTGAATTGCAGGAAAGAGAATTTAAGAAACTGCAGAATGAAATATGAAACGATCAATGCCAGAATTGAAAACACAACAGACTCTCCAACAAACTGTAGAAAGACCTGCCAGCGATTTGCTCCCATTACTTTTCTGACACCGATCTCTCTTGCACGTTTTAATGATTTTGCGATCATTAAATTGGTATAATTCAATCCTGCCATGATCATGATCACCAAAGCAAGCACACTAAGAAAGGTTAAAATGATCTTCGGCATTGCTCTGCCCATATTATTTGAAAGTATCGGACCCGGGCTTATTTTAGTTAGTGGTTGCAGAAAAAATTCATAACCCCTGTCCCTGGTTTCTAATTTAACTCCCGCATAATATTTTTTACTGATCTCAGCAAGCGCCCTATTCACATCTTCCTCGTTTTTACCTTTCTGTAATTTTATATAGGTAAGGCCCGCATAATAATTTGTCCAGCTTTCCAGCGATGGTGACATTATGTTTTGCTTTTCCATGGCAGGCACTGCAGTCATG
Organism: Chitinophagaceae bacterium; assembly: GCA_036374555.1. Taxonomy (GTDB): domain Bacteria; phylum Bacteroidota; class Bacteroidia; order Chitinophagales; family Chitinophagaceae; genus VBAS01. The sequence continues at coordinate 2,747 of DASUTO010000243.1, forward strand.
GATGCCAACACTTCAAATTCAAAATGTGTTTTACCTGCGAACTTATCCAACACACCGCTGACAGTAAAATTTCCATACCCTCTTATTTCAACTGTTTTGCCTAATGGATCATCATTACCAAATATCTTCTTTGCCGTTTCCTGTGTAAGAATCAGTCCACTTGGAGATGATAAAGCAGTAGCAGGATCTCCTTTTTCCAGTTTAAAATTGAAAACATTCAAAAAAGATGGATCAGCAAAAAGACCGCTTACGGGAACTCTCACATTTCCAAATACGATGTCCTGGTTTAGCCTGCGATTTAAGCGAACGATATCCTCCGTAAAAGAATATTTTTCCTTCAACACTGTTGCTACCGGCATGGGTACAGTAGCGTAATCTTCACTTCCGCCACCAACACGCAATGCTCTTGTGTCAACACGGTAGATACGATCAGCGTCTTTATGAAAATTATCAAATGAGTATTGTTCTTTCACAATTAAAATGATCAGCAAGCCTAATGACATACTAATCGAAAGACCAATAATATTTATAAAGGAGAATGTTTTATTCGCCCATATATTCCGGATCGCTATCTTGATATAATTTTTGATCATAGTGAAACTTTTATTCAGTTCTTAAAGATTTTACCGGGTTCGCAATAGCCGCTTTAATTGCCTGGAAACTTACCGTCAATAAAGTAATTGCAAGTGCGGCTAGTGCAGCCATCACAAAAACCTGCCACCCTATCTTGATCCTGTAATCATAATTAGTGAGCCAGTTATTTGATAAGTAATAGCCAATTGGCGCAGCTAAAGCAGACGAAAACACTACAAGTAAAATAAATTCGGTGGAAAGCAATCGCCATAAATTCATAACACTTGCGCCCAACACTTTTCTTATTCCAATTTCTTTTGTTTTTTGTTCGGCTACAAAACTTGCCATGCCAAACAATCCCAAACAAGAAATAAAAATGGCGAGAATAGCAAAATAGGATGAAAGTTTTCCGAAGCGTTCTTCATCGAGGAACTTTCTTCCGAACTCCTCGTCCACGAATTTGTAATCAAATGGCACGCCGGGTGTATACTTTTTCCAAACCTGCTCAATTTTACTTATTGACTGTTGTGCATTTTGCTGTGGGTTCAGTCTTAAGATCGTATTCCACATATTGGTGTCGGCGTCTACATGATATAATGTTGGACGCACCGGGTAAAAAGGCGATTCCTGCATTATATCGTTTATAACACCAATGATGGTATATGGCCTGTTATTCCATTTCAGCATTTTTCCAACCGGATCCTGAAACCCTAAAAACCTGACAGCAGATTCATTAATGATAAACGCAGAAGAATCTGTAGCAAAATCTCTTGAAAAGTCACGTCCATCTTTTATTTTCCAGTTCACTGTTTTACCAAATTCATACGATACGCCATTGTTGGGAAAATCAACCGCCAGGTTGGGGTCCTTGCCTTCCCAATCAAAGCCACCATTCGTATTCCATACTGCTGTTAAAGGACTTTGACAACCCGTCATTTCTTTTATTGCCCCTGAGTTTTTTAATTCATTTCTGATCACATCATAATGTTCGCCAATCTCTTTCTGCATACCCGTTGTGATCAAGCCATTGCGTGTATAACCAATCGGCCGGTTCTTTGCATGCTGGATCTGTTGGTAAACGATGATCGTTCCAATAATAAGGGAAACGGAAACAGTAAACTGTAATACAACAAGTACTTTGCGGGGAACTGATGCGAGTTTACCAACGCGAAATGTTCCTTTCAATACTTTCAACGGTTGAAAGGAAGAAAGATAAAAAGCCGGATAGCTTCCCGACAACAATCCCGTTATAAAAATAAATACAAGGCTAAAGACCCAGAAGAAAGGATTTTGCCAGGGGAAAACGATCTTTTTGCCGGCCACATCATTAAATAAAGGGAGTAATAATACAACAAGGATCAAACTCAATACAAAAGCTAGCAATACCACTAAATAGGATTCACCGAAAAACTGGTTGATCAATTGCCAGCGCATAGAACCCACTGTTTTGCGAATACCGACTTCTTTAGCTCTTTTTTCACTTCGTGCAGTAGCAAGGTTCATGAAATTGATGCAAGCCAACAGCAACACAAATATGCCGATCATTCCGAATAACCGAACATATCGAATGTTCCCGCCGGTGTTAACCGCATTCTTAAATTCATTATACAAATTCCATTTGCGCATCGGCTGCAGAAAAACGATCCACTGGTATTTGGCTTCATCCTTTCCAACATTGTTCAGTTTTACATTTTTGATCTTGGCAGAAACTCTTTCCATATCTGCATTATCCGCGATCTGTACATAAGTTTGTGAGAAATTGCTTCCCCATGGTTCTTCCATTTCTTTTGCCCATGGATTTTGAATTTCCCACAGTTTCCAGGGCATCATAATTTCTAAACTCCGGAAAGAACTATTGTCGGGCAAATCCTCATAAACGCCGGTAACTTTTACTTCATAATTTCTGTCAAGCTTTATTGTTTTATTGATCGGATCTTCTTTTCCGAAAAGGGCTTCGGCAGTTGATGCCGATAGCAGAATAGAATAAGGATCTTTCAATCCGGCTTTTGTTCCTTTCAACATTCTAAGGCTAAGCATTTCAGGGGCCTCAGGCTCAAAAAAGAGCCCGGTTTTGGTAAAAGGCTTATTATCCACGGAAAGCAAATGGCCACCCTGCCAGGATGATTGTACTACATATTTAAAATCACTTCCGAATTTTGCCCGCAATTCAGGCCCCATCAATGCAGGATTAGCGACCTGCGTTTCCCATTTACCGTTAAAATTTGCGTGCTGCATCACCTGGGCAATGCGATCATAGTTCCTATGATATTTGTTAAAAGAAAGTTCATCATATACCCATAAGCCGATCAGCATGGCTACTGCCATACCTACAGCAAGACCGCCGATATTTATTGCACTGTATCCTTTGCTCTTAACCAAATTGCGCCAGGCAAGTTTGAAATAATTTT
>DASUTO010000244.1:0-7859 GCA_036374555.1 Chitinophagaceae bacterium
ATTATGAGGAACTTTCCCGGTTATATTGGTTTTTGAATAATAAAGCTGAAGCGATTTCTGCTGCGGAAAGATCAGGTAATAAAGCCCTGAAGAAATTTTATACCGATGGCGATTTTTCTGCCATGGAAAAAGAAGTTGATAAGACTTATAATGAGTTGAAAGAACAGAGTGAATACATTTCCCAGGTCTGGATGGGTATCGATTATGCAAGGGCCGGTGCAAGGGAAAAGGCGCTGGATTGTTTTAACAATGCGATCGCATTGAAAGAGACAGCTATTACGTTTTTGTTGCTCCGGCATTTTGATTTCTTAAATATAAAATACCTGAGCATGGCATTGATCACAAGAAAGATCAGGCAAACGATCAACTTCTAAAGAAATTTTCAGTAGTATTTAATATCTCTCTCCTTAACCTCTACCACTTTGCCGTCTTGCATTTTTTTCTGACGGATCCAATTACCTTTCTTATCAAATTCGTAGCTGTAAGTAAATTTCGCCTTTACATTTGCATCCCCGCTATATTCGGTTTGTTCTGTCAGGTTATTCTTTTCATTGTATTTATAAATAACTTTTCCGATTATGTTGTTATCGGAGTTTGTCTGTATCCATTCGGTTCTATTTCCGTTATCGTCATATTTAAAGACATACTTGAATAAGAGTGATCCGTTTCCGCGGTAAGCCACCCTTTCTATCTGCTGTCCTTTTTCGTCATACTTATACTGATACTTATAATTAAATAGAATATTGCCCATTGGCCGTACGTCTTCCTGTTCAATCTTATTTCCTTTTGCATCTGTTTTTATAGCCGAGACAAGATCGATCTTGCCATCACCCAGGAACGTTTCTTCTTTTATTAATTTACCATTTGCATCATAAGTAGATTTGACCGTTGAATTCAATTTGCCGTCGGCTTTATAATTTGATAGTTCTATCATATTGCCGTTTTCATCATATTTGAAAACGTTTTTTGATAAAGTTTTTTTAGATCCTTCGCCGGGCAAAAATGATTCAGACATTACTTCCACTTTCCCTTTTAGTCCCTGTACCGCTATGTCAGATCTTTTTTGTTCTGCAACGCTGGGACTTGTTGGAGTGCTGCTTACGCTTTCATTTGTTGTGGGTGAATCTTGTTTTTCAGCCTCATCAGAACAGGAAGAAAGAAATATTGCGACAAAAAACAGGAAAGCACACAAATTTGACCATTTCATAAACCGTATATTTTGTTTTCGGGTACCAACATAATTTATTTGCCGAACAAATCCAACAAGTACTATTCCGCCAGCCTGGATATTTTGCAAAAACAAGTGACCGGGGTCTGAAAAGGAGTTAAACCTGTTGTTCGTAGATAAGAGTGATTTTGGATTTAAGTTGGTCGAAGGATAGCATTTTGAAACAGGCATAAAATATCCAGCCCGGTAATTATCCAGTTTTTAACTGAAAAGATCACCGGGTCAAATAATTAAGACAAATAGAAAGTTAAATAACGATCACGCTATTGCTACCGCCGAATTCATTTGGAACTTCTTTATCGGCCTCAGGCTCATTCAGCCACAACGCTTCATTCACTAAGTATTTGAATTCATGTGTAGAATCTTTCGGAAGGTTTACATCAGCACTAAAGGTTCCATCTTTTTTCTTGCTCATGATAACAGAATTCTTCCAATCACTGTTCAAACCAAGAATTTCAATAGTTTCAGCAGCATCTGCTGTAAACGAAAATTTTACTTTGCAATACTCTTTTGTTTTGTAATAGGTTTTTTGTACCATTTTCTTTCTTTTAAGTTTTTAAATCTGTCTTAAACTACCGTTCATTAGCAAGGCACATCGTGAAAACGGATCAAAACGGGACTTTCGTTGCTCTTAATACCGCAAAGTTAAGTATGTAACCTTTCCATCTTGTTCTATTTATAAAGATGAATTCCATTTGTGGATTACTTGTGAAGACAAAATAGATTTTTTCATTTCTTTTAAAATTCCAACTTTATAAAATGAAGATCCGGCCAGCAGAAATAAAAGATATTAATCAAATACAGGTTGTTAGAAATCTTGTAAAGGAGAATCGCTTGTCTGATCCAGCCCTGGTGCCGGATAGTGATGTGGAAGATTATATAAGCCGGCGTGGAAGAGGATGGGTTTGCGAGATCGATGAGCAGGTGGTTGGATTTGCTATTGCCGACCTGGTAGACAATAATATTTGGGCATTGTTCATTCACCCTGATTTTGAAGGAAAAAGCATTGGAAAAAAATTACATGATGAAATGATGAATTGGTATTTCTCGCAAACCGATAAGACGGTTTGGTTAGGGACCTCGCCGAAAACAAGGGCAGAATTGTTTTATAGAAAAGCCGGGTGGAAAGAAGTCGGGGTCCACGGCAAAGGGGAAATAAAATTTGAAATGACAAAAGATGAATGGAGATCTTTACAAAAATAATTTTTGTACATGCTTGCACTAAGCTTTACTCCATTTCCTGAATTAAAAACCGGAAGGCTGTTGTTAAGAAAGCTTCAGAGAACCGATGCTGATGAAATGTTTTTTTTGCGCACAAATGAAGATGTATTACGTTATATAGGCAGGGAACCAACAAAAACGATTGCCGAGGCGGAAGAATTTATTAATAAGATAAATAAAGCGGTTGACGAAAATGAATCAATACTCTGGGGGATTGCCTTTTTAAATGAACCATCAACTATTATCGGGACAATTTGTATATGGAATTTTCAAACGGAACATTACCGTGGCGAAATTGGTTATATACTTCATCCCGATCATTGGCGAAAAGGATTAATGAAAGAAGCGATCAATGCTGTTGTTGATTATGGGTTTTCCATATTGGGACTACATTCAATGGAAGCACAGCTTAATCCCGAAAATATCGGATCATCAGCTGTATTGGAAAGCACCGGGTTTACAAAAGAAGGCCATCTGAAAGAAAATTTTTATTTCAATGGAGAATTTAGGGATACGGCGATCTACTCGAAATTGAAATAAAGTAATTGTACTATGCAAGCTAAAAGCTTTTAAGGGGATAATTTTTTATAGTACATTTAAAGAAAGTTTTTATGACTGCCATTAAACCAACTCTTACTCTTTTTATTTTCATTTTTATAACACTTATCAGTTGTAAAAAAAATGTGGTTAGTACCGAAACAACAACTGAAGAAATAGCAACAGGAAGGCCAACCGCACCATCGCCGACAATTCACGGTGTCTGTGATTATGATATCAATGAAACAGCCATCCTCGGGGCAGGATGGGGAAAAACCTTTGATGAGAGTTTTTCCACAAATCTTAATAATTGGAACACATGGTACGGCGGGGCTTTCAATAATGAATTACAGCTTTACCAGGCCAGTAATCTTGCTGTTGCAAATGGCAACCTTGTGATCAGCGCAAGAAAGGAAACTGTCGCGGGCCCAACGACACCATTTGATGCGACACCAAAAACATTTAATTATACTTCAGGCCGCATTGAATCAAAAACAAATTTTTCTGCATCCTCATCTTCGCCTATAGTAAGAATGATGGCAAGAATAAAATTACCTGCAGGCTATGGTATGTGGCCCGCATTCTGGAGTTATGGTGATCCATGGCCCACCCAGGGAGAGATCGATATACTGGAAGCAAGGGGACAGGAGGACATGAAATACCAGACAAATTATTTTTATGGTAGAAACGCAAATCGCAATCTTGTTCGTGGTGCCGAAGGCTATGTGACCACCGATGTGAGTTTGCAAACTTGTTATCATGTTTATGAAATGATCTGGAGTCAAAATGAGCTGAAGTTTTATTTTGATGGTGTATTGGTAAAAACAAACTCCGGTAGTTATGTGCCAAGCCTTTTTGGGAAAACAGAACGAATAACATTGAATCTTGCTGTTGGCGGACTTTTCTTTTCTAATCTTAATCCTGCATTGATCCAGACAGGAACGATGTATGTTGATTGGGTAAAAGTTTTTACTACTGGTAATTGATTTTTTTATGCGAAAGATAGTTGCTGGTTTTGCTACTACGATTGATGGCTTTATCGAAGGGCCTAATGGAGAGATCGATTGGATAATTTATGATAAAGTACAATTCAAGGGGTTGGAACAGCACTGGAAAAGAATGGACGCAATGTTTTACGGAAGCAAAACTTATCAAGCAGCCTTGAAGATGAGCAAAGGGGCAAAAGGAAAACAATCAAATCCTTTTGCACACATGAAGCATTATGTTTTCTCCAATACATTAAAAGAAGTGGAACAAGGCTATATTCTTATCAGCGGGGATATAAAAACTGAAGTAAAGAAAATAAGAGCCCAGGATGGAAAAGAAATTGCTGTTTTTGGCGGTGCCGAGCTATTGAGCTCATTATTGAATCTGGATTTAGTCGATGAGCTTTCGTTAGCAATCTGCCCCGTCTTACTTGGAAAAGGAAAACCTTTTTTTCCATTCATTGAGAAAAGAATTAACTGGAAGGTAAAAGAAGTAAAGGCATATAAATCCGGGCTTATTTCAATCACCTATCAACGAAAATAATAGGAGGCAATTACTACATTTGTAATAATGATCTCATCTCTCAGTGATTTCCAACATCCATTTTTTATTGGCGTTGCCGGTACCGGCATGAGTGCATTGGCGCAATACCTGCAGGGGATTGGTAAAAATGTTTCCGGCAGCGATCGATATTTTAAAGAAGGTGAGTTCAATGAAACAAAAGATAAGCTGGAAGCAGAAGGGATCAAATGTTTTCCGCAAGATGGTTCCGGCATAAATGCCAAAACTGACCTGGTGGTTGTAAGCACAGCTATTGAAGATACAGTTTATGAAGTGCAGAAGGCAACGCAGCTAACTATACCGATCATTAAACGAAGTGAATTGCTGGCCTTGATCGCAGAAAGTAAAAAAACAATTGCTGTAGGCGGAACATCAGGAAAGAGTACCACGACAGCCATGTTGTTTGCGATCCTTGAATATGCAGGTATGCAACCAAGCATTATCAGCGGTGCAGGGCTTACAAGTATTATAAAAGAAGGGAAGATCGGAAATGCAAAGGTGGGAAAAGGCGATTGGCTGGTTATTGAAGCAGATGAAAGTGATGGATCGATAATTTATTATAAACCCGAAATAGGGTTACTGCTTAATGTTGATAAAGACCACAAAGAGATCGACTCGCTAATGGAAATTTTTACCACGTTCAAAAATAATAGCAAAGAATTTGTGGTCAATCAATCACACTCATTAGCAAAGAAATTATCACAGAATATTCGAAATGATTTTTCAATTGATGAAAAATTCCCGGCAGGATATATTTCAAGAAATTTTCGGCAGGAAGGATTGAACATCCGGTTCACAATTGACATCCCGATCGCTATGGGGATACCATTCACCATTCACGCCTTAGGCAGACACAATATGGAAAATGCAGTGGCTGCAGTTACTATCGCTAATCAAATAGGTGTGGACCTGGGGACCTGTGCAACAGCTTTAAAAAATTATGAAGGGATATATCGTCGTAGCCAGGTTTATGGAAACAAAAATGGTGTTTGGCTAATTGATGATTATGCTCATAATCCTGTAAAATGTGCCGCAAGTATTATGGCCTGTCAGCCCGTAGCAAAAAAAGTCATTGCATGGTTTCAGCCACATGGTTATGCGCCAACAAAATTTTTACGAAATGATTTTGTTGATGAAATAGCAAAAGCGTTGAGACCAACGGATGAGATATGGATGAGCGAGATCTTCTATGCGGGGGGCACTACAACAAAGGATATTTCTTCAAACGACCTGGTAAAGGACCTGATAACAAAGGGTGCCAATGCTTTTTTTGTTGAGAACCGCAATGATCTTGTTTCTTCTATTCGCTCTCATCTCACTGATAATTGTGTACTATTGCTGATGGGAGCAAGAGATCCATCATTGGAACAATTTGCAAAACAGGTCTGGAATGAATTATAAATAATGGCAACGCTTATTACTAATATCAAACAGTTGGTAAATGTAAGAGAAGAATCAAAACTTCTAAGAGGGAAAGAGTTGTCAGCGCTTCCTACTATTGAAAATGCATATTTAATTGTTGAGAAAGGGATGATCGCAGAATATGGGAGTATGCAAAACCTCAAACCTCAAACCTCAAACTTCGAACAAATGATTGACGCAACTGGTCAATTCATTTTGCCATGCTGGTGTGATTCACATACACATTTGGTATTTGCAGCAAGCAGGGAAGAGGAATTTGTTGATAAAATAAAAGGAACAAGCTATGAGGAGATCGCTGCTAAAGGTGGGGGTATTCTGAATTCTGCCAAGAAGTTAAATACAATGAGTGAGGATGAGCTCTTTGATCTTTCATGGAAGAGATTGAACGACGTGATAAAACTTGGAACAGCGGCAATCGAAATTAAAAGCGGATATGGTTTGTCAGTGGAAGGCGAATTAAAAATGTTGCGGGTCATTAAAAAATTAAAAGAAAGATCACCCATACCAATCAGATCAACTTTCCTTGGAGCTCACACATATCCCTTAGAATATAAAGAAAACCATCAAGGTTATATTGATCTTATTGTAAACGAAATGCTTCCTGTGATCGCAAAAGAAAAACTAGCCGATTATATCGATGTGTTTTGTGAGACGGGTTTTTTTTCGCAGGAAGAAACTGAATATATCGGCAAAGCAGGCATGAGATATGGGTTAAAATCAAAGATCCATGCCAATCAACTTAATTTTTCAGGTGGTGTTGAAGCAGGAATAAAGTTGGGTGCTATCTCGGTCGATCATTTGGAAACGGTGAATGGTGATATTATTGATAAACTTTCTAAGTCAGATACAATTGGGACCTTGCTTCCGACTGCTGCATTTTTTCTTCGGATGCCATTTCAACCAGCAAGACAAATAATTGATGCCGGGTGTGCCGTTGCTCTTGCATCTGATTACAACCCGGGTTCTTCACCTTCCGGAAATATGAATTTAGTGGTAGCAATGAGTTGTATCGGCATGAAGATGTTACCGGAAGAAGCGATCAATGCGGCTACTATTAACGGCGCATTTGCCATCGAACTTCAAAATGAAGTGGGGAGTATTACTGTTGGTAAAAAAGCCAATCTTATTTTTACAGAGCCGATCCCTTCATTAACTTATTTGCCTTATTCTTTCGGCTCAAATCTTATTGATAAGGTGATGATAAACGGGCAGATCATCTAAGCTGCTGATTTGATGGATTTCTTTTTGTCCCCGGTAGCCTTTCCTGTTGCGATCAATATTAATGAAAGGACAAAAATGGCGAATAAGATCAACCCGGCATTGGACATGACTTTACCATAACCATGCCTGGTCACATCCACAAATATATATGGATAGAATTTTGTAATAGCGCCATGAATAACGGCATAGAGCATGTATACCAGCGGATAGATAAGCCAGAAAAACGCATCCTTATATTTCAATCCTTCTGTTGGAACAAAGATCACCCAGAACAAAATAAAGAATACGGGAATAACGCTGTGCAAAATTTCGTCCACAACCATCTGGAGCCCTTGTGGGTTCCATGTTAGACGTAAAATAGTATTATAAACGATCCCTACTATTATAATGTAAACTGTAAGGGCAGAAATAGTTGTTGCTTTGCTAAAGAATTTTCCGAGGCGTGATTTGTTTCCCAGGAAGATAAAAGTTAAACACAACGCAACAAGAATATTTGTATCAATCGTGAAGTAGCTAAAAAAACGGAAGATAGTTCCGGGAACTGACACCACCCTGTTTACTATTATTAAATAGAGTTGAGCAATAATCGCAAACCACCCAATGGCTGCACCAATAAAAGCGATAATCCTTGTTGATCGTTTTTGCATGGATTATTTTTTCAGGTCCCCCCATTTCTTTTTTA
>DASUTO010000245.1:0-4167 GCA_036374555.1 Chitinophagaceae bacterium
TTGCGTTGCAGTTTACCAGGGCGGAGCGAGAGTCGCACTCTGGCATTTAGTTCTTTAATCAACAATTTTATTAACTAACTCATTTCGTTTGTTAAGTCTAAATGAAGTGAGCTAAAAGCCCCTTTAGGGGTTTGGGGTTTATGGAAATTAATAACCTGATACCGCATATTGAAGCTTTGATTTTTGCAAGTGACAAGCCATTGACGACAATGGAGATCGTTGATCTTGCCAACAATGCCTTTTCTTTTATGGAAGATAAAGTTTCGCTTGACCAGGTAGAGACATCGTTGGAAGGGATCGTTGAAAAATACAAAGCAGAGTTTTATCCGTTTGAAGTGATACAAAGTGGTGGCGGCTGGCAATTCCTTACTAAAAAAGAGTATCATAAAACAATTGCTCAATTAAATGGCGATAAGTTTTTGAAAAAACTTTCTGCAGCAGCAATGGAAACACTTTCCATTATTGCGTATAAACAACCCGTAACCAAAGGCCAGGTGGAAGCGATAAGAGGAGTAAGTGCGGATTATGCTATTCAAAAATTATTGGAGAAAGAATTGATCGTTATCAGCGGCCGTAATGAAACCATGCCGGGACATCCCCTGGTGTATGCCACTTCAAAAAGCTTTATGGATTATTTTGGTATCAATTCACCCGATGATCTTCCAAAGATAAAAGAAGTCCTGGCCGAACAAATGATCGAGCCTACTATCGTTACTGAAGCGGATTTTATTTCTGAATCTGTAGATAAAGAAGCTGAAGCTGCACCTGCATCTTCAGAAGAACCGACTAATCTTGCTGTAACTGAAACCGGTGAATTGATAGAAAATAAAGACGAGCAGGAAGGCGAGGAGAGTTAAACCCCCAGTCCGCCTATGGCGGAGAGCGAAGAAGCGTCTTATCAATATTAAAGTCTCAAGGACATTTCACTTTTCGTATACTAAAGGTGGTATAAAAAATCTGTTCATATCCATCAAATCCGTGTCATCCGTGTTCCTATCTTCGCCAACATGTCGCAACAACTTTTCCCGGAACAATTAATAACTATAGCAAATCAATTCGGAACTCCCGTATATGTTTATCATGCTGAAAGAATAAAAGAACAGTATGATAAATTATTGACAGCATTTGAGGGCGTGGATACAAAGTTCTTCTATGCGGCAAAAGCATTAACCAATATCAATGTTCTTAAATACATTCTTTCTATTGGTTGTAATATCGATTGCAGTTCCATTAATGAAGTAAAGCTGGCCTTGAAAGCCGGATTTGAGTCACAGAATATTTTATATACTTCTAATAATATTGCTTTTGAAGAGATAGAAGAAGCAAAAGATTTGGGAGCTCATATTAATATTGACAGCATTTCAAATCTAAAAAAATTCGGTAAAAAGTTTGGACATACTTATCCTGTTGGTGTTCGTTTGCGTCCGAATATTATGGCTGGTGGCAATTTGAAAATTTCTACTGGTCATGTTGATAGTAAGTTTGGTGTTCCACTTGAAAGTATCAGGGAAGTGCTTGATGTTATCAAAGAAACCAACTTGCATATAAGGACTTTGCACATTCATACCGGTAGTGAAATAAAAGATGTGGAAGTATTTGCCAAAGGAATTGAAGTATTATTTGAAGTAGCGCAACATTTTCCTGATCTGCAGGTACTCGATCTTGGTGGTGGATTTAAAGTGCCATACATGCCCGGTGAAGAGGGAACCGATATTCCATTGCTCGGTAAAAAAGTAAAAGAAGAATTTGACTGGTACGAGAAAAAATATAACCGCCATTTCCAGGTTTGGTTTGAGCCCGGAAAATTCATTGTAAGCGAAGCGGGTTATTTTATTACAACTGTTAATGTAATTAAGAATGCAGGTAACAAAATTTTTGCAGGTGTAAACAGCGGACTTAATCATTTGATCAGGCCAATGTTTTACGGCGCTTATCATGAAATAGAAAATATTTCAAACCCTGCTGGTGAAAAAAGAAACTACAATGTAGTTGGAAATATTTGTGAGACCGACACCTTTGCCGAAGATAGAAAACTACCAGAGGTGCATGAAGGCGATCATCTTGTTTTTAGAAATGCCGGAGCATATTGTTTTGAGATGTCATCGCATTATAATTCAAGATTCAAACCTGCCGAAGTAATGATAAAAGATGGCGAAGCCTATCTCATTCGTAAAAGAGATGAGATGGATGATCTTTTAAAAAATCAATTACAAGTTCTCTAATCTTTTATTGCATTATTTTTTTGTAGTTCTTCCGGCTACATAAGTTGGGCCTGTATCATTTTTGACTGGTCCCAGACTTTTCAGGTATTTATAAATTGCTTTCAGGTCATCATCACTCATCTTTCTGAATTGATCCCAGGGCATATCAGATGTTTTGATTGCTCTTGGAGCTCTGAATCTTGCGATAAATTGTTCCTGTGTCCAGGTTGTCATCCGCCCTGTTTCGTTATCAGGAGTAATATTGGGCGTTACACAATAAGAACCATCCAGTGCCTCAAGTTTAAGGCCCCCTGCAAACTCAGGTCCCGTATAGGCACCCGTCATCAAGCTTCGTTGTGTATGACAACCCTTACAATTGGTTACAAAATGAGCAAGATATTTTCCATATTCGGCGGTGGTATCGGGTTTCACGGATTTGCTTACTTCACCTTCAGGACCTACTGGTTTTATCAAAAATGCTTTCACTGCTTTGCCCATGAAGTTTAGTTTATTGTCCGGCACCTCGCTTTTTACAGCAGGTTGTGCTCTTAAGAATGAAAGCACGGCAACAAGATCTTCATCACTTAAATTATGAAAAGGCATGAAATCAAAAAGTGCACGGCCATCACGGGCTACGCCATAACGAAGTGATCTTGCCAATACCGAATCAGGAACTTTACCAATACCCGTTTCATTATCTGGAGTAATGTTTTTAGAATATAAAGTACCTATCGGTAAAGTGAATTCCAATCCTCCATTGAAAGGCAACTCCTCGCCGTTCATTACTTTCTCCTGGTCTGCGGCGGGGGTATGACAACCGGAGCAATGCGCCGGCCCATAAGCAAGATATTTTCCTCTTGCTATTGTGGCACTGTCGTTCGTTGCATGAAGATTAGGGAAAGGGGCGTCAAATTTTTTGTTTTGTAAAGCAAAAACAAGGATCACAAAAATTACTACAATGCTTAAAATGGTAATGCCTGTCCATTTCAAGATTTTTTTAAGCCGTTTCATGTTCGTTGGTTTTGGTGATTTGTTATTTCGAAAACTATTGGATGAAAAGATAAATCATTCTGTATTTTTACCAATATTTATTTAGAGAATTTTCTGATCAGGGCTTGCAATTTTAGAAACATCTACCCTTATAAATACAAGGAGCAATAATGGAATCAAATTTTCAATTATTTTCCAGACAGATGACCAGTCCTTTGAAGTTCAGGATGTTTTTACTTTCTAAATTGCCAAGTGCTTATTTTTCCGGTGTACGGGTGAAAAGCCTTGACGAAAATAAGTGTGAAGTAACTGTTCCTTTCAAATGGTTTTCACAAAACCCATTTCGTAGTACCTATTTTGCATGTTTAAGTATGGCGGCAGAAATGAGTACGGGTGCATTGGCATTAGGGCATTTATATAAAAGAAAACCCCCGGTAAGCATGTTGGTGGTAAAAACCGAAGGAGAGTATTTTAAAAAGGCAGTTGATAAAACTGTATTTGTTTGCGAAGATGGACTGCAGATAAAAAAAATCATCGAAGAAGCTATTGGATCAGGAGAAGGGAGAACAATAAGAGCAAAAACGATAGGAAAAAATAAAGCGGGAGAATTAGTAGCAGAATTTTTTATTACATGGTCATTTAAAGCAAAGCCCACAATTCCTAAAGGGGAGTATGGGATGACTACTAAATAAATTTATAAATCAATAAAAAATCTCCTGGGAGGAACACCTGAGTTCCCCGTTCAGGGGCCGGAGGGGGTATGAAGATAGCATTTCACGGAGCGGCAAGATGTGTAACAGGAAGTAAGCATTTGCTCACATTTAAAAATGGTAAGAAGCTATTGCTTGATTGCGGTATGTTCCAGGGAATGGGAAAAGAAACAAATGCACTGAATCGTTATTTTGGTTTTGATCCAATGACGGTTGATGCTATGATCCTTTCTCATGCACATATCGATCATAGCGGCCTTATTCCC
>DASUTO010000246.1:0-9424 GCA_036374555.1 Chitinophagaceae bacterium
AGGCCATTGCGTATATATAAACCTCAAAGTTAATTTGGAATGAGCAATAAGCAATTGGCAATATGCAAGCTTAAATATATTATAACGGAACAGTTGGGCAACCGTATCTTCCTTTTTTACCAAAACTGCGATTGCGACCACCGCCGCCGCCAAATGAGGGACGGAACATGATATTAATCCCTGTGAAGTAATAAATATCTTTTTGGGTAGCTCCGCCACGCTGTGTGTCCTTGGTTGGAAAATTTGCATCGCCACCGGGAATTTCGTCTGTTCGATAGGAAAAATCAACAGCTGTTTGTCCTCTTGCGGCAAGCAGGTCATTGTAATCGGGGTAACTTGTACTTACATCATCCAAATAATCGGTAAATAACTTTCTTAAACCAATTTCAATTCCTATCCGAAGGTTTTCAGTAATGGCAAATTTTACACCTCCGCCAATTGGAATAGCAGGTTGCCATAAAGAATATGGTTTCTTGTTGGGATATATTCCCTGTCCTTCTGTACTCAATGGTTTCAGAAAAACTTTGCGACCGGTTGAATCATATGTATATGGATTAAAATGAAAGATCCCAAGGCCAATAAAACCATACGGTGAAAATCTTTTTTCATTCATATTGAATAAATAATATTCACCAACAACACTAAACTCAGATATCGCTGATTCAAATTGAAGATTTCGTTGTTGAAGATTTGGCTTTTCGCTATAAGTATCACTTCCGTTCACTCTTGCAAAATTGAAAGCGCCGCGTATAAGGAGCTGGTCCCGCAATTCATAATGAACGGTAAAACCAATAAACCCGTTTGTTATTTTTTTAGGATAAAGCTTATCGAGTAAATCGCCATTATAATTGGCAAGTCCGCCAGCCACGCCAATAAATACACGTTGTGCCGGGACAAATAAAACATTCAATAAGAAAAGAATAAACAGGAAAACTGTTTTCATGAGCCTGATTTGCGTTCGTTGTGCAAAAATAAGGCCTGAATCCCCGATTTTGCTATAATATACTATCCCCTATTCACATGTGGCTATTGTTGCACATTCCTGGGGCAACGGGTATTATGCAGTGCAGAAGAACTTCCCGCATTCACACCTTTGAATAATTGGGTAAATGCAGAAAACCTGATCTCGAAATTTATTCCGAAGAAATAATACCAATCCATTTCAGACGGCGTACCTCTTTGCTCGCCATGATTGGGATAAGGTTGCCCACCAGGCAGTTCCTCGCCACGATAAGCCATTTCAACTGCTTTGGCTCCTTTTGCCTGAAGTAAAACATTGCGATCCACATACATACTGCTGACATCATCCAGATAATCAGTAAAGGTTTTTCGCTGGATGAATTCAACACCGATATTCATATTGTCGTCAATCGCATATCGTGCCCCGGCACCAAAACCAAGCGCTATCTGGGTAAGCTTATATGGCTTTTGTTTTGGAAACTGTGAAAGACCCTGCCCTTCCGTACTCAATGGTTGCAGAAAAACTTTTTTACCGCTATTATCATACGCCCATGGATTAAAATGATACAACGCCACACTTCCAAATAAATAAGGGGTAAATTTTGTTGTTGAAAGATCAAGCAAAGATGTTTCCATGCTCAGCGAAGCTTCTTTGATCGTTGTATTAAAACTAAGGTTACGTGGTTTTAAATAATCACGATTATAACGATCAGCCGCATCAATATGGCCAATTGCAAAACCTCCTTTTAATGAGATCCACCTGTTTAATGATTGACGTACATTGATTCCGAGCGTAGCTTTTGAATGTGAAAATGTGAAGCTGTTTGGATTAAGATCACCCTGGTAATTCATTTTTCCAACAAAGAGGCCGAGATAGGTTCCTTTGTTATCGTTTTGCGACCATGAATTGATGCTAGCGCAGAAAAGGCAAAATATAATTGCCAGCAGGTGGTTGGTTCCGCTTTTCATAGATAATGGATTTTAAGCAAATAAGAATTTGCTAGCACTATAACGCTTCTTCCTTCTTAAAATTATCTATGAATTGGAATTAATCAGCCATTGAAGCTAATGCCTAGACCCGGCTGTTCAGAGTAAATAATTTTTCCTTCATTATAGGAAATTCCTGTTGCAACATCCGCAGACAATAGCAGTGGCCCATCCATGTCAACATGATCAAGCAATGGCAATAAATGTGCGATAGCCGCCGTGCCAATTGTAGTTTCATTCATGCAGCCGATCATCACCTGCATATTTAACTCTCTTGCTTTTTTGATCATTCTTCTTGCCGGTGTTATACCGCTGCATTTAGTTAGCTTAATATTTATGCCATGAAAAAATCCATGACATTTCTCCACTTCGTCTTCCAAAGCACAACTTTCATCAGCAAACAATGGTAATGGAGATTCTTTATAAAGAATTTTCATTCCCTCCCAATTATCTCTTGCCAGAGGTTGCTCGATCAACTCCACTCCTAACTCTTTTAATAATGGGATTTTTTGCATTGCTTGCTCAGTAGTCCAACCGGCATTTGCATCAACACGCAGAATTGATTCTGTATTTTGTCTTAATGCTTTTACCATTTCAATATCATTCTCCGTTCCCACTTTCACTTTATAGACCGGCCAGGGTTTTTCTTTCATCTTTTCTACCATCTTATCGATGGCATCAATTCCAATTGTATAATCTGTTACCGGGTTTTTGGAAATATCTAAATTCCAAAGTTTGTAAAGCGGCTTGCCTTTCATTTTGCCATATAGATCCCATGCAGCAATATCCAATGCACAAACAAGAAATGGATTTTTCGGCATCAGATGATGCAAATAATGCCAGTATCGTTCGGGTTCCGTAAAAGCAAATTTTTCAACAAATGGTTTTTTCTTTTCCAACTCATCGATCATTTGCTCAACTGTGATATCGTAATATTTTATCGAGGGTGCTTCGCCATATCCCCTTTTCCCGAAGTGTTCCAGCTCAACTACCAAAGTTGGTTGATGTGTTTTTGTGCCGCGGGAAATTGTAAACGGGTAACGAAAGGGAAGATTGAATTTGTAGTAATTCACTTTCATGCATCAAATATAGGATTGGAAACTTTATACTTTATCTTCCGCTGCTTTTAATATAGTCACCGAGCTCTTCATTAAATTCATTTTCATTAATGAGATCTTCGAGTAATATATGCATTCTGTATTTCCATTCATTATTCGGATCCGCTGGAACATTTATCCTTTCTTCATTTGGATCTTCTCTCCGCAGCTTATCACTCATACCAAGAATATCCTGCAGCTGGAAAATGCTCCACATCCCCGGTGAATATAAATGCTGAATAATGATTGCCCGATTTACCCATGATTCGCAATAAACCGGGGGTTCCCCATAATGCCCAAGTGCATGATGATAGAAGGAAGTTATTTTTGTCCTGTCTTCTTCCCACCAGCCGCGGATAGTACTCATATCATGAGTTGAGGGAGTGATGACTGATAAATATGGCGCTTCAGCAGGATAGAAAAATTCTGATCCCGACTTCTTTGGCATGCGTTGGATCTCCAAACTTAAAATACCCAATTGCTCCATTACATCCGGTACACAATGCGGCACCATTCCAAGATCTTCACCGCAAATAAGCATGTTAGTAGCACGTTTCAGATAAGGAAGCTTGTGCATTGCTTCTTTCATCCAAAAATCATCCTGTCTTTTGAAAAAATAATTGTCGTAGAGGTCGTATAACTTTCTCTTTTGTTCGTTATCAAGGTAACGGAACGAAATGGTTTTATCAGCACCGATCCTGAAATGAAATTGTTTTCCTTCTGTACCTGGCTGCTCAAATAAAATAACATTTGAGATCAGATCGAATAAGCCGGCCTTTAATCTTTCATTATCCTCGTCTTCTTCCAATGTGGCGATATAGGATTCCACTTTTCTTTGTGTAGCATATTCCGGTTTCAGATCATACAAGCCATATTCCTTTCTAATAAGAAAATCTGCTTTTATTTTTCCTGAATAGTTTCCGAATATCTCGTCAAGTACACCATCGTTGATAAATGGTTTGCAAAGGCGTTCATGATCAAACCACATTCCTTTTTCGCCAAATTCGTTCAGATACACAGGTATTGCCGGCACAAAATGTCCCATGATCCCTTCCACTGCGTCAATCGGAATGCTCCATATTCGAAAAAATCCAAGTATATGATCTATCCGGAATGCATCGAAGTAATTACTCATTTGTTCAAATCGCTTGCGCCACCATTCAAAATGATCTTCCTGCATTTTTTTCCAGTTGTAAGTTGGAAAACCCCAGTTCTGGCCCTTGACCGCAAAATCGTCGGGCGGCGCCCCTGCCTGGAAATCCAGATTGTATAATTCAGGATCAACCCATGTATCACATCCATAACGATAAACACCGATCGGAATATCGCCTTTGAAAACAATTCCTTTTTTATGACCGTAATCAACTGCTTCCTTTAATTGTTTGTGCAAGTGAAACTGTACAAAATAGTGAAATGAGATCGCTTTGTATGCAGAAGAATTTTTTGCGGAAAGTTTTTCAATCGCTTTTTTATTATAAACAGAAAAACTTTCCCAGTTACTGAAATCAGATGTCTGATATTTATCACGCAAATAACAAAAAGCGGCATAAGGCACCAGCCAATACTTATTTTCCGAAAAGAATTCTTTATACTCTTCGTCATCAAAAAACTCGCTGGAAGTAGTACTGAAAATATCATTCAGCACTTCGAGCTTTGTTTTGACCACTTCCACATAATCTACATAGGCCAGTTTGTTCAGCTCCAGTTGTTTTTCTGAAAGTCCTTTGATCTTTGGAGTATTCGATTTACCAGCTGCTTTTTCAAGATTAATATAAAGCGGATGCAATGCAAATGCTGAAATAGCAGCATACGGATATGAATCGGACCATGTGTGATTAGCGATCGTATCATTTACGGGTAATATCTGTATAAGTCGCAAACCGGTAGTTTTAGCCCAATCTGCCAACAGTTTCAGATCATTGAACTCCCCAACGCCGAAACTTTTTTTACTGCGTAAGCTAAAAACAGGAATTGCTACACCCGCACCTTTCCACGTGTTATTAGGTAAATGAATAAACCCATCATGCAGAATAGTTAGTTTCTTTTTTTCGGGTTCAGCAAATACGATCCTGTTATCACCATCTTCAAAATGTGTAAAGCGTTTTTCTTTTTTGTTATAGATACCATATTTATATGCCAACGGAAAAACTTCATCCGTAAGATCAAGTTTACAACTCCACCAGTTTTTCTCTTTTTTTAATAGAACAGGTTTTACCATTTGCCACTCACCCATCTCCTTTCCGCTTCCACCAACACAAACGCATTCATTGTTTTTAAGCAATGGAGCTTTTATTTTAAAAATATGCGTGAATTTATCTTTTGTCCGCCCGTCGGCGGACTCCTTTGGAGACTTTCCCGATGATTTTGAAGCCGGTGTTTTTAATAATATGTCTGCAAATGGAGTGGAATAAAAAGCATTTTCATATTCACCTGCATGGTTCCAGGTGTCAATCAACTGTACTTCTTTTACCCCATGTTTCGGCACATCTATCAAGCGATCTTTACCAAACTCGGGAACGATCTCGCCATCTTCGTGACGAAGGATATATTTATAATGAAACGAGGGAGCTTCTTCTTTCTGGATCTTGATCTCGGCAAACCAAAATTCATCGTTCAAATAGACCATTGGAATAGCTCCTTTGATGAGGTCAGTGCCTAACTCCCCATTATCGCTAATCCACAATGATTGGCCAAAAGAAGTCTTGAAACGCAAATAAAATTGTATTCTCATAAATTAGTCAGGCAAGCAGACAATCAATCATTAAGCTATCTAATAAGAGCCTGCTAAATCATTCCTTAAGCTGTGTCCTATTGACACATTGAACGAAAGTAATGAAAAACTTCATTTAAAAAAGCGATTTTTAGCAAGACTACGCAAACATTTTAAACAACGATCATGAAAAATGATTTTTCCCGCTGGCAAAGATTATTTCTTTTCTGTCTTGGGCTGTTCATTGCCGGGGCCTTTGCCATGAAATGGATGGAGAGCGACCTCCTTTATAATAATGAGAAGATCTCAATATTTGGATTAGAACTGTTTTATCCCAAAGAAAAGATAGTTGAGATATTCTCCGGGATCAATGATAAAGTGAAAACCATTCTTGGGTATCATTTAAGTTTCGACTTTATTTTTATGGCTGGTTGCTACCCGGGTATTGCTTGTCTTTGTATGATGGCCTCCGCAAAAGTGGCTGGTAAAAACTTAAAAAGAATATTATTCATCCTTGCTTTCCTGCAGATCTTCGGTTGGACCTTTGATATTATAGAGAATTACTATTTACTGAAATGGCTAAAGAGCCCGGTGATCGGTGATGAGTTTGGCTTTTATCATGTCGTTGTCTATTGTAAGTGGATAGTAGCTTTGACCGGAGCAGTTTTTGCACTTACCATCCTAGTGGGTTCAATGTTTAAAAAGAAAAATCTGAAATCTGCAATCTAAAATCCTAAATTAATTCCGCTCCCCTATCTTTGCGTCAACAAATTTTAACGAATGGAGCAACAAAAGAATTCGACGATGATCTGGTGGGTCATATTTATTGCGTCAACAGCCGGACTGATTTTTGCGATCTATAGTCATTGGGAATGGCTTACACTGATACTTCCGTTTGTTTGTACATCATTCGTTAAGGCATTAAGAATAATGTAAAGATTTTATCTTCACCTGGTACCGACACGACGACTAACTAATTGCTTATAAAAAAACCCGGCCGAGGCCGGGTTTTTAGTTTTCATCAGTTAAGGTTCCATCTGCGCATCATGTCACTGGCTGACTTTGCTTGTCGTTGCCTGTTCCACATATCCTGCACGGTAAATGTGTTCTTTTTCTGATCTTTTATCCCGATAGTTACCGGGACGGCTTTCGCCACTGTTTCTTTTACTTCGTTGAACAATTGATCTTTTGTTTTTTCGTCTAATTGTTCATGTACGGGCATAATAATGCTCTTCATAATACTCTCCTTTTTTTAATCTGTCGGTTAACAATCGTCTGAGCTGGGAAGTAATTAAAACCAGGAAATTTAAATAGGACTGGTTAGGTTACGTTCTTTGTAGTTGTTTATTTCTTGCTCAGTTTTGAGATGCAAATATACGAATGAACCGCTTATTATACAAATGAATGAAGAAGTAATTTTATAAAAAATTGTTTGCTATAGGCATTGATTTTTCAAATACAATCACTTAGCAGAAAATAATTTTATTTTAAAAATATCATTGGGAAAATGGGTTACCCCGGGTGTTTATTGATTTGCAATGAATAACAGAAGACGTTAAATATAATGCTTGCATTGAATAAGTTTTATGGTACGCTTGTTTACGAAATAAGTAATCTCTTAAATAATTAAAATTATCTTCAACATGCAATGAAAATCGAACATACATATATCGTTTACATTGTTGAATGCAAGGACTGGAGTTATTATATTGGTATAACTAATGATCTTGAAAAAAGATTGTGGCAACACAATACTGGACATGATGAAAACTCTTACACTTATTCCCGCAGCCCGGTTGAATTAAAATACTTTGAAATTTTCACGGATGTCAACCAGGCAATAGCAAGAGAAAAACAAATTAAAGGTTGGTCAAGAAAAAAGAAACAAGCATTGATAGCACAGAATTTTGATAAGCTAAAAGAACTTTCTAAATCGAGATCAAATATTAAGCTTAAAAATGATTCAACTAAGGGGGTGTCAGGCTGAGCTTGCCGAAGCCATGATGGGGCTTTTGTACTTATCCTCAGCCACCCTTCGTCCTTCGACAAGCTCAGGATGGCTCAGGGTGACAAACAACTCGACAGACTCAGGGTGACAAACACTCAACAGTTTTTATTTTACCTGGTTTATAAACAACGGCAATCCTGATGTCCATTCATCATCAATAAAAAGTTCAAATGAATAGCGGCCTGCTTTCTCAAATTTTATTTGATTAAAATTGAAAACAAGATTAACGGCAGAGTATTGTCCATTTAATGGTTTCGCAATATTCATCTGGCCTTCTATCGGCTTTATAAACTCTTTCTTACTTCCATCAGTAAATCGTAACCGCATATCATGGGCACCGGTTTCTTTTTCAGAGAACCGTAGCCTGCATGCTACAGAAAAATTTGCCTGTACAAATGGGAACTGTTTAGCGTGTATAGAATCAAATGTTCCGACTACAGTTAACTTGCTATTATTATCCTGTGCAAAATCGCAGAGTGTGAAGATCTCTATTTCCATGCTCCTAAATTAATGAAATAAAATGCAGTAACGATTAAATAAGAGGCAACCGCAATAAAGATTACTTGTTTTTTTTGAAACAAAATTGATAGCTTTATATCCCCAACGTAGAACCAACTATCCTCCCTTTAAAAATTATATTCTTCTTTCACGATTGAAGGCCGTAGCCTTTGAAATATTATTCATTAATTTTTTTAATTAAAACCAATTGCACATGAAAAAATTAGCATTCGCTTTATCTGCGGTTATTTTAAGTTGCCTGGTAACCTGCACCAATAACGCCGCTCATGAAGACGGCACAAGCGAAAAAGCCCACAAGAACCTGGAAAATCTCAAGGCTGTGATCAACATGTTCGAGATGGGTGACTACAGCAAAGCCGGCGATTATATCGCGGCTGATGGTGTTGATCATACGGGGCCAACGGGAGAAGTAAAAGGCCTGGACAACCTGAAGGCTATGTTTGCACAAATGGGTAGCACAATGACTGACGTAAAAAATGAGGTCGTTAAAGGACTTGCAGATGATGATTATTCAATGGTATGGATAAAACAAAGCTGGACCCAAAAAACGGACGACCCTATGATGAAAATGAAAGCCGGAGATAAGGGAAATATGGAATCGGTAGAGGTGTGCAAACACGGCGCTGATGGAAAAATTACTGACCACTGGGGTTTTTTGTCAATGGCTGATATGATGAAAATGATGCCGCAGATGCCAAAAGATACGAGCGGAACTAAATAAGACTTTGAAGAATTTCTTTATTCAGCAGAATGATCATTGATGGTCATTCTGCTTTTTTATTATGAGCGGAAATGAATATGTCCATCTATTGCTGTTGTTGATGCTGCCCCTCAAACTCAAAAGCCGGGTCAACTACATCAGGTTTCCTGGATAAATATGCTTTTAATACAAAGTAGCTGCCAATGGCAAAAGCCCATGCAAAAGGCAAAACGGGTAATACATCTTCTGTTCTTAAAATAAGAATACCAACTACAGCTCCTAAAAATTCAGCACCAAACCAGGCGATCACCGCATAAAACTTCCACCAACCTTTTTTCAAACCTTTTCTTTCGGCAAGATTTCCAATGCTGCGGGTTAAAAAGATCAAGGCAATGATTTCGAGCATAGCGTTGTTTTTAAATTCAAAAAAAAAAAGGACGGAA
>DASUTO010000247.1:0-5598 GCA_036374555.1 Chitinophagaceae bacterium
TACAGCCAATGCTGGAATTTATCAATAGTAGCGATCCATGGAAAAATAGTGATCACTCTTTCAAGCTGATGCTCTTTGGCCTGTTTCAATTCTTCTTCAGATTCAAAAAAAACATGCCAGTAATCCATAGAGAAAAGCTCCATAGCCATACTTGCCACTTCTGCGATCTCCATCGGGTATTCTTTAAAAGCTGTCAATTCAAGATCGTGAGCAAGGAATGAATGAACAGCATGACCGCCCTCATGTACCATCGTTGTTACATCATCCATTTGTCCGGCCGCATTCATGAAAATAAAAGGAGCGCCACTTTCAGCTAATGGGCAATTGTATCCGCCGGGGGCTTTTCCCTTCCTGCTGTCAAGGTCAAGATGGCCCATTGCCTTCATTTTATTCAGGCAATCACCAAAAAACGGTTTTAGCTCATTAAAGCAGGCGATCGACTTTTCAACAAGCTCGTCTCCCGTTTTAAAAGGGTTCAATGCTTTTTCATCTGCCGGATGAGCTTCGAGATCCCAGGGCCGTAACGTATCTACACCAAGTCTTTTCTTCTTCCTTTCATAGATCTCATTTACAAGCGGGAGTATTTTTTCTTTTACTGCCTGGTGAAATTGAAAACAATCTTCGGGTTTGTAATCAAAACGACCCATCTCTGCAAACTTATAATCTCGAAAATTGGCAAAGCCTGCATTTAACGCAATACGATGACGCTTTTCCACAAGGGATGAAAATAGTTTGTTGAGACTTTCTTTATCTTTTAATCGTCTTTCCCCCACCTTTCTGTATACCGACTCTCTTAGTTTCCTGTCATTATTTTCAAGAAATTTCGAAGCTTGTTGTAATGTATATTCTTTACCATCCACTTCAATTGTCATTTTACCGGCAATAATGCCGTATTGCTGTTGCATCACATTCATCTCAGCAAGTATGGGAATATTCTCTTCGCGGAAAAGATCAATGTTCTTTTTTACAGTACGCAGGTAAGTAAAAAACTTTTGTTGATCGAGCTCTTTTATAAAAGGAGAGCTGATCAGTTTTTTATTCAGTTTGTCAGCATAAGGTTGTGCCTTCGGCTGAATTTCCATCATAAAAAAAGTAAATGCATCCTCCAGCTCTTTATTCTCGGTATCACATGTCATTCTTATTTGCCGCCAGCAACCATCTTCACTTAAAACGGCTTCCAGTTCACTTATGTCTTTGAGCCATTGTTCCAGGTCTTTTTTTGAATTTATTTTTCTTTCAAGAAGGTCAATGAAAAAGGGTTCAAGTTTTTCCCAGGTAGTAACTCTAAAATCTTTTGGCAAAAAATGACGGGGGAGTTTTTTTATTTCGGCAGAGTACATAATGTAAAATTTGCAAAATTGCCAATGTGCAAATTAAGTACCACTTTCATTTGCATATCGGCAAACTATCGTTAATCTATTTTATTCGGATTTCTTTTTAGTAGCTCTCTTTTTCTTTGGCTTCTCTTCGGGGACTGATTCTTCCTTAGTTTCTTCAACAGTCTCTTCTGTTTCTTCAGGCAGCTCAGAAAGTTTTATTTCTATTTTATGTTTTTTCAATGATTCAAACCATTTCACCATCTTCTTCATATCACTGCTGTATACTCTATCAAAATCCATTTCCGGATAAACTTTTTCAAAATACTTTTTTACCGCATCATTGTTCTTTGCATCCGGTAAAGAACCGCCATCTTTTTCCATGGCATTAAACACGTCCACCAGGTTCACATTTTCTCTTTGTGTATAAACCTCGATACTTTCTAGATGAGAAAAATTATGCACACGGCCGGAAATGAACTGGGTCTTATTGTCATCAAGTGAACGGACAACGCCGCCATCTCCGCGACTGCTGATGAGTTCAAATAACCCGGGAAGACCGGTAACCGCAACAAGTTTACTGTACTCCATAAAAATTTAAAATTTGGGAGTGCAAGATAACCCGAAAAAGGGAAGTAAAATCTTTCCGTTTATTTTTAATTCGGTCACCCATTACATCTTGTATTTGAATTAATTTACAGTGAAAACCGGGTTTATATATGAAACTGCAAATTCTTTTTATCCTAGTACTGATAATAATCTTTTATAGCTGCAAACAAACCGGTAATGAAGCACAGGCTCAAATGACAACGAGGGATACCTCGATCAAATTGGGGACTTCCTATACCGAATCGTTTTTTGACAGCACACAAATGGAAAGATTTATTTCAAGGCGCCAAATGCATGATTCACTTAAAAAAAGGATCCGGAACTTTTATAATGCCCGGAATTATCAGTTTGCCTGGTTTTTTAATGAGGGTATGGCAGACTATGCTTCTTCCTTTCATGACGCTTATAATGATTATATCAATTATTCACAGGATACTGCTTTAAAAAATCCTTTTTTGGAACAGTTGTATGATTCGTTATTAAATGGGAATTTTAATTATCGCATACATGATAGCATTGTATTAAACGCCGAGCTACTTTTGACAGCACAGTTTTTCCGGTATACCCGGAGAGCCTACCAGGGAAGTAGCCAGCTTGATGCACAGGAATTAGATTGGTTTATCCCCCGAAAAAAAATTGACCCTTCTGCTTTGCTTGATTCTGTATTGTCCCGCAAGGGTAAAAATTTAAAGGAGCTTGAACCAGTAAACCGGCAGTATGATTTATTAAAAAACTATCTTCTTAAGTATTATGAGATCGAAAGAAATGGTAGCTGGTCATTTATAAAAGCAGATAAGAAAAACTATAAGCTAAATGATAGTTCGGCGGTATTACCGCTAATTAAAAAAAGATTATTTCTAACAGGTGATTTGATCAAAGAAGACACAACCCCAATTTTTACAAAAGAATTAGAAGAGGGGGTAAAAAGTTTTGAAAAGCGTTATGGGCTCAAAGAAGATGGTATCATCACCACTGCTCTCCTGAATGAAATGAATCGACCAATTCAAGACCGTTTGCAGCAATTATTAATAAATATGGAACGGATTCGTTGGGTACCTGCTACACCATCCACTGATTACCTGCTTGTGAATATACCGGAGTTTCGATTACATGTTTATGATAAAGGGCAGTATAGCTGGAGTGCAAATGTGGTAGTGGGCAGTACCGCAAATAACACAGTAATTTTTACTGGTAATTTAAAGCATGTGGTATTCAGTCCATACTGGAATGTTCCTTCTTCAATTTTAAAAAATGAAGTATTGCCGGGCATAGCCAGGAATAAAAATTACTTAGCGAGGCATCACATGGAGTGGAACGGAAACAGTGTAAGGCAAAAACCGGGGCCATGGAATTCACTCGGGCAGGTTAAATTTTTGTTTCCTAATAACTATAGCATTTACCTGCATGACACTCCATCAAAAAGCCTTTTTCGTGAGCAGAAGAGAACATTCAGTCATGGATGCATCCGGGTAAGTGAACCCAAAAAACTAGCTCAATTTCTTTTGCGCAACGATGCTAACTGGGATTCAGTAAAAATAACAAGGGCAATGAATGCGGGTAAAGAACAATACTATAGCATAAAAGAACCCATCCCGGTTTTTATTGGATATTTTACAGCCTGGGTTGACAGGGATGGTAAATTAAATTTCCGCGAAGATGTTTATGGCCACGATAAAAAAATGAAGGAAAGGTTGTTTGCAAAAGCAAAATAAAAATTAAGAGCTTGTTCTTGCAAGCTCTTAATTTTTCAAATGTCAACTACTCTTTGTCTTTCGTCTCAAACCAGTGAGAAAGATCAACCCAGCCACGCCAAAAGTTGCGTACAAAATTCCATTGTCTCTTTCAGGCTTGTTTTGAATGGAAGGTGCGATAGATGCATAGGATGCTTCTTTCGGAACATACTTTTCTCCTGGTTGTTCCGATACTACATCCCAATCACTATAATCTTTACCCGTCAGGTAAGTAAGCATTTCCAATTCATCTGCCCTGCGTTGTTTTAATTCCTTCAAATATTTTTTTCCAGCTTCACAATTAAAATCACCGGTGGCAGGATGAGTGACCACATACCTTGCCTGGTAATTATCAGTATTGGGCGTCACCTGGAACATCAGGTCTTGTGGAAATGATTTACGATTATAACGTACATGTAACCTTGTGAAATAAACATTGTCTGAATAATTGTCATCATCCCATACATCGTCATAATTTGTCCAGTCGCGATTGATCCACCAGACACCTGACTGTACCAGGTCTTGGGTTGAAGGCGCCGTTGCCACGCAAGGATCGCATTTCACATAGTTCTTTGGACTCACATCCCATGCATATTCTAACATGGCAAGCGCCTTACCTTCTTTATCCCATTGATTCTGGAAAAGATTTGCATAAAAGTTTCCAAAATTATTTTTTACAAACAACGGAATATTTTTTCCTGTCGGAAGTGATAGCGTTCTGTAATTAGTGGTTTCTATTCTTCCTTTTTTTGTAAAAGCATACACGATCATATCCTGGTCGCCATCAGCATTGGCCATACCGAGACGAATGGGCAACATAAATTTTGGGGATGTAAATCTGATTTGAATTGGACGTAAAAAATTTCCCGGAAGTTTTTTCTTTTCTGCTTCATTTACTTTTACTACAAAGAATTTCAAGTTGCTTTTTATGTAAGGCTCTAACACTTCGTCAGCGCCAGCAGGGATTTTATAATCGTTTTCTTCCAGCCATGTTTTTAAACCTGACGATTCTTTTGCGGAAAGAATAAGGATGTCATATTCGCCAACAAGGTATTTGGCTTCAACTTTTACTCCAAGATCTTTTTTTTGCATTGAACTATATCCCCGTACTACTACTTCATTCATTACACCCGGCACCCTTCCCTGCAATGCTTTATCGTAGTTATAATTTGCACAAGGATTCTGATCATAATATTCTACCAATCTTGGTTTACTGTATTCATTCAATGTATTAAAAATGGATTGATCCACGACTTTAATATCCTTTTTGGCCAACACAACCGGGACAGGAACTACCATGGCAAAATCTTTTAGATTTCCCTTGAAATCATTATACATAGTGATCACATTTCGGTTGCCATCTCTCACAAGGATTACCTGGGAGGTTTTGTTTTTTAATGTACCATCTGCTTTGCTTACATAAAACCCGCAGAAAGCTGCAGCTTCATGTGTCATCATTGCTGACAATATGATTATTGCAGCGCCTTTTTTCATTACCGGCTTCATGACTACTTGTTTTAATTTATTAATAAAATTGAATTGAATGATTGACGTGGTCCAGTGAAATTCTTTTGCTTTAAAGATCCTATCAAGCAATGGCACTAATGGAGCGGCTGCCACCAGCACCCAGATTATCGTATTGTATTTCCATTTGAACGCAGCGAGATAAAATGAAACTGCTGCAATAAGTACCGCCCAGATAATTCTGGCTACAGGATGATTGGGTGATGTTCTTGGGTCACTGATCATGAAAAATGTGAAGAGTAACAAACTGCCCGTGCTAAATGAATGAATGAAATGATCCATAGGCCAGCCAAGTACATAAACTTGTCGCCAGAAAAGCAAACCAATAAAGGTTAACAGGAATGCAAGACTGATATCCAGTTTCTGCACTCTTGTAACTACAATTGTTCCGAGTGTAATGACGCCAAAAAAGATCACGG
>DASUTO010000248.1:0-3923 GCA_036374555.1 Chitinophagaceae bacterium
GCTGAAGGCATTGCCCATCGTATTGTAAATGGCGATGTGCCAGAAAACTTAAAATCAAAGATCATTTATGCGTTGGATATGGGATTGCTGATCGCTGGTGCAAAATATAAAGGTGAATTTGAAGAGAGGTTGAAGGCAGTAGTAAAAGAAGTGGGCAACAGTAATGGAGAAATTATTCTATTTATCGATGAAATTCATACACTCGTTGGTGCCGGTGGCGGTGAAGGAGCAATGGATGCTGCTAATATTTTAAAACCTGCCTTGGCAAAGGGCGATTTGAGAGCGGTTGGTGCGACCACATTAAATGAGTACCAGAAATTTTTTGAAAAAGATAAAGCACTTGAAAGACGTTTTCAGAAAATATTAATTGATGAACCTTCGGTAGAAGATGCGATCTCGATTTTGCGTGGTTTGAAAGACCGTTATGAAACACATCATCATGTTCGCATTAAAGATGAAGCCATCATTGCGGCGGTAGAATTATCACATCGCTATATTACTGATCGTTTCCTCCCAGATAAAGCAATTGACCTGATTGATGAAAGCGCGGCGAAGCTTCGTCTTGAAATGAATTCAATGCCAGAAGAACTTGACAGATTAGAAAGACAGATCCGCCAATTAGAAATTGAAAGAGAAGCTATTAAAAGGGAAAATGATGATTTTAAATTAAAAGATTTAAATACAGAGATAGGAAATCTTTCGGTAGAAAGAGATACGCTGAAAGCAAAATGGAGAGAGGAAAAAGAATTAGTAGAGAAGGTTCAGAATGCAAAAGCCGAAATTGAAAACCTGAAAACATTAGCCGAAAGATTAGAAAGAGAAGGAGATTATGGAAAAGTGGCTGAGATCAGGTACGGAAAAATAAAAGAACAGGAAAAGATCATTGAGGAATTGAGCAAGCAATTGGAGACAAGTGGAGAAAAACGTCTTTTAAAAGAAGAAGTAGATGCAGAAGATATTGCAGAGA
This sequence comes from Chitinophagaceae bacterium, assembly GCA_036374555.1. Lineage (GTDB taxonomy): Bacteria > Bacteroidota > Bacteroidia > Chitinophagales > Chitinophagaceae > VBAS01. The sequence goes on from DASUTO010000248.1 coordinate 968, forward strand.
GTGTTGCTAAATCAACCGGCATCCCTGTTACCAAGATGTTACAAAGCGATAAAGAAAAATTATTGCATCTTGAAGAACATTTACATGAAAGAATTGTTGGACAAGAAGAAGCGATCACTGCAGTGGCAGATGCAATAAGGAGAAGTCGTGCAGGTTTACAGGATCCTAAAAAACCAATTGGCTCATTTATTTTTCTTGGAACAACTGGTGTTGGTAAAACGGAATTGGCAAAAGCATTAGCAGAATATTTATTTGATGACGAAAGTATGATGACGCGAATTGATATGAGTGAATACCAGGAGAAACATACGGTGAGTCGTTTAGTTGGCGCACCTCCGGGTTATGTTGGTTATGATGAAGGTGGTCAGTTAACGGAAGCAGTTCGCAGAAAACCTTACAGTGTTGTGTTATTGGATGAAATTGAAAAGGCAAATCCTGATGTTTGGAATGTTTTATTGCAGGTACTGGATGATGGAAGATTAACTGATAATAAAGGTCGGGTGGTGAATTTTAAGAATACGATCATCATCATGACAAGCAATATTGGTAGCAGCATCATCCAGGATGCATTTGAGAATGTAACGGAAAAGAACGTGGAAGAAGCAACTGAGAAAGCAAAAATTGAAGTGATGGCTTTGCTGCGCCAAACTATTCGTCCGGAATTTTTGAATAGGGTTGATGAGATCATCATGTTCCAGCCTTTGCTCAAAAAAGAGATCGTTGGTATCGTAAAAATCCAATTGGAAAACCTGAAAAAACTGGTGGCCGAAAGTGGAATTCAGCTCAATTTCAGCGACTATGCTTTAGAATTTTTGGCTGAGCAAGGCTTTGATCCTCAATTCGGTGCACGGCCTTTGAAGCGTTTAATACAAAAGGAAATTGTGAATACACTTAGTAGACGTATATTGGCCGGAGATATAGATAAATCAAGACCGGTTTTGGTGGATGTGTTTGACAATACAGTTGTCTTCAGAAATGAAGAAAATGGCAAGCCATCAGCAAAACCACAAGAAAAAAAATCAACATTAAAATAAATAACCCCGTAATAAACGGGCAGGAGTAAATCAAAATGCCAGCACCAAAAGAAATAGTAATTATTATTAAGCCTACGGAAATGTGGGTAGGAAATGAAAAAGCATCTGTGACACTAATGGAATGGGGCGAATACGAAAGTGAAGAATGCGCAAAAGCAAATGAAGTAGTGAAGCAGATATTAGAAAAGTATGAAGGAAAGATCAGGTTTCAATTCAGACATTTTCCGCTTACAAAAATTCACCAGCGTAGTTTAAAAGCAAGTGAATCTGCAGTTGCTGCGGGTCAAACCGGCAAGTTCTGGGAAATGCATAATATTTTGTTTCATAACAGGAGGAATCTTGGGACAACAAGTTTGAAACTTTATAGCCGCGAAGCAGGGATCAGTGATAAGAATTTTCTTGATAACCTTGTTAACGGAACGTACGGTTGGCAGGTGCAGGATGATATTAAAGAGGGAATTGGAAAAGGAGTAAAGGAGTTGCCAGCATTTTTTATCAATGATGAGCCCCTTGGAGTAAAACCGACGTTTGACAACCTCAGTAAAGCAATTGATAATGCCTTAAAAAGCAAGGGAAAGAAAAAACCTGTTGCAAAGAAAAGAGCATGAAAAAAGTCCTGTCGGGCCTGAGGCGAGACGGGACTTTTCTTTTAATCAGGTTGCCAGATTACCAACGGCTGTTGCTATTGGAAAAGGAACGACGATTGTTGTTGCCACCACTTCTTTCTTCACGAGGCTTTGCAACACTTACTTTAATCGCACGACCATCAACGGTAGCGCCATCTAATTCAGCAATTGCCTTTTGAGCAGCTGCATCATCAGACATTTCAACAAAGCCAAAACCGCGACTGCGGCCAGTTTCCTTGTCGTTAATAACTTTAGCTGATGTCACTTCTCCGTAATCAGCAAAATAACTTTTTAAGTCTTCATCTTGTACGTTGAAGCTTAAGTTTGAAACATAAATGTTCATTTACTTTTACAATTTAAATTAATAATGATCTGAGAAACGAGTACTGGAAAGAAGACTAACTATTTAGCAGATTAACGCTTAGCAGAAAAAATCATTTACTTACCAAAAACTAGAACTCAAATTTGAAGTGCGAAGATAATGCTTATTGACCGAATGTTCATTTTTATTTTAGCGATAGCGGCCGGGGTATGAAACACCATATTCAATCAACCTTTTCAAAATATGTGGATTAATTTTTTTTACCGGGTTAAAAATAAATATGTAGCTTTTAGCTCTAAAACGTAAACCAAAACAAAACATCATGAAACGAATTTCCACCACAGCAATTATGCTTATTGCTGTTGCTTTGATCTCCACGCAATGTACAGATGAAAAAAAAGAAGAAACCAGCGAAGTAAAACCCACCGTGGCCCAATTTGGTGGCTTTGATAGCCAGGTAAAATGGGGTGAGCGTCTTGTCTTTATTGGCGGATGTAATGACTGTCACACACCCAAAAAAATGGGAGCCCATGGTCCAGAGAATGATATGAGCCTGATGCTTTCGGGACATCCGGCACAAGCGCCAGCTGCCGATTTTGATGCGAAAGAGGCTGCTAAAAAAAATCTCATTGTTACGTCGTCATTCACCGCCTGGACAGGGCCATGGGGAGTAACTTATGCGCCGAACCTTACATCAGATTCTACAGGTCTCGGAGGTTGGAAAGAAGAGCAATTTATTAAGGCGTTACGTGAGAAAAAATGGATGGGGCTTGAAAACACGAGGCCACTAATGCCGCCCATGTCCATGATGCCCGCATGCGAAATGAGTGAAGAGGAACTGAAAGCAATTTTTGCCTACCTCAAAACAACACCTCCCGTTAAGAATGTGATTCCGGAGGCAGTATTGATGCCGCCACCACCTCCAGCCAAATAAATTTTCCTGTTAAATATTTAAACCCTGCTTAATGCAGGGT
>DASUTO010000249.1:0-11183 GCA_036374555.1 Chitinophagaceae bacterium
TTTGTATAATCAGAAGTATACTTCGCTAATAGATCCATTAATTGCGAATTATCAAGAGCATGTAATTCCTGCATAGCTGTTGGTTGGTTGACGACCTTGGGTAACAGCAAAAACTGTACGATGTTCGAAAGATCGTGTCAGGAATTTTACTAATTAAGAATTTGTTGATTGAAGTTTAGTTTGTGTAATTTTTTCTACACAGATAATTTACCATTTGCAGCCACCTGTCAATATATCTTCATTTGATATCGAAGTCAACAACTACTTTGTCTGTTTTGGGATGAGATTGACAGGTGAGAATATATCCTTGCTCCACTTCTTCATGCTCCAATCCCCAATGCACATCCATTTCCACTTCACCTTCCAATAATTTTGCTTTGCAGGTGCAGCACATACCGCCTTTGCAGGCAAAAGGAAGATCGGCTCCTAATTTTAATGCCGCATCAAGAATTGTTGTGTCGCTATTAAGAGAAAGATCAAAATCAAAACTTCTACCATCAACTTTTACTGTGATCTTACTTGAAGGCCCTGCCTTAATTCCTGACTCCCGACTCCTGACTCCTGACTTCTTTTTCTCCCCCGACGTAGTAAATAATTCAAAATGTATTTTTTTTTCGCTGATATCTTTTTGTTCTAAAAAGTTTTTTACGCAAAAGATCATTTCCTCCGGACCGCAAATAAATATCTCATCCATTTTTTTATAATCGATCAGCTTTTCTAGTGCAGTAAGCTTGCCGATATCCAGTCTGCCAAAGTTGATGGGGGCTTCCGTTCTTTCCCGACTCAGGATATTGATGAGATTAAAACGGTCAATGAATTTATTTTTTAAGCCTTCCAGTTCTTCAAAAAAAATGATAGAACTGCGGCTGCGGTTTACATATACTAATGTGAAACTGCTTTGCGGTTCTGTCCTTAGAGTTGTTTTTATAATTGAAATAACGGGTGTAATTCCGCTGCCGGCTGCAAATGCGAGATAATTTTTTTTATGGGTTGGATCCAGCTCAGTATAAAATTTGCCCACCGGTTCCATTACATCCAGCTCATCACCCTCTTTTAAGGTTTCATTTGCAAAGGAAGAGAACAAACCACCCTCCACTCTTTTTATTGCTACTTTCCATTTTTTATCAAGCGGCGAACTGCACAATGAATAAGTTCTTCTCACTTCTTCACCTGCAAGGTTCGTTCGCATGGTAAGACTCTGGCCTTGCTTAAACTGAAATCTTTCTGCTAAATTTTCAGGGATATCGAATTCCACTGAAACACACTGATCCGTTTCCCTATTTATTTTTTTTATGCGAAGCGGGTAAAAATGAATGGACATATTTTATTTTCTCAATCCATCTATCATTATTAAAACCATATTGTCTTCCAGTTCTTTTGCACTGATCTTGGCAGTGGAGCGGTGCCAGCTTTCAATGCCATTTACTGAATGCAGCATGATAAGTACGACTGTAGGAGCATCGATCTTTTTAATTTCATTTTTTGATATGCCTTCTTCTATAATGGCGGCAAAACGTTTGCGGTAACTGCGACGTTGATTATGAAAATTAGAAAGATAAGGTTCATCAAGATGCTTCCATTCACGATCACAAACGATCACTTCCTCAAAATTCTCGATCATTTGCTTGATATGAAAACGTAGAAGCGTTTCAATTTTTTTGATGGTGCCCTGGCTGCCGGACTCCAGCTCATCCATAAAAATGGTATAGCGGTTGGCAACATCAAAGCAAATGCTTTCCAGCATTTCATTCTTGGAACGAATGTGATTATACAAGCTGGCCGCTTCGATGCCAACTGTTTCAGCAAGATCACGCATTGAAGTTGCAGCAAATCCTTTTTCGCGGAACATTTGCGCTGCTTTTTTCAGAATGAATTCTTTTTTAGAAGCTTTTTTCCTGGTTGCTTTCATAATAAATCAAAGATAAGTTCTATTAACAAATGTAAGTTTAAAATGTAAACCTAAAAACCTGTAGGTTTGCGCCAAACGGAATAAAGGGTAATAAAAAAATCTAAAACCCGGAATCATAAATCTTAAATAAAGAACGAATGTCTCTTATAGTTGTTGGCTCCATGGCCTTTGATGCAATAGAAACTCCCTTTGGTAAAAGCGATAAAATAATTGGTGGTGCGGCTACTTATATAGCATGGAGTGCTTCCAATTTTACACGGCCGATAAAACAGATCTCTGTCGTCGGTGGCGATTTTCCAAGGGAAGAGTTGAAAATGCTGGAAGCAAGGGGTGTGATGATGGAGGGCCTGCAGATTAAAGAAAATGAAAAATCTTTTTTCTGGAGCGGCCGTTATCATCTTGATATGAATACCCGTGATACATTAGAAACACAATTGAATGTGCTGGGGAGTTTCAGACCCGTAGTACCGGATAGTTACCAGGATTGTGAGTTTTTAATGCTGGGCAATTTGCTTCCCTCTGTGCAGTTATCGGTTATTAACCAATTAAAGAACAAGCCAAAGCTGGTAGTGCTTGATACAATGAATTTCTGGATGGATACCGCGATGCCCGATCTTGAAAAGGTTTTGAGAAAAATTGATGTGTTGTTAGTGAATGATGCAGAAGCAAGACAGCTAAGCGGTCAATATTCGTTGGTAAGTGCCGCGAGAGCAATTATGGAAATGGGGCCCAAATATCTTATCATAAAAAAAGGTGAGCACGGCGCTTTATTGTTTAATGAAGACCAGGTGTTTTTTGCTCCTGCACTGCCGCTTGAAGTTGTGTTTGATCCAACGGGTGCAGGAGATACATTCGCCGGTGGCTTTATCGGGCATCTTGCCCGTACAAAAGATATTAGTTTTGAGAATATGAAATCGGCGATCATTATTGGCAGTGCAATGGCAAGTTTTTGCGTGGAGAAATTTGGCACCAATAGACTGAAAGAATTAAAGAGAGAAGATATCGACAATCGCATCCAGCGATTTAAAGAATTGACAAAGTTTGAGATCAATCTCGATGATCATTGGGATTGATCAAATGGAACCGGAAGCCTTTGCATTCGCAAAGGCCTTTTATTTAAGATAATAAATTTAAAAGGCTTTCTTTTCATCTGCTTTGCTCAGCAGGTAGCGGGTCATGAAAATGCCAGTGCCTCTCTCGCCGGGACTTAGTGTAAGCGGGGTTACCTGCTCAATTTTCCAACCCTCGTCTGTATATGTTTTTAATGCTTTCAGGATATCTGATTCATTGCTTTTGATATTTTTCATGTTCATGCCCGTCATGCTAAACAGGTTTTCCATGTCTCGTTCTTCCTGTGTGCCGTCTTCTTTTGTAATTACCATTTTAGATCTGCCAAAGCCTCCGCCGATCACCGATTCAATAGTGGTGACCTGCATGAATTTTTTTGGAGTTTCTTTTTTTTCAGTTTCAGTCTGTGCATTTGTTATCGTAGCCAGGAAAGTAAATACAATGAGAGTCAAGATCATTCTTTTCATAATAAATTTGTTTTGGTGAAAATATAAGAGTTAATTGAGTTGGCGTGCAAGTACTATTACATTTTTAAACATTTCTTTTTTACCGTTAAGATTATAAATTTCTGTGAATAAAATATACGAGCCGACAGGCAGCTTTGCTCTTTTATCATCCAATCCATCCCATATCCAATAACCCTGCAGACCAAGTGTTGCATTTTTTACAAGATTGCGAACAGGTCTTCCGTTAGCATCATAAATAGTAATGTTGGCGACATATCCTGGTTCCGTTGTTTGGTATTGAATAGCGGCAATGTCATCACGGCCATCATTATCGGGAGAAAAAACTTTCGGTGTTATTTCAATAGTAGCATTGATACTTTGTAATAGTTTATACTGCGAGTTTTTATAAGTGGGTGTTCCAAAACCTGCTGTTGATGCTGCCGAATGCCAGTTAGTAGCCTCCTGTGAAATCCCACCGGGATCAATCCTTTCTAATGACACGCCATTAGCATCCGCGAGTAATGCAAATTGCCAATTGTCTTTATATTTAACTTCATCAACAACTGCACCCTGTGAATTTAATAAGATCACATCACCTTCATCATCAGGAAAAGAAGGCATTGAGGAAACAACAAATACCGCATGCGGATTTTGTACCATATAATCGAGTGAAAGATCAATGGCACTTTCTGTTGTCACAATATAATCGCCGGGAAAAATATAGTAAGGTATAGTTGATATTAATCTTGTTGAACTTATAATACCGCTGCTGTTCCGATTGGCGACGTATAATTTATTTGCATCAAAAATTTTATTACTTCGGTTATAAAATTCCACATAATCATTGCCACCGCTTTTAGGATTAAATAAAATTTCATTGACCACCATTTCCATTATTGCGGCATCAACCGGTAAGCCGACTTTCACTTTATTTTTTGAGCCAATTGGATTGTTCTTACAGTCTGTGACATTATTGGCTGTGATGATATAAACTGTATTTGCCTGCATCGCAGTTGTCAATCTCAATTGCACTTTATCAAATAATGGGGAAATTGAAATTGCAGATTGAATACTCAGGCCGCCATCGATAGAATAATTAGTAACAGTAGCTCCTTTTAAACTATCAACAGGCTCATCAAATACAAGAACAATATTCAAATTATCAATGGCATAAGCATTTTTTATTGATGGGGCTGATTGATCATTGTTGACTGCATCAACACCATTTCTTATTCCAGGACTTCCACCTCTCGTATCTGTACTTGCTTTCCAGTTACTAATACCAGCGCATGAGTTTTTTGTGTCGATCATTTCCAATGTCCATCCTCCATCACTCTTTACTGCATTTTGATACCATGATAGAGAATAACTGACAGCATGAATAGTTAAACCGGTATTGCTTTTTAAAAAAAGTTGATCCCCATCGTTATCAAGCGAAGGAAAACTGGTAACAGAGATAACTCTTCCATAAACCTGCATGGCGGTAACAGCACTGCCAGTACAAACGATGACAAAGCTATCAGGCTGTAAAACGAAATTCGGCATTGGTCCGCTTTGACCGGTCGCATCACCAATTCTCCAATTTTGAAGATTAATAGGATTCGCCGAAACATTCTTTAATTCGATCCATTCGTTTGATGGTAAACTTATTTGTGGTGTGGGATCAGCCATTATTTCATCAATCACAACATCATAGCGGTTCTGTGCGGATAGGTATAAAGGAAATAAGAACAGGAGAAGGTATAATGTTCTCAAAAGCATCTTTCAAATTAATAAATCCCTCTCAAATAAACGTTAGTAGCACAATTAAATTCATTTAAATATTTGGGATGAAAAGTTTGCAAACCTATCTTTGCAACTCGTTATGACAAATAGGAAACATACAAAACGCACAATGAAACAATCCGCCTGAGGCGGAAGGTTTACGGCGTTATGTATGTGATCATATAAAAGCTTGAGGCCTTCCAAAACGGGAGGCTTTATTTTTTAATTAATAAACCAAAAGTCAGTTAAAATGAAAGTTGCAGTAGTGGGTGCCACAGGATTGGTTGGGACCAAAATGTTACAAGTTCTTGCAGAAAGAAATTTTCCGGTTACGGAATTAATTCCGGTTGCATCAGAAAGAAGCGTTGGTAAAGAAGTAGAGTTTAAGGGAAAGAAATATAAAGTAGTTAGCATGACTGACGGTATCGCAGCTAAACCAGCTGTTGCAATTTTTTCTGCAGGCGGTGGCACATCGTTGGAATGGGCGCCAAAATTTGCTGAAGCAGGTATAACAGTTATTGATAACTCAAGTGCCTGGAGAATGGATCCAACAAAACCATTAATTGTTCCCGAGATCAATGCAGATATTTTGACAAAGAATGATAAGATCATAGCGAATCCAAATTGTTCCACTATCCAAATGGTTGTTGCGTTGAATCCATTACATAAAAAATATAAAGCAAACCGTATTGTCGTAAGCACTTATCAAAGTGTAACCGGTACTGGCAAAAAAGCTGTTGATCAAATGATGGGAGAAAGGGATAAAGCGGTGAAAGGCTTGAATGGCGAATACGAAATGGCCTATAAATACCGGATTGACCTGAATGTAATCCCGCAGATAGATGTGTTCCTGGATAACGGCTACACAAAAGAAGAAATGAAAATGGTGAATGAAACAAAAAAGATAATGCGGGATGATTCAATTCGAGTTACGGCAACTACGGTACGTATACCTGTAATGGGCGGCCATAGCGAAGCAGTGAATGTAGAATTTGAAAAAGATTATGATCTGAACGAGATAAGAGCATTATTACAAGCTGCGCCGGGAGTTGTGTTAGTAGATGATCCTTCAACACAACAATACCCGATGCCAATGGATGCACATGAGCGAGACGAAGTATTTGTAGGAAGATTGAGAAGAGATGAAACGCAGCCAAAAACGTTGAATATGTGGGTGGTTTCAGATAATCTTAGAAAAGGTGCAGCAACAAATGCGGTTCAAATAGCTGAATATTTACTTGCGAAGAATTTATTGGGCTAATCAAAGAAAATGACAAGGAGTTGTTATCTAAATAAATTTTGAAGCAAACTCCTCAATGGAAGCGGTATTCGTAAATAGATGATAAATTTTGCAGGGGAATTAACTGTTGAGAGATGTTTCACTGCGACTCGCAGGGTAATAAATTTCGAAGCAAACTCCGCAAATAGGTGGATAAGTTCAAAAAAAATTAGCAACTAAATTTATCTGCAATTAGTTTTGTGGGGCTTGCTTCGCCACCACGCCTCCGAAAATTAGAATTTCCGTGGGCTCGCAAGGAAACAATGCATCAATATGGATATTTCTATATAATGACGAATGCATATAACACAGTATTATATTGCGGCGCGACTACTGATTTGTATAAACGAGTGCAAGAACACAAAAATAAAATCTTCAAAAATAGTTTTACGCTAAAGTATAATGTTGATAAGCTGGTTTACTTTGAACCTTTTAGCATTGCAGGGGATGCTTTTGAGAGAGAAAAACAAATAAAGGCGGGTTCAAGGAAAAAGAAGATCGAATTGATTGTGAGATTAAATCCAGCATGGAAGGATTTGTCAGAATTACTAAAGGCCAACCAAGGAGAAGAATTAATTCGATTAAAAAAGCTTTTTAAATAGTTGGAGATTGCTTCGCCCCAACAAAGACTTTGTACAGGTAGTCTTTGCTGGGGCTCGCAAGTAGTTATTTACGCTTTTTTCTTTTTTCTTTATAAGGAAAATTCTCACCAAAGTCATTGGTGATCCACTCGACGATGACATTTGGGTGTACTTCGTAATCGGTTGAACGCTTATAATTATCATTCCATAATGTTTGATTATCGCTGAGCAAATTGCATGTTGCATAAATATCAAAGGTTTTCCCAACAGAACCTGGCACCGGGACTTTGGAGCCGATCTTAGTGCTATATATTACCTGTTTTGCAACACCAACGCCATAAGATGCTTCATCACTCATATAACGTTGCTTGCGGATATTCATTCTGATAACTGCATCAACACCTAATAGTTTTGCCAATTCTTCATCATCTTTTTTCCAGCTGTCACGGACTGAAATATTATTCTGCTCCAGGATTTTTTGTGTTGTATTAACGTCCTGGAAGTTTACAGTCGTAATATATTTTTTTGTATTTGCATGATTCAAAATGCTGTTCATTAATGCATATTGAAAATCGATGCTTTCTCTTTCCTCTGCTTTTGCAATATCTTCCGGTGATAAATTCTTTGGTTGTTTACCGGAAAAAGTTACTTCAGCAGGAAGAATAGCCACTACTTTGTGTTTCTCTGTTTTTTCTTCAAAATTGCTTGCCGTGTAGTACTTATTACTACAGGAAAACAAGACGAGCAGGAAAATGGCAATAAAGCCTGAGAGTAGATTTTGTTTCATAACGGGTCGGTTTTAGATTACAATATACAACAACGATAAGGCCTGTCTAAGTAGTATTGCATGCGTTTAACTTTTCTCTTTGTTGATCAAAAGTTAACGAGAAAAAACCCGGAGTAGAATTACCACGTAATGATGCAAAAGCAAGCCAGGCAGGCAAAATTGCTTATTTAATCGCTATTTAAACCAGCGATTCATTTATGAAATCAATAAGTGGTTGTAACGCTTCAAATGCGGTCGTTGTTTTTTTGACAAGATCCTTTGAAGTAAGATCGGCATCTTTTAAAGCTGTCATGGAAACAAAACTTTTCATTTTTAAATATTCAGCTGCGGGATTGGTCGGTTCATATCCTTTAGGCACACGGCTAAGAACATATTCTGCATCATGCGAAAGATCTTTATAAACAGCTTTGAATTTTTTTGAAGTAATGATCTTTTTAAACGCTTCAAGATTGTAATCGATCTCCTGCCTTACTTTATTTAATTCCGGGGGCATTGGCATCCATAATCCCCCTCCTGCAAAACATTGCCCGGGTTCGCAATGAAAATAATATCCTGCAAATACAGATTTTTTTCCTCCACGACTTATGTAGGCGCCCATATTTGTTTTATAAGGTGATTTGTCCTTCGAGAAACGAACGTCCCGGTTGATGCGGAACATACAATCTTTTGCGACAATTGATTTTATCGTAGGATCGCTTTTGCTATGTTTGTCAATAACTTTTTGAATAAAGGACGCAAAATCATTCTTTGCTGATTCGTATTCCTTTCTATGCGCATCAAACCAGGGTTTATTGTTGTTTTTCTTTAGATCTTTCAGAAATTTTAGAGTACAAGCCTGAAGCATAGAACTAATTAAAAGGGTTAAAAAAATTTGAGAAAATAAATTTAACGAAGCTAATTGTATGGTCCATCATATTTTTGAAAACGATCTTGTACGGCTTTTCTACCATTTTCAATCAGGATGGTAATTTCTTCTTTCGATAATTTTCTAACCTTCGGCAAAACATCCCCATCACTGATAGAAATAGTTCTTTGCCAATCGGTAACAGTCAATCGTTGCCTGTTCAAGTTCTCAATAACTATGCTATAAAAAGCACCAAAGTATTGTTTCAAATTGTCAACAGGCATTTCTGCCAAAGCTTTATCTCCTTTGTCTTTTTCTATTTGTGGAACGTGATCAATTCTAAAGCCGATCGTATATAAATCTGGTTGTTGTTTATCAAAAATGTGGATCGGGAAATTTTCCAGCAGGCCGCCATCCACCATCAAATCAAATCCCTGTTTTTGTTTTGGACGATGAAAAGTTTTGCCTGCGCTGTCAATAAAGACTGGCTCAAAATAAAGAGGTATGCTTATAGAAATTCTTACCGCATCCTTGATCTTCATTTTGGGATAGGATTCGTATGAAAAGACAACGGCTTTCTGTTGATTGAGAGATGTTCCTGTTATATAGAGATCTTTGAAACCTTTTTGGTGAAGCTCTTCAAATGTAATGTTTTCATTTCCTGTTTTTTCTTTTATCATCTTTTCAAGCCATTTCTCAAATTTTTTTCCTTTGTACCAGCCAAAATATTTATTAAGCCGGTTGATGCCGCCAATAAAGAAAAAACCACCATCATTGAATTTTTTAAAATTTGTTTTTGAAATAATGTTTTCAATCTCTTTTCCTGAATAGCCGAGTGAAATAGTGAGAGCTATAATTGCCCCTGAAGAAGTACCTCCTACCCGTTCAATTCCAGCCATCATTTTTTTTGATTCCATTTCCTGTACAGCTCCGCAATAAGCAATGCCTCTTACACCGGCACCTTCAAATACAAGATTCTTGATTGCCGGTGGCGGTTGGGCCTGCATGAACTGAAATACCAGTACCGGGAAAAGTAATAAACTTTTTTTCATAAAGCGGGATATGATTAATTGATTAATGGTCGGGGTCACTTGCGTGATGATTTTTTTCTAATTGAGCATTTTTAAAAATTCTGCTTCGGATATTATTTTAACACTATTGATCTTTTTTGCTTTTTCCAGTTTACTACCTGCATCTTCGCCCACTACGAGATAATTCAATTTACTGCTTACACCACCAAGGATCGTTCCACCATTTGCTTCTACCATTCCTTCCGCTTCACTTCTTTTTAATGTTGGTAATGTGCCGGTAAATAAAAATGATTGTCCTGTAAGATTTCCTCCTGTGGCATGTTCTTTCTTTTCATTTTTTAATTTCAATCCCAGTTTTTCTAATTGCTGCAGCATTTTAATATTATCCTTATTGCGGAAGAAATGATAAATGCTGCCGCCAACTTTTGGTCCTATGTCTTCAAGGTTTTGCAGGTCTTCCAATGAATAATTTTGAAAATCGAGTAAATGAATTACCGAACGAGCCAGGGTCTTTGCCGTTGTTTCTCCTACAAAACGAATTCCCAAGGCATAAATAAGCCTGTGTAATGGTTGATTCCTGGAATTATTTATCGCTGTTTGCAAATTGGTGATCGATTTTTCACCAAAGCCTTCCAACTCAGAAATTTTTTTATAGTCGAGCTCGTAAATACCGGGAACGTCGTTTAGCAAACCAAGATCATAGAATTTTCGCACATTGGCGTCTCCGAATCCGCGGATATCCATTGCATCTTTACTGGTGAAATGAATGATACGTTCAACAACCTGTGCGGGACATTCAATATTTATACAACGCCAAACAGCTTCGCCTTCTTCTTTAAATAATTTGCTTTTACAAACCGGGCACTGATCAGGGAAATGGATTTTCTTTTCCTTACCATTTCTTACTTCAGGTAATGATTTTACAATTTGAGGAATAACATCGCCGGCTCTTTCAATTAATACCTGGTCACCGATGCGCAGATCTTTTTCTTTGATGTAATCTTCATTATGAATTGAAATACTGCTGACGGTAACCCCACCAATTCCGACAGGTTCCAGTTTCGCAACAGGAGTTACGGCACCGGTTCGTCCTACCTGGAATTCAATTCCGAGTAACCTGGTTGTTGCCTGCCGTGCTTTGAATTTACAAGCAATGGCCCAACGCGGATGATGTGATGTCATTCCCAATTTATCCTGTAATGCCACATCATTTACCTTGATGACCATCCCATCAATTTCATAAGGAAGATCATCACGCATTTCCTCAAACTCGTTGCAATATTTTATTACTGCTTCAATTCCTTTCAACACTTTTTTTTCTTTTTGCGGGCTTCGAAAGCCGAGTTCCCAAAGCATTTCAAGTGTTCCCGAATGCTGATCAAGCTCCGCTGCTGCTTTTTTACCGCGAAGCGGAGAATAGTAGCTAATATTATAAACAAACGCCTCCAGCGTTCTCTTTCCAACCTCTTTAGGA
>DASUTO010000250.1:0-8225 GCA_036374555.1 Chitinophagaceae bacterium
CCACTACCCGCTACAATCGGGTGCTGACAACGTCCAAAGATTTCTGCACCTAATGGGGCGCCGCTTTCGGAGCATCCTTCATATCTCGCCTCAAATTTGTAAGTGGTCCAAAACGTTCCGGTTTGTCCATTATAAGTACCAACAAAATATTCTCTGCCTTCTTCACGATATGTGCCACTCGGTGAACATTCATATTCATCAATGAATGCATAAAGGCAGCCTTGCAGATCTCCCGTCATTCTTATGGCATAAGCAGCTCCCTGGCTTCCATAATCACATTCACCGGAAGTGGCGTAATAGCCGATTCCCGATATCTGCGTTGCGCCGGCGCCATTGTTTGCAGAGGTTTGCTCTTCGGGTAATGTTTCCTTTAGTGACGCAGTATTGTTGTTTTTGCTGCAAGCCAGGAGGATAACAGCCAGGAAAAGACCCAGACAAATAAAATTTTTGTGTTTCATAATCGACCTCCAATCGTTTCTTAAGTTGATGTAAATGGTAATGGTTGCTGATCAGTTATAATTCTGTACGCGTTATAAAAATTATGTGATTTCTTTATTATGTTTATTGACCACCCGGGTTATCGCATTTAAAATCAAATAGCGTTGAATGTTGCTCATTCTTCGTTCCTATGATCAATGCATCGAAATACCCTATTGTGTTATCATAATTTGGACGTGGGGTACCACCGATGGTGAACCGTACACCTTCGCCATTATGTCCCAGTGGCGGTGTATCAATTATTCTGGCATTGGGATGTAGTGCCACTAATTGTGCTATTGTTGTTTTTTCAGGCAGCCCACTAATAGTAACTGCTTCAAAATGCCAAATTCCCTGCAGCGCATCCCATTGTTGCCATGTGTTCAAAACGATCGGGGGATAACCGGCACCTTGTAAAGCTGGTCTTGGTTCGAAAAATATATTGAAATCTTTGGCATCATCACCAGTGACATCCACCTGCAGTACCATAATTGTCGGCGCATTATTAACAACATAAGTACTGTATTTTAATTCCGTAAGATCCTTTAAAAGAGTACCCGAATACCCTCCCCTGCGAAGACGTATTCTTCTTAAAGTCGGGTCACCAGATGTTGGAAGATTCATAGTGACACAACCTTGGATCAGTCGGGGATCTGTATCATTATCGGGCCCGCAAACAATTTCAACATGATCCGACTCATCTGAAAAGATAGTGGTGGTACCAGCGATGTTGACCTGTTGTTCTTTCCAACCCTGGGAATAGAAATTATGCTCATTAATTCTTTCAAACTTATATGGAACCACTCCATTGCCTTTTGATATATTACCCGCAGTTTCGATCTCACTAACATCAGCTTGTCTATCTATAGTCTTCTGACACGAATAAAAAATAAAAGAGGTTGCCAGGGCCAATACCAGTAAAGGGCTTGTATTTTTTCTCATAAAAAAGTTTTGATCATTAAATACAACCAAATTATGATAGTAAAGCAGCGAATAATTTTGATTTCGCTAAACTGTAAAATGAAAATGTCACATCTACCAACAGCAAGCATCT
Organism: Chitinophagaceae bacterium; assembly: GCA_036374555.1. Taxonomy (GTDB): domain Bacteria; phylum Bacteroidota; class Bacteroidia; order Chitinophagales; family Chitinophagaceae; genus VBAS01. The sequence continues at coordinate 1,532 of DASUTO010000250.1, forward strand.
AAACCGGTTGTCGACGATGAACGGTTTTCATCTCAACCATATTTGCGGATGTCTAATTTCCGTTGAAGCTTAATTTTTTGCGAATGGAATTGTTTAAATTTATAGAACCAGATTGCCCGTGACAAAAAATGAATTCATATTTTCCGATCAACGAAAACATCGCATTGTGAGGCATATTGCCTTCTGGCTTTTATGGTGTGTCGCATTTAACCTTTTATTCCATTACCCTATACATGTTTTTAAGGGCTGGGATACAAGCGGTCCTGGCACAAGAAATTTTCAGGAACTGGGGCCGGCGCTTTTTTTTATTAAAGCGCTTATTGTTAATTCATTTTTGGGAGTGATCGTACCGCAGATCGCACTTACCTATGTTCTGATATACTGGTTACTACCTAATTACTTTTATAAAAGAAAAAAAATTTTCCTTGTTGGATCCATCACAACCTGGGTGGTGATTGCTTTCTATTTTGTCGCTGCCATATTCAAATATTCTCCCGTTGTTTATAATATTATTGCCGGAACAACCGGAGGTGGGGCGATGGCTTTTTCAGGAATGATGCAAGTAGTTATAATCGATCAGTTCAGTAGCTTACCAATCGTCCTTGGCTTTGCCCTGATGATCAAACACGGTAAGCGATGGTGGCAGAAGCAAAAAGAAACAGAACAGTTATCAAAAGAAAAAACAAAAGCTGAATTACAATTATTAAAAGCACAGGTACATCCGCATTTTTTATTCAATACACTTAACAATATTTATTTTTTTACCCTTACGAATTCGGCGCAGGCACCGGTCATGATAAAAAAACTTTCAGGCCTGTTGAATTACATCCTGCATGAATGTGACCGGCCATTGGTACCACTTGAGAAAGAAATTAAGATGATACAGGATTATATGGCTTTGGAAAAAATAAGATATGCCGAACAGATGCAAATGACAATTGATATAAACGGCAGACCTGATGAAAAAATGATAGCTCCTTTGCTGCTGATACCTTTTGTAGAAAACAGTTTTAAACACGGCGCAAGTAAAATGATCACTCAACCGTGGGTGAAGCTTGCTATTCATATTGAGAATAACTGGCTGCGTTTTACGGTCATGAACAGCAAACCTTCAACAAACGAGTTTCCCTTATCAAAAGCCCTCCTGCCGGTAGGGCAGGGAAATATTGGCTTAAAGAACGTCACGAAAAGATTGGAATTACTTTATCCGGGCACGCATGAACTCAGCATAGTTTCCGAATCGGATAGCTATAGTGTTTATCTCAGCCTGCAACTGCATGACATAAAAAGTCACACAATCATTAAAGATGAAATAAAACCAAAGAGTGAATATGCAATGGTATGAATTTATTTTCTCGGAGGGAAAAAAATATAAAGCACTGCGTCACCTTGCTTTTTGGTCATCATGGTGGTTATATTTTCTTTTATGCTTTTTCCTTTTTCAGCAACCCATAGCTGGCAGAATAAGACCCTATTACCTGGCCCCCGGCGATCATCTTCCACTTAAAACTTTTTTATTGGTATTGTTATTTGCACTAGCCTGCTATCCGCTGATATATTTTATTCTTCCAAAGTTCATTAAAGGGAAATGGCTAAAAGCTACAGGATATTTCGTTTTGCTTTGCTCAGGCCTTTACCTTGCCTCACATTTTTTGTATTGGAATATCTTTTCATCTATTGATTCATTTTTTGGATCGACAACAGCAAATCGACAATTAAGCCGTCCATGGCCAGCAGTAAATCTTGGATTGATGAATTTCGTGAAAGTGGCTGCAGCAGCAGCGATCATAAAATATCTTAAATACTGGTGGCTGAAACAAAAAGAAAGTCAGCGATTGGAAAAAGAAAAAATAAAAGCAGAGTTACAATTATTAAAAGCACAGGTTCATCCGGATTTTCTTTTTAAAACATTAAATAATATTTACACCCATGCCCTGTCCTCTTCACCACGAACTTCCGGTATGCTATTGAAACTATCTGACCTGTTAAGCTATATGCTTTATGAATGCGATCGGTCAACTGTATCCCTCGAAAAGGAAATTGGGATGATGAAAGAATATATGCAACTGGAAAAAATAAGATATAATGATGACCCGGAAATGCAAGTCAATATAAAAGGAGAACTGAATGGCAAAAGAATTGCACCATTTTTATTACTGCCGTTTATAGAAAACAGTTTTAATCATTGCAGGCAAATGACAGAACAGTTTTGGATAAATATGGATATAAGGATGGAAGGAGACAATTTTTCGATGAAGCTAACCAATGGTATTTCTGAAAGCTTACCTGGTCAATCGTTATTGAACACAAATGGATTAGCCAATGTTCAGAAGAGATTATCTTTATTATACCCCGGCATTCATGAATTAAAGATGACTACCGAACAGGAAATGTTCATAGTGTTTTTGAATATCCGGCTTACAGACAATGCAGAGATTGCTGCGGAAGAAAAAGAAATTGATTTTGCAATTGCAAAAAACGAAAAAACAACAGTGCCCGTCCTGAAATATGCTTCAGAATAAAAAAATAAAATGTCTTGTTGTAGATGACGAGCCTCCTGCAAGAGAAATATTAAAACAACATATTGCAGGAGTTGATGCGCTGGAACTGGCAGGAACCTGTGCCAACGCAGTAGAAGCTATTTCATTCTTAAAAGATCATCCTGTTGACTTAATTTTTCTTGATATACAAATGCCCCAGTTGTTGGGCACTAATTTTATCCGGACCTTAAAAGCACCACCGAAGGTTATTTTCACAACCGCATTCCGAAAGTATGCACTGGAAGGGTTTGAACTGGATGCTGTTGACTATTTGCTTAAGCCAATTTCACTCGAGAGATTTTTGAAAGGAGTAAATAAAGTTTTACAAATAACTGTTCCGGCAGATCATCCACCAGTTGCAGGGAAAGAAAATCATAAAGAGCAGGCAAACTCCTTCCTTTATTTCCGGGCTGACCGAAAGATGGTAAAAGTTTTTTTCAATGATATTTTATTTATTGAAGCATTAAAGGATTACATCAAAATTGTAACCCAAAGCCGAACCATTGTGACAAAGTACGTTCTCACAACATTGGCTGAATTGCTTCCAGCTGATGAATTTTTGCGGATCCATAAATCATATATCGTAGCCATCAACAAAATTGAAAGTTTTAATGCAGACAGCATACAGATTGCAAAACATGAATTGCCAATTGGCAGATTGTATAAATATGATGTAGGCAGAATTTTAAATGCTTCGTCAGCAACCTGAAACCCGATTATGAGAAGGACATCAGGCTATAAGTTTACGGTCTTAATTATGGCCTTATCTGTTATGAATAGCATTTCGTATTCACAGAATGCTGTTATAACCGGTAGAATAGGATTTGGCAATGAAGTTTTACAAGGCGCAACTATTTCAATGGGAAATCAAACGACCGTCACGGATCAGAATGGCAAATTTTTTCTTTCAATTAAGCCAGGAAGCCATACAATTATCATCACTCATGCTGGCTACAAAAAAAAAACATACACAATAATTGCAGAGGCTGGAAGCACAAAGAATTATGAATTTGACCTGCTGCCTGACGAACTGTTGGAAGCAGTTGAGTTAAGTTCCCGTTCAAAAATTCAACGAAGCAATTTAAATACACCGGTTCCTGTAGATGTATTTTCATCAGGGAAATTAATAGAAACGGGGCAGATCAGTCTTACCCAAATGCTCAATTTTCTTGCTCCATCTTTCAATACTTCAAGGGAAGTACTTCATGAAACTGCAACACTTCGTGGTCTTGATCCACAACATGTATTGATCCTTGTAAATGGCACACGTTATCATCCCATGGCCTGGATATTTAGCGGCAATCTAAGGGGACAGTTAGGTCGTGGCTCTGTTGGAAACGATCTGAATTCAATACCCTTTCCTGCAATTGAAAAGGTCGAGATATTACGGGATGGTGCAACTGCACAATATGGCTCTGATGCAATTGCCGGGGTAATAAATATCAGATTAAAAAAAACTAATGGAAATACATCAATTCAGTTCCATGGCGGTCAGTTTTATAAAGGTGACGGTGAAAAAATTCTATTCGGGATCAATCAAGGGTTTTCATTAAATAAAGGATATTTGAACTTGTCTGCTTCTTACCGCAACCAGGCTTCTACATCCCGCGGGGGAACTTATGAAGGTCTTGTTTATCTTAACTATCCTGCAATTGCAACACAAGATGATCGCACCAGGATAAAAGAATTGGATGATCTGCTTGTGAATACAAAAGGGTTCGATCGCAAAGCTGCCATTGATAATGCCGGCAATACAAAAATTACCAGTACCGGATTTGCAATTAACAGCGGTCATCCCATTAAAGATCATACCGAATTTTTCTGGACGATCATTGCCAATAGCCGCAAGTTGGACAGAGCTGCCATATTCAGGTTTCCGAGAGATAGCAGCCGGGTAAATTTTGCGTTGTTCCCAAATGGCTTTCAGGCAAGAAATAAATCAAATACTGTTGATGTGTCGGCAATTGCTGGGCTAAAAGGCAGGACAAAAAATAATTGGTATTGGGATCTTATTACAAGTTATGGCATCAACTCAGTAGAATCTCATTCAACGAATACAAACAATGCATCGCAATCCTTATTGTTGGGTGCAAATGCTCCAACTTCTTTCGGCACCGGTACTGATAAATTCAGACAACTAACCAGTGATATAAATTTTACAAAAGAACTTTTAAAAACGCCGGCTCAATTTAAAACAATGAGCCTGGGTTGGGGTGCCGAATGGAGATGGGAAAATTATCAGTCGAAAGAAGGCGAAGAAGCCTCCTGGGAAAATTATGATCCGGCAAATTATTCACAAGGTGGTGGCGCACCTGGTCCTGAAAATGCTGTGAATAAAACACGTAATGTATTAGGCGCTTATGTTGAAGTGGAAACTGAACTTAATGATCATTTCCTTTTTAATGCAGCTGCCCGTTATGAATATTATAATGATTTTGGTGGCAATATTGCAGGAAAGTTTGCCGCTCGTTATAAATTTTCAAACAAATTCATGCTGCGTGCCTCAGTCAATAATGGTTTCCGTGCACCAAGTTTGCAACAACGTTATACTATGTCGATCGCAGAATCCCTGACAGGATCTGCTCGTTCTCTGACGATTACAGGCATATTTCCAAACGACCACGCTGTTATCAGGGCTTTGGCTGTTCCATTGTTAACGGCAGAAAAATCTTTTAACATCAGCGGAGGATTTACTTCGTCATTCTTGAAACATTTCAATTTGTCTGCCGATGCTTATTGGATACAAATAAAAAACAGGGTCGTATTAAGCGGGAGTTTTGAACGAAGACCCGGTAACACAATAGATGCTATACTTGGTCCCCATCCTGCTTTCAACGAGATCACGAGGATCTCTTTTTTTACAAATGCGATCAATACAATAACAAAGGGAATAGATATTATACTGGATGGTAATTGGAATACCAAGAATACAGGTCTCGGTATAAGCCTGGCAGCAAATTTCAGTTCAACCCGTCTTTTCGGTTCTATCAAAACCAGTGATAAACTTGCTGCAAATCCTCAAAGTGCATCTACACTTTTCAATTCTGAAGAAATCACAAAAATAGAAAAAGGACAACCGGGTAGTAAGATCATCTTATCATTGACATACAAAACAGGAAAGACAAAATTGAATATTCGTAATACAAGATTTGGAAAAACAAGTATTGCCCCTCTCTCAGCAAGACCGGAATTTTTTTCACCAAGAATTTTAACTGATGTCGGTTTAACTTACTCACTGAAGAGATGGGTAGCACTCACCGTGGGGGCAAACAACATCGCTGATATATATCCTGATCGCTTAGAATATTATGAAAATACTTCCCAGGGTAGCTGGATATACAGCCCGGAAGCTTCGTCTTTTGGATTTAATGGAGGCTACTATTATCTGAATATGAGTTTTTGTTTTTAGATCTTCATCTCCACCACAGCGTTATTTAAATACAACATTTAAATATGTTTCGGAATTAGGTTAATGCTATAAAACAAAAAAGCCTCTCAGTAAAACTGAAAGGCTTTTTTAATAAATATGGCAGCTACCTACTCTCCCGCATTGTGGTGCAGTACCATCGGCCATGAGGGGCTTAACTTCTCTGTTCGGTATGGGAAGAGGTGAACACCCTCGGCAAAACCACCATAAGAATTTTAGATCTTAGATTTCAGATTTGAGATTTGAAATAAATCCGCAATCTGCAATCGTCAATCTGCAATAAATTAACATATCGGAGTTGTTAGAAAAGTATCTGATAAAATAAAAAAAAATTAAAGCGTACGGGCAATTAGTACTACTCAGCTTTGCTGTTACCAGCTTTATACCTATAGCCTATCAACGTCATAGTCTTTGACGGCCCTTAAAAGTAGACTCATCTTGAGGTAGGTTTCACGCTTAGATGCTTTCAGCGTTTATCCTGTCCGTACATAGCTACTCGGCACTGCACCTGGCGGCACAACCGATACACCAGCGGTACGTACGACCCGGTCCTCTCGTACTAAGGTCATGTCCTCTCAATCTACTGACGCCCACCACAGATAGGGACCGAACTGTCTTGCGACGTTCTGAACCCAGTTCACGTGCCACTTTAATCGGCGAACAGCCGAACCCTTGGGACCTTCTCCAGCCCCAGGATGTGACGAACCGACATCGAGGTGCCAAACCT
>DASUTO010000251.1:0-20790 GCA_036374555.1 Chitinophagaceae bacterium
ACTCCTGGTTTTACACTGAAGTCATCCATTTCATCATTTAATATAAATCCCGCCCCACCAACCACTGTTTTGCTTCCATAAGAATTATTAAGCGTAGTAGTAACTGCCACTGCATTCCCATCCTTATCAATTACACTCAGGTGTGTTGTTTCTTCACTTTCAACTGCCGGAAGCTCACCGGGCTTCACTTGTTCACTGTTGCTTGCTTTGCCGGGAACAAAATCTGCCATTCTTTCTTTTAAATATTTTTCACTGGTAAGTTCCGAAACCGGCACTTTAAAAAAATCTGCATCACCCATGAACCGCGCCCTGTCAGCATAAGCTCTTCTCTCTGCTTCTACCATTAATTGCACAGCTTCGGGAGAATGGAATCCAAAAGATGCGATGGGTTTATCCTCGATCATCTTCATCATTTGGTGTACAAGTAAACCGCCGCTGCTTGGCATAGGCATGCCAACGATTTTATATCCTTTATAATCAAAAACGTGAGGCTCTCTTGATGCAGCTTTATAATTCTTAAGATCTTCAAGTGTGATGATCCCATTTCCTCTTTTCATTTCTTCAACGATCAGCCTTGCTGTTTCGCCTTCATAAAACCCTTTTGCTCCGTTTTTCTTAATTCGTTTTAAAGTTTCTGCAAGATCTTTTTGGAAAAGTGTATCGCCACCTTCCCATTCACTATTTTTTACAAACGCAGGTGTTTGAGTACTGTATTTTAGAAATTCATCTTTCAATCTATTAAAAGCCTTTGCATCTCTTTCTGTAATCGTAAACCCTTTTTCTGCAAGATCAATTGCAGGTTGAATTAATTTATCAAATGAAAGCTTTGCATATTTACTTGATTCGAATAAGCCGGACACTGTGCCCGGAACTCCCGACGAAAGATGACCATTCTGACTTAATTCTAATTGAGGTTCGCCGGTTGGGCTGAGATACATGTCACGGTGAGCATTGCCCGGAGCTTTTTCCCGGTAATCTATTGCAACTAATTTCCCGTCTTTTAATCTTGCCACCATAAAACCGCCGCCACCAATATTTCCCGCATTTGGATAAACAACAGCAAGTGCCAATTGTGTTGCAATTGCTGCATCCACAGCATTGCCACCCATTTTTAAAATTGCTAGACCAACTTTGCTTGCAAGCGGATGTGCTGAAACAACAGCGCCGTTTTCACAGACAATTTTTTTCTGAATGTCATATTTATACTGATCGACAAGTGTGGTTGCTGTTTGTGGTGTTGAACAAGATAATTCCAACAAAACAGGAAGAAGAAATAAGAAAAATGATTTTTTCATCGTGCTTAGCTTTCTTTGCGCAAGGTAATTAGTTCCGCGTTTTTTATCTTAAAATCTTTATCTTTATTTTACTCACGACGGTATTCTTTGATAACGTTTATTCATTTGTCCTGCATCATTTAACCCAAACAACACTGTATATGATCAGCACCCTCAAACTTTCATTCAGAAGTCTTGGATTTTTATCACTTTGTTTTTTTATCACTATTAATGCGATGGCCCAAACATCTGCGTTGCGGGGTACAGTGAGAGATGCAAATGGATTACCAATGGCAGGGGCTTCAGTCATTTTGGAAGGAACAAAAAGAGGAACTGTAACTGATGCAAGCGGCAATTATGAATTTAAAGTTTCTCCGGGAACTTATACGTTGGTTATAAGTTATGTTGGTGTGGTAACTCAGCGGAAACAAGTGACAGTAACCGCGGGATCAATATCAGAAGATGTTTTTGAAATGCAAAACTCGGGTGATCTTAACAGGATAATAGTTGTTGGTTCACGTTCATCTATTTCTAGATCCAGAACACAAACCCCGGTACCGGTTGATGTGATCTCAAACCGTGAACTGAATATGACCGGGCAAGTGGAACCAACACAGATGCTGAATTTTGTTGCGCCATCTTATAATTCAAGCAGGCAAACAGTAGCTGACGGTACAGATCATATCGATCCCGCAACTATTCGTGGCCTTGGCCCTGACCAGACACTCGTTTTAATAAATGGAAAAAGAAGATATAATACTGCGCTGCTAAATGTAAATGGAACGATAGGTCGCGGTTCAGTTGGCACTGATCTTAATGCAATTCCTGCTGCGGCAATTGATCGGGTGGAAGTCCTTCGTGATGGAGCATCATCTCAATATGGTTCTGATGCGATCGCAGGTGTAATAAATATTGCCCTGAAGAAAAATACGACAGGCACCACATTATATACTCATTGGGGCCAGCAATATGAAGGGGATGGTGACGTGCTTCAGTTTGGACTAAATAAAGGAATGAATTTAGGTAAACAGGGCGGGTACTTTAATATATCAGGTGACATCCGTCATCGTGATCCGACAAATCGTTCTGGCGATTATACCGGTACTGTTTATACAAATGATGTTCCGCTTGATGAACAAATAATTGCACAACGCGGATTTAGCAGGAAAAATAATATGCATATCGGTAATTCTGAAATTAGTAATTATGGTGCGTTGGTAAATATGGGTTATCCTTTTAAAAAAAATCTGCAGTTTCTATTAACAGCCGGGTATAATTATCGGGATGGAAAGGCTGCCGGCTTCTATCGTTATCCAAAGCAAACAACACAAGTGATCAAAGAACTTTACCCTGATGGATTTCTTCCCGAGATCAATTCCATTATCAGGGATAAATATGTTACCGCAGGTTTTGAAGGTAAAATCGGGGGTAATTGGAATTGGGACATCAGCGAAGCCATTGGTGGCAACTCATTTCGCTTTGATGTAAGCAATTCTAACAATGCATCACAATATGCATTAAAAGAAACGGCTCCGACTGAATTTTATGCCGGTAAGCTCTTATTCAGTCAATACACAACTAACTTGAACATATCAAGAGATTTCGGTGCGAATATGGGTTTGAAATCATTCAACCTTGCCGCTGGTGCAGAATATCGAAGCGATAATTATTCAATTGAGGAAGGCGAGCCAGCATCTTATCTTAATTATGATCCTGCTTCCGGCAAAGTTGGCGGAGCACAGGTATTCCCTGGTTTTCAACCAGCAAATGCTGTAGATGAGAAAAGAAATGTGTATGGTGCTTATGTTGATATTGAAACTGATATTACTGATAAGCTTCTTTTAAATGGAGCAGGTCGCTACGAACATTATTCTGATTATGGGTCAAGCTTTGCCGGCAAATTTGCTTTTCGTTACCAGTTATTTGACCAACTTGCAATTCGCGGTGCCGTAAGCAATGGTTTCAGGGCACCATCTATGCATCAACGATATTTTAGTGCGATCAGTACTGTATTTATTCAGACAAGTTCAGGGCTGCAACCATTTCAACAGGGAACATTTCGCAATAATAGTTTGGTAGCACAGGCATTTGGAATTCCAAGCCTCGATGCAGAAACATCCACCAATTATAGTTTAGGTTTAACCAGCAGGCTTGCCAACAATAAATTAACTATAACCGTTGATGGTTATTTAATCGATATTGATAACAGGATCGTGTTAAGTTCGTCATTTCGCAGGTTTAATGCACCCGAGGCGCCTGCTGTAGATAATATCCTGGACCAGTATCCTGAGTTGAATGATGTAAGTGCGGTAATATTTTTTACGAATGCAATTGATACAAGAACACAGGGAATAGATGCAATAGTATCTTTTGTTGATAAACTTGGCAATGGGCAATTTTCATTAACTGCTGCTGCTAATTTTAATAAAACAAAAGTACAAGGCGGGGCCGATGTCAGTACGATAACCGATCCTGCATTACAAGCCCGTTTGTTTGCCCGTGATGAAGAAGGACGTATTGAAGAAGCACAACCAAGACATAAAATATCACTCAACTTTAATTACAGAGTTGGAAAAGCAACCTTTAATGTACGCAGCACCCGTTTTGGAGAGGTGGTAACAAGAGACCCTGGCAACCCTGCCTTAGATGAATTTTTTAGTCCAAAAACTGTAACCGATGCAAGCATGACGTATAAACTGGCAAATTTTTTAAACATAACAATTGGCGCTAATAATATAGGGAACACTTACCCTGATAAACTACAACATTTTGCAAATACCGGCGAAGGTCGTTTTGTATATAGCCGGAATGCCACGCAGTTTGGTTTTAATGGCGGCTACTATTATACATCTTTAGTATTCGAGCTTCATAATCTTAAGTCTAATTCAAAGGAGAAAGTGTCGAAAGCTGCGCCAACCGTGCCGATGATGGAAGTGCAGCAATAAAAGTCAAAAATTAAAAGTAAAAAGTTAAAAGCCTCCAATAAACACGGAGACTTTTTTAATCCGCTAATGCCTTTATTCATAAATTGCTTCTTTAAAATCATAATTCATGTGTAAAAAGTTTTTGTTTGGAATTGCTATTTTATTTTTTGTTTCTGCAAATGCACAATTGAAGTCCCCGGATGAATTTTTAGGATACAAAGTTGGCACACGTTATACGCCACATTGGAAGATCGTCAGCTATTTTCAACATGTGGCCGCAAATGCCTCTGCAAACGTTAAGGTTGAACAATACGGGCAAACAAATGAAGGGCGGCCTTTATTATTATCTTTTATTTCTTCTGCCGATAATATCAACAGGCTTGAACAAATAAGATTGAACAATATGCGCCTTGCAAATCTGGCGAAAGAAAAGGCCGCGCCGGTTGAAGAAGGGGCACCAGCGATTGTTTGGTTGAGTTATAATGTACATGGCAATGAAACATCTTCATCAGAAGCAGCGATGATGACAATATGGGCACTCGTTGATCCATCAAATACAAAAACAAAAGAATGGTTGAAGAATACAGTCGTTGTTATCGATCCTTGTATCAACCCCGATGGTAGAGACCGGTATGTGAATTGGTTTAATTCGATCGTTGGGAAAAACATGAATCCATCATTGAATGCCAGGGAACATCGTGAACCCTGGCCCGGCGGCAGAACCAATCATTACAATTTTGATCTCAACCGTGATTGGGCATGGCAAACACAAGTAGAAAGCCAGCAACGAATGAAATTATATAATCAGTGGTTGCCTTATGTGCATGTTGACTTTCATGAACAGGGAATAAACAATCCATATTATTTTGCACCAGCTGCCCAGCCGTTTCATGAAGTGATCACACAATGGCAAAGAGATTTCCAGGTGACCATTGGAAAAAACCATGCAAAATATTTTGATGCAAATGGCTGGTTATATTTTACAAAAGAAGTGTTTGATCTTTTTTATCCAAGCTATGGCGATACCTATCCTGTTTACAATGGTGCGATTGGCATGACTTATGAACAAGGCGGGGGTCCTGCAGGTGGCTTGGGTGCGTTAACTGATGAGGGAGATACTTTAACACTGCTGGATCGTGCCACGCATCATCATACAACTGGTTTAAGTACGATTGAAATATCATCGCTTAATGCGTCAAGATTGGTAAAGGAATTCAGAAAATTTTTTAATGATGCGGTCAGTAACGGGGTGGGGGAGTATAAAACTTATCTCGTAAAGAATAGTGATGCCGACAGGGAAAGAGTTAATTCTTTGATGGCATTACTTGATAAAAATGGAATTCAGTATGAATTTGCAGGAGGCAGTTCAAAAGGCACATTTACCGGTTATAATTATTTCTCAGGTAAAGATGAGGGATTTACGATCGAAAGTGGCGACCTTATGGTTCATTCACAACAACCACGATCGGCAATGATAAAAGTATTGTTTGAGCCGAAGAGTAAACTGGTCGATTCCAACACATATGATATTACTGCATGGTCCTTACCTTATGTGTATGGTTTAAAAACTTTTGGGTCTAAAACCAAACTTCAATCGCCTGCAGGAACTAGGCCAGCTACAGTTGCAAATAACGTAAGTGACGCTTATGGGTATGTCATCGTATGGCAGGGATTGCAAAGTGTAAAAACCCTGGCCACTTTAATGAAACAAGGAGTGAAAGTTCGTTTCTCAGAAAGCCCTTTTGAGATCAATGGCCAAAAATTTGATCGGGGCTCATTGATCATCATTAAAAAAGGGAATGAGAAATTTGGTAGTTCACTTTCTTCGATCATTAACCAGGCCTCTAATGCAAATAATGTAAAGGCGCATACTATTACAACAGGCTTTGTTGACAAAGGATTTGATTTTGGGAGTAGCAAAATACATTTCATGAAAGCGCCCAGGGTGGCTTTATTGACTGGTGAAGGAGTTGGTTCAAATTCAGCCGGGGAGATATGGAATTTCTTTGAACAATCGATTGACTATCCGGTTACATTGGTAAATGCGAATGATTTTGGGAGAATTAGCTGGAGTGATTATGATGTCATCATTATGCCTTCCGGTAGTTATCGTTTTCTGACTGAAAAAACTTCGGTTGATCAATTGAAAGACTGGATCAATAAAGGAGGAAGATTGGTTGCATTGGAGGGAGCCGTTGGGCAATTGTCAAGGACTGATTGGGCGATCAAATCAAAAAAACCAGATGATGGCGCTGATAAAAAAGATCCTTATGCCACTTTGCAGATCTATGAAGAAAGGCAACGGGAATCACTTTCTTCAAATATCCCGGGCTCGATTTTTAAAGTGCATCTTGATAATACTCATCCGCTGGCCTTTGGTTATCCCAATTTTTATTACACATTAAAACAAGACGATGCTGTATACGAATTCATAAAAACCGGTGGGTGGAACGTAGGAGTGTTGAAAAAAGATAGCCAGGTTTCCGGATTTGTTGGTTCTGCATTAAAAGATAAATTGAATGATGCATTGGTTTTTGGTGTGCAGGATATGGGTGGTGGTAAAATTGTTTATCTCGCCGACAACCTTATGTTCCGCAGTTTTTGGGAAAATGGAAAACTGATGTTCTGCAATGCCGTGTTTATGGTAGGGCAGTAGTGGCGTTCATAATGGAAATATAAAGAAACAGAGGATTAACCCAATACGTAGAGTTAATAAAAATCTAATCTCCGTCTCGCCTCAGGCGAGACGCGATTTTTTATATTATCGGCTAACCACTTTGTCAAGCAAGACTTATATTCGCTGAATAAATTTGCCGGATGAAGAAAATTTACAGCCTTATTCTTACTGCCGTCTTGTCCATCAGTCTCATTGCCCAATCACCACAGACATGGACATCTGCGGACATTTACCTTGCCATCAAGAAATTGAATGTGCTTGGATCTGTGTTGTATGTCGCTGCCCATCCGGATGATGAGAATACAAGATTGATCGCTTATTTATCAAAAGATAGATTATACCGGACAGGTTATTTGTCCATGACAAGAGGCGATGGCGGACAAAACCTGATCGGTGATGAACAGGGTATTGATCTTGGCTTAATAAGGACACAGGAACTATTAGCAGCAAGACGCATTGATGGTGGCGAACAATTTTTTACCCGTGCTTTTGATTTTGGCTATTCCAAAAACCCGGAAGAAACATTTACAAAATGGGATAAAGAAAAAATCCTGAGTGATGTGGTGTGGGTGATCAGAAAATTCCAACCAGATGTGATCATTACCAGATTTCCGACTTCGGGTGAAGGGGGACATGGGCATCATACTGCTTCTGCTATTTTAGCAAATGAGGCATTCGCCGCCGCGGCGGATCCAACCCGATTTGTTGATCAACTAAAATATGTGCAACCCTGGCAGGTAAAAAGAGTTCTTTGGAACACATTCAATTTCGGAAATACAAATACGCAGAGAGATGACCAATATAAATTAGACGTTGGTGGATATAGTCCATTGCTTGGGAAAAGTTATGGAGAAATTGCAGCGGAAAGCAGAAGCCAGCATAAGAGCCAGGGATTTGGTGTGCCTGCGGGCAGGGGAGAGGCAATTGAATTTTTTACTGCAACAAAAGGTGATCAACCTAAAAATGACCTGCTCGAGGGAGTGGATATTAGCTGGAAAAAAGTAAGTGGTGGAGAGGCGATCGGGAAAATGATCAATGACCTCGCTGGTTCATTTGATTTTTTACATCCTGAAAATTCAGTGAAAGGATTGGTTCAATTATACAAAACGCTTAATGCAATGCCTGCTGGCTATTGGAGAAATAAAAAATTAGATGAAACGAAACAATTGATCGAACAATGCAGCGGTTTGTGGATAGATGTTTTTGCATCAGAACAATTTGCCGTGCAAACAGATTCTATTCGTCTCAACTTTCAATTTAATAACAGGTTAGGAGTGAATGCAATCATCAAAGGATTTGTTGTTGATGGATTTGATTCTTTAATGGGACAACCTTTAGCAAGAAACAGGAATATAAATTTTGCTAAAACAATTTTTGTTCCTTCTTCAAAACCGATCACTCAGCCATATTGGTTAGAAACTAAAATGGAGCCAGGTTATTTTAATGTCAATGATCAAACGAAGATCGGGATACCCGATATACAACCGGGCTATGTTCTTACAGTTAAAGTAAGTATTGAAGGTGAGGATTTTGATTTTTCAAGATCAGTTAAATATAAATTCACAGATCCTGTAAGAGGGGAATTGTATTGGCCGCTGGTTGTTGTTCCTCCTGTAATTATTACTCCATCTGAAGATCTGAAGATCATTATGAATGGAAATGATAAAACAAGTGGCACAGTTTCAATAAAAGGATTAAAAAGAAATTTTTCCGGAAAGATCGTGGCTCTTTCTGAAAATGAAATGAAGCCATTGCCTAATTTTTCTTTTGCAACACAGAAGGTCCGGGTTAATTCCAGGGGTCAATCATTAGCGTTTGATTATAACGGAACGGACATTAAAACGTCTTCAAATATTTTATTTGGCGTTACTGATACGGCGGGAAATAATTTAATCAAAAGTGATAAGCATGAAATAAAATACGATCATATTCCTGCTATTAATTATTTTCATGAAGCTGAGGTAGCCATGAAAGTTGTGAATGTGGTGACCTATGGTAAAAAGATCGGTTATATTGTTGGCGCTGGTGATAAAGTCCCGGAAGCATTGGAGCAAATGGGTTTTGAAGTAAACCGTTTGAATCAAAAGGAGATCTCAAAAAACCCGTTAGATAAGTTTGATGCAATAATTGTGGGTGTGAGAGCTTATAATACACTTGACTGGATTGGTAATTATTACGACAGACTCATGAAATATGTTGAGAATGGAGGTAATCTTATTGTACAATATAATACCAGCAATTTTATAAGTAATGTAAGATCAAAGATGGGCCCTTATGATTTTACTATATCAAGAAACCGGGTAACAGATGAAAACGCAACGGTAACATTTTTGAAGCCGGAGCATCCGGCTCTCAATTTTCCAAATAAGATAAGCCAGGACGATTTTAAAGGATGGATACAGGAAAGAAGTATCTATGATGCGATTGACACTACCGGGAAGTTTGAAAAAATACTTGCAATGAACGATCCGGGAGAAAAACCTGATGATGGAAGTTTATTGATCGCAAAATATGGCCGTGGATATTTTACATATACGGGGCTAGTATTTTTCAGAGAATTGCCTGCTGGCGTACCCGGTGCGTATCGTTTGATGGCAAATCTCATTGCATTAAACAGGAAAAAAGCATTCTAGAATATTTTTAACCCTCCGAAGCCTTGGCGCAGGCGGGCATTAAACAGGAAAAAGGCATTTTGATGAGTAATAAGGGAGATGACACCAGAAGAATAATGGCTGTGATATTGACGATTGTGATCGGACTTGTTCTTGGATTCTTAATTAAAAGAGTTACCCTTGGATTATTAATTGGCCTTGCATTGGGGCTTTTACTTTCAGGATTGATCAGGAAAAAATAATTTCAGATAAATACGTTAGCATGCAGGAAAGCAATGATAAAATACCATTATTCAAATCATGGGGTCAGTGGTATGTTTTTGTCCTTGTTTTTCTTGTGCTGCTTATCATCTTGTTTAGCTTTTTCACCAAAGCCTTTTCATGAGCCAACTAGATTGGATAATACTTGCCGCTACATTGATCGGGATAATTGCTTATGGTTTATACAAAAGCCGTATTACCCACAATCTTGACGGTTATATACTTGCTAATAGAAGCTTGCCCTGGGGATTAGTTTTATTAAGTATCATGGGTACGCAGGCAAGTGCCATCACCTTTCTCTCGGCTCCCGGCCAGGCTTATACAGATGGGATGAGGTTCGTTCAGTATTATTTTGGCTTGCCGATCGCAATGGTGGTCATCTGTATTTTCTTCGTTCCCATTTTTAGTAAGTTGAAAGTTTATACGGCCTATGAATTTTTGGAGAACAGGTTTGATGGAAAAACAAGAACACTTACTTCATTTTTATTTTTACTGCAAAGAGGTGTGTCAACGGGTATCAGTGTTTTTGCGCCATCGATAATTCTTTCCTCTTTATTAGGCTGGAATATTTACTGGACAAATCTGTTCATGGGTGGCCTGTTGATCATCTATACGCTTAGCGGCGGTGCAAAAGCAGTTGCTTATACACAACAACTCCAGCTCATCATCATTTTTGCCGGAATGTTTTTAGCAGCGTATATGGTCGTACACATGTTGCCAGAAGATGTTGGCTTTATTGATTCTTTACAGGTAAGTGGTGAACTTGGAAGATTGAATGTGATCACTACTGGTTTTGAAAAAGGAAATGGATTTGACTGGAGCGATAAATATAATATCTGGAGTGGTGTCATTGGGGGATTCTTTCTTGCCTTATCTTATTTCGGGACTGACCAGAGCCAGGTAGGCCGTTATCTGACCGCCAAATCACTTACGGAAAGCCGAATGGGTTTGTTGATGAATGGCCTTGTAAAAGTGCCCATGCAGTTTGCTATCCTGCTGATCGGCGCATTGGTGTTTACTTTTTATCAATTCAATAATGCTCCATTATTTTTTAATCAGTCGCAATTAGATAAACTGGAATATACATCGCATAAAGATTCCTTGTCCATTGCGAAGAGATCTTATAATGATCTGTCTGAACAAAAAAAATCTACTGTTGCTCTTTTTGCAAATGCCGGGACTAAAGAAGAAAAAGATAATAAAGCTATCGAGCTGAACCAGTTGCAACAGCAGTCTGATAGTATTCGGAAAAAAGTAAAGACATGGATGCAAGCAGAAAAAATCGAAGGAGATACCAGCGATACCAATTATATTTTTCTGCGATTTGTTGTGGATAATCTTCCGCGGGGAATGGTTGGTTTATTGATCGCCATAATTTTTTTGGCGTCCTGGGGCAGTATAGCGGCGGCTATTAATTCACTTGCATCAAGTACGATGGTCGACTTTCATCGTCGTTTCTCAAAGAAGGAAATTACCAATGAAGCGGAATACCAGATGTCTAAGCGCTATACACTTTTATGGGGAATCTTTTGTGTGATCGTTGCCATGTATTCATACAATCTGGGCAACAGTCTTATTGAAACTGTAAATGAGCTTGGTTCTATTTTTTATGGACCGATCCTTGGTGTTTTTCTGGTAGCATTATTTTTTAAGAAGATCACAAATGGCTCGGCAGTTTTTTATGCAACAGTATTAACACAGCTCCTGATCTTTGCTATTTATATTCCGGCTAAATTAAAATTGATCGGTTTAGGGTTTCTCTGGTTAAATCCTATTGGCGCTTTTGGGGTTGTGCTTTTTGCTCTTCTTCTGCAACCAATGATGGCAAAAAGAAAAATCCCGCTATAAGCGGGATTCATAAATATTTTCTCAAAAGAATTACTTCATTTCTTTTTGCAACTTTTCATTCAAAGAAACATAATCCTCATTCTTTGCTTTTTTTGCAAGGTCAATTGATTTATTTGAAGTAGCAAGAGCGTCAGCTTTTTTACCAAGCATTTTTTGTGCACGGGCTTTTTGATACAATACCCAGAATGCTTCAGGATTTTGAGCATAAGCTTTGTCTAACCACTCAACAGCTTTATTCAGATCTTTACCGTTCTCAATATAATAAAGAGCTGCATTGAAGTAAGGCTTGTTGTCACCTTCCATGGTGTTTTTGATCTGTCCCATTACTTTACTGTCAACATCAGCAGTTACTTCAAAACTAGCCCAGGTGGTTTCCCAACCCATTCCTATAGAACAGCTATTGCTTTTTATATCATCAACACTGATCATGAATGTTTCAATTGTAAATGGCATAGCGGTTGGCTTTGCTGTTACTCTTACCACATCCTGGTCTTGCTTATAATCAGCAGGGCTTGTTACATTAGTTTGTTTTGAAATGATAAATACCCATTCGCTCTGACCGGGAATTGTAAGCAAACCATACTTGCCTGCTGGAACTTTTTTGCCGCCAATGGTTACTTCTTCGCCGAAAGTGATAGTTGTTGCATTATTGGCGCCGGTTCTCCATACTTTACCATATGGAACAAGATCGCCAAATACTTTGCGGCCCTTTACACCGGGACGTGAATAGGAAATTTCAATGTTAGAGAGGGCAAAGTTCTGTTTAATGTTAGCCGTTGGGCTGGGTTGGGGTGTGTTCAATTGCTGCGCTCCAGTTGAAAAAATTATAAATGATGCTACAGCTAATAATAATAGTTTTTTCATGATGACAATTTGTTTTTGGACGACAAAGGTAGGGGAAAGAAGGATTTCGGGTCTAAGAATTAAGATTTGCGGTTAATCCGGGATGATGCTTTGGTATAATAAAAAGATTTAAAGAATAGTTTAATAAGCTAGTTTTATCTGTTAGCATAGAATCATTTATCAACATTGATTGATACGGTCGCCTTCGACTTCTTTCCTTTTCTTTTCCATTTAGGGCCTTCTTTTAAAAGCCGGATCGCTTCCTGGTCACATTCTTTGCATTGTGACGATCTTATTACCCTGATATTTATGGGTTGACCTGTTTTATCTATATCAAAACTAAGTTCAACATCGCTACGGGTGTTTTTAGGCCGGACGTTTTCCGGTATTTGAATATTATTTGCTGCATATGTATTATAATTGCTCCAACCTACTTCAGGCTCTTCGATCTCTGTGCTATCCTTTCTTGAAAGACTGCTTACTACTTTTCTGTTTTGAGCAACTGTTTCTTTCCTTTCATCTTCTTTTAAAACCAGGTCACCGGATTGGACATTAGAGGGAATGAGTTTATAATTGGCAGCATTATATCCAAGGGATCTTATCTGCACGTTTAATACACTATCACTTGAAACAAGATTGAAATTACCCCTGATATCAGTGTAAGTGCCGATATTATCACGGGTGTTCATTACATTGGCAAATGGCACAGGATTATTTTGTGCATCTACAACCCGGTAATTAAATTTATTGTTCAGAGCGACACCAGCAAATCTATCGTAACCATCGTTTGCCTGGTTGGTTCTTGCTTTGGCAACTATAACCGGTGAACTGAGGACATTATTATCTTTTAAAGATTTGGTACTATCATCTAAGGTTCTTCCCAAATCAGCTTTCTCTCTGGCAAGTTCTTCTTTTCTTTCTGCGCTTGCAATTGCTTGTGCATTGCCTGATGGTACACTTTCATTTTCTGTTTTTTTCAACGCTGCATCTGCGTCGCCCGTTTTACTGATCGTGTCAAGTGGTG
Source organism: Chitinophagaceae bacterium (assembly GCA_036374555.1). GTDB lineage: Bacteria > Bacteroidota > Bacteroidia > Chitinophagales > Chitinophagaceae > VBAS01. The sequence continues at coordinate 13,464 of DASUTO010000251.1, forward strand.
TAAAAGCATAACTACCTGCATCGGCACTAATTGATTTTTTTTGCCCTGATTTGGTCGTCCCTGAATCAGATATTGTTAACGCACCTGAATGTATGGTATCCGGTTTTTGCGGATTGCTGTTCGCTACACTCTCGGATTTTTTGTCATTGTTTTCTAAAATGGCAATTGAATTCTCGTTGCGGCTTTTAAAAACTAATTGCTGCACCAGCAAGCCTGCGCCTATGATAATAATAATGGCTGCAGCAACTCTTACCCATGTAAATCGTTTGCGTTTTAAATTAAGGACTGGCACAAAAGCCCCAACCCGTTTGTCAAGTCTATCTTTTAATGAATCTATACCACCATCGCCTACATTTACATTCTTGTAACCTTCTAACGCATCAGCAAGAAAGGGATCGTCCATTGCGGCCTTTTCCATTGCATGCATTTCTACAGCACTTAAATTGCCGTTCCAATATTTTTGAATATCAGCGGCTGTATAGTTTATTATGTTTTTTTCTTCAGGCACTTATCATAAAATTTCAAATAATAAATTCCAAATCCCATCTCGTCAACGGCTAGATCAAATTCCTGACTTTTGTACAGACAAGGCATGCCTTGTCTCTACTGACTCCCGACTTCTGACTTTTTTTCCATGCAAAGTTTCAAATTTCGTCTTCCATTTTGAATGGAGCTGCGCACATGGTTCCATTCCAGCCCTGTAATTTCAACGATCTGATTATAGCATTTCCCTTCAAGATAAAACAGTTTTATCATCGTTCTTTGTTCATCGGAAAGAGAGGCAAGGCATTTTTCCAGTTTTTGGAAATTTTCCTCTTTTTCCATCACGCCATTCAGATGCACATCTTCTTCATTTTGCATAAGTAATGGCGGAAGTGACACTGTTTTCAGGTTCTTTGGCGTTCGGAGTTGCATCAGGCAATGATTTTTCGCTACCTGGTGCAACCAGCCCCGAAAGTTTTCCACCTCATGCTTTTTCAATTTTGATACCAGTTCTTCAAATATCTGCATCACCGCATCCTGGGCCGGTTCGGGCTCTTTCAGGTATTTCAGGCATACGCCATATACAAGCTCCATATATCGCTGGTATAATTCTCCCAATACCTTCAGATCTCCTGATTGCCGGTAAGCCAATACCAGTTCAGTATCGCTTTGGTTAGCTGATGATATATTTTTTAAAAAAGCCAATAATTAAAATTAACAATAAAAACTTTCTAGTCTCTTATGTAATTGTGAAATCCTGTTCATCTCAATAGACAAAGCATATAAGAATTGGTTGCATACTACTGATCTATCATATCAATAAATAAAAAATCAAAGCCATGAAACGATTAACTGAAAAAGCAAAATGGCTGCTACCTCTTGCTGTCCTTGGCATTAGCGCCATTACTATTCTTGCTTCTTCCTACGACAGTAATAAAACTGGATCATCCAGGAAGGTCGTAAAGTGTTGCAGCAACCCCACCCCTAATCATGTTTGCGTAATGAAAACGATCCTGGGAATTGACAGTTCTGAAGATGGAAAACTTGTTAGTTCATTTATCACCAGCCCGATGGTAGATTCTGCAGTGAAAAAAGGAATTGAATGGATCGTTGCGGCGCAGGCTCCTGATGGAGGATGGGGGTCGGGTAGTCATGCAGCACAAAACATCAGGGATCCACATGCCGTAAGTACAGATCCGGCTTCAACATCGCTGGTAAGTATGAGCCTGCTTAGAAATGATAATTCACCGGAAAAAGGTAAGTATACAGACGCTTTAAAGAAAGGAACTGAGTATTTGCTAAGGGCAGTGGAAAATTGCCCGGCCAACCAGGTGCAGATCACAACACTCACCAATACACAACCGCAGGTGAAACTGGGTAGAAATATTGATGTCATTCTTACTGCTCAATTCTTCACCAACATATTACGTTATGAAATAAAAAATGAACAGCTAAAAAAGCGTATTGAAAAAGCATTGGACAAATGCATTGACAAAATTCAAAAAACGCAGAGTAGTAATGGTGCATGGGCCGATGGTGGTTGGGCTCCCGTTTTACAATCTGCATTAGCAAACAATGCGCTGGAAAGTGCTGAAGATATTGGAAGAACTGTTGATTCAAACAAACTGAAACGCAGCCGTGAGTATCAGAAATTGAATTTTGATGCAGATACAAAAGCAGCTGTAACGGGTGATGCCGCAGGGGTGTTGCTATATTCTATTTCGAGCACCGCAAGAGCCAGTGCAAAGGATGCCCAGAGGGCTGAAGTGGTAATTAATCAGGCAAAAAAAGAGGGAAAGCTGGATACAAATGCAAAAGTAACCGAGGAGAACCTTGTAATTGCCGGGTTAGGTGTTTCCGAATCAAAAAATTTTTCTACTGCATATAAGGTTAATTATGCTGCTAAAGGTGAAGCATTAAAGGAAGAAGTGATGTCAGGATTTGGAAATAATGGTGGCGAAGAGTTCCTTAGCTTTTTAATGACGGGTGAAAGCATGTTGATGCAGGGAGGCGATAGCTGGAAAAAATGGTATGACATGATGAGTGGAAAATTAGTGAACATTCAGAATCAGGATGGAAGCTGGAACGGACATCACTGCATTACCAGTCCTGTTTTTTGTACGGCTACTTGCTTGCTGATACTCTCCATTCATAACGATATGCAATTTTCCATTCAGTTGAATGGGCGATGAGAAATATTTGTTGCTGACTGTGTAACTGTGAAAATAGTCTCATCGTTTAAAAGGTACGTGGAAAAAGCCAGTTAATTACCGGAGCCTTGTGTTTACACGGCTCCTTATCACAACCAAAATCAACTGTTATGTCTAAAAAATTTCAACTACAAATTCCCGAGCCTTGTCATGAAGACTGGAATAAAATGACGCCTGTTGATAAAGGACGTTTTTGCGATTCTTGTCAAAAATCTGTTGTTGATTTTACAGGAATGAGTGATAAGCAGCTGGTAGCTTTTTTTAAAAAACCATCGACAGGTTCTGTTTGCGGCAGATTTCATAATGATCAATTAGAAAGAGATATTGCTTTTCCTAAAAAGAGGATACCGTGGTTTAAATACATGTTACAAATTTGTTTGCCTGTTTTTATTGCGAATACAAAAGCGATTTCGCAGGGAAAGCCTCAATTAAAAATAAACGAATTGACAATAACCTGTCCAAAACCCGATAGTAATAAAATTGAAATGGTGGTAGGGCAGATGGCTCTCCCACCAATGAAGAGTAGACTTCAAGGAAGAGTGATGGACGAAGACGACAATGCAATTCCATTTGCTACTGTTATTATAAGGGGAACAAAACAGGGAGTTAATTGTGATGCTGATGGGTATTTCAATTTAAAAGTAAAGCCTAAGGATAAGTTTGTAACAATAATTGCGTCTAGTATTGGATACGAACAAAAAGAGAAAACTATATCTAATAATGATGGCAGTATGAATAAAATTGTTTTAGCCAAAGAAGCTACTGTATTAGATGAGGTAGTTGTTACGGCTAATATGGGAAAAATAGTTTGCCGTCAACTTAGTCAGGGGTTTGTGACTACTCCTATCGATCAAACCCTTCTTGCTGGTACGCTTGGCGGAATTTCCGTTACATACATTAAAGAAGATTCCATTTTAACAACTATAAGAGGCTTTTTTATTAAAGACTCATTAAAAGTATATCCAAATCCTGCAAGAAGTGGTTCGGTAATTAAAATAGAAATTAAAAATGTTGAAACAGGAGAGATGCAGATTGAGTTATTGAATTTACAAGGTCAATTAATTAGCTCATCAGTAACAAATATCTTTGAAAAGAACCCAATCATAACCTATCAATTACCGAATATTATCGCCGGCAGCTATTTCATTCGTATCGCCAAGAGGGAATCAGGAAAAGCTCAGACAGAAAAGATAATTATCCAGTAGTTTTTGCAAGTAAATCTACTTCGGAAATCTTTGAAGGTATTGCAATTGAAAAATTCCTTTTTTAATTTCAAAGTCTAATTTATTCTTTGCCATAACACAAAAGCCCCTGCATTGGCGGGGGTTATTTTTTTGCGCCAGGAGGATAAAAGAGAGAAAGAGGAAAATGAGAAATTAATTCTTTGTCTCCTTTTCTCTTTTGATCTCTTAGTTAAAAATTAATCACTTAAACGCGGGATGAAATTGCTCTAAAGTCTTTCTCAAAAACTCCCGATCAAGATGCGTGTATATCTGTGTAGTTGTTATGTTTTCATGCCCGAGCATTTCCTGCACAGCACGAAGATTGGCACCGCCTTCCACCAAATGCGTGGCAAAGCTGTGACGAAATGTATGGGGTGAAATTGTTTTTTTTATTCCTGCTTTTTTTGCGAGCTCTTTTATTATAAGAAAGACCATGACCCTTGTAAGCTTACTGCCGCGGCGATTGAGAAAAACAATATCTTCATTACCCGGTTTCACCGGAATATGCATACGGATATTTTTAAGATAGATGTTCACATATTCAACCGCACTGCTTCCAACAGGCACCAATCTTTCTTTATCGCCCTTACCAAGCACTCTTATAAAACCGACATCAAAATATAATTGTGATATTTTAAGATTCACCAATTCACTTACACGCAGCCCGCAACTATAGAGCATATCAAGCATTGCTTTGTTTCGTCCGCCTTCAGGCTTGCTAAGATCTATTTGTCCAATGATGTCCTCAATTTCATCGAAACTTAAAGTATCCGGCAGGGTCCGTTTAAGCTTTGGCGTTTCGAGCAGGGTAGTAGGATCATTTTTGCTGATATGTTCTATCAAACAATATTTGTAGAATGATTTTATGCCTGAAATGATCCTTGCCTGCGACGTTGGGGACATTCCCAGCTCACTGATCCATTTAATGAAATGCTGGAGATCGGTTAGCTTAAGGTCAGAGGGAGTTTTTAATGTTCCTGAATGCTGAAGATATTCTGTTAACTTTTCAATGTCCCGCACATAAGCCTCAACTGAATTATCTGAAAGAGATCTTTCGAGTTGCAGGTAAGCTTTGAATCCTTTTTTGTAGGGGTCCCACATTAATTGAAAATTCCAACAATCAAATTACAAATTCCCGTTTGCACTAACATGAAAAGTTTGAACTATAAACCTAGCTTATCGCTCTCTCTCTTCCAGTATTATATCCTTTTCAACTGTCTCCCAGTTTTTTCCTCTTAGAATTTTTGCCCATATATGTGTGGGGGTAATATTTACTGAATCGATGAATTCATGCATGGCATCATAATCAAGATCGGCGATCATATTGCCAAATGTCATCATTGCTGTTTTGCCTGTAGCCATCTCTTCTACAAAAATATTTCCCCTGTCTGTATAGGCAACCAATCCTTCGGCTACTGCAAACTTTGGATCAAACTTATTCAGGGCGCTGCCTCTTCTTTGAATATTTTGACTTTTATCAAAAGGAATTTTGGCAAAATATCCCCGTCCATTGCTGCAATCGTTGAATAAAAGCCATGCATAGCTGGTATCTTTGAAATAGCAGCTCATATAAGATTGGTTCACGTTGAATTTATGTCCTCCAAAATCATCGAATGAAAGCTTGCGGTTAGTGCCAAGGCCGCTGTAACTCCAGATCACGGAATCAGGCAGGCAATTGGCGGCGCTGATGTAGATATAAGGCTTTAATTTATGATCTTCCTTAATAAATTTAATTGTATCCTTTTGACAAGTGGTATCGCAAAACATTTTTGCGCCACTGCCTGAATTATTTCCGCAGGAAAATAGCAAAGCTGATAAAATAAGAAGAGGAAAGAATTTCATTGTATTTGATTTTGTGTAACAAAAATAGCAAGCTAGCCTGTTTGGCAAAGTTTTTCTTATACCTTGCGGGTTTGTAAGGATAACCTTATTCACATGAAAGTCGTTAAAGAAACTCATCGGTTAAAGCCGCTTTTTAGATTTTTAAATCGTTTAAAAAGAAACGCTCCACGAAACCTGCAAAGTATTGCATTAAAAGCAAGCGGCAATGTTTGGAATGAGATAGATTGTTTGTCCTGCGCTAATTGCTGTAAAACGATGACACCTACTTATACCAATACCGATATTAAAAAGATAGCTTCTTATTTGCGGATAAGTACTGATGAAATGAAAAGCAAGTGGCTTAAAAAAGAAAGAGCCACTGGAAATTGGTTAAACAAAACAACTCCCTGCCAGTTTTTAAACCCGGAAACTAATATGTGCAAGGTATATGAAGTAAGGCCGGCTGATTGTGCAGGCTTTCCTCATTTGACCCGGAAAAGATTTGTCGAATATCTCCATGTTCATCAGCAAAATCTTGATGAATGCCCTGCAACTTTCAGGATGGTTGAAAAGATGAATGAGCTGGTTGAGAAAGGAATTGGGAACTAGTAATTGGGAATTGCTACGTTTTTGGGATTTCTAATTTGATTTTTGGAATTTATAGAAACACATCCTGGATCAAAAAGAATTCAGGCTCTTTATCCTTAAAAAGTGTAATACTAAGGATGTTGAATTGAATGAGTTTGTATTCCGGGTTGAGGTAAAGATATTCTTCAGCTGCCTTTTTCAAAAAATTAAATTTCTTTTTTGAAACACTTGCTTCGGGAAAGGCTCCGGGAAAATAATGCCGGCTTTTCACTTCGATGATATGGAGCAGGCTTTGTTTTTTTGCAATTATATCGATCTCATACCTGGAGTGTCGCCAGTTACAATGCAGTATCTCAAAATCATTCTTTCGCAGAAATTCAAGCGCCAGCGCTTCTCCTTCTTTGCCAAAGTCATTGTGCAGGGCCATACAGTAAATTACAAAACCTTGAGAAAAATCTGTTAACAACCGTGAATAATTAAAGACTGCGATTGGAACAATTCTTTTATTTTTGCAAACTAATCTTCTTTGTATATGAAACTGAACAGATCGAACCTGCTGGTATTATTTATACTAATTCTTGCTTGTGCCCTTTACCGGGTTTGGGATAGCAGGCCGATGGGCTTTGCTCCTCAAATTGCGATGGCGCTTTTTGCAGGTTCTATCACTAAGGATAAGCGCTTTGCTTTTTTATTTCCCATCCTTTCTTTATTTATTTCTGATCTGGTCTATCAACTATTATACACACAGGGCCTGTCAACTATCAAAGGATTTTATTCAGGTCAGTGGCAAAATTATTTATTGATCGCATCCATTACAATTATCGGGTTCTTTATTAATAAAAATAAAATTGGGCAAATATTCATTGGTTCACTTGCCGGGGCAGTTTACTTTTTTCTTATTTCAAATTTTATGGTATGGATCGGCGGCGGTCTGGACATAAATAATCAGCCATATCCAAGATCATTTAGCGGACTTATACTTTGCTTTTCAGAAGCACTGCC
>DASUTO010000252.1:0-2404 GCA_036374555.1 Chitinophagaceae bacterium
AATACAGATATTGCCGGGTTTGAAAGATCATTGAAGAAAAACTGGAACCCCTTTGTTCACTCACATGCACTTATCCTTGGCACAGGTGGATCTGCAAAGGCAGTAAGATATGTTTTTGACAAATTCGACATAAAGTATAAAAAAGTCTCACGCAAACCTTCAGCAGATAGTTATTCTTACGAGCAATTGACAAAAAGCATTATTTCAAAATATAAACTGATTGTAAATACAACCCCCCTGGGAATGTTTCCTAACATCGTGGAGGCGCCGCCTATTCCTTTTGAATTTCTAACTCATGAGCATTTTCTTTTTGACCTGATCTATAATCCTGCAAAAACCCTGTTTCTGAAAAAAGGGGAAGATCAGGGGGCTTTAATTCAAAACGGATTTGATATGCTTGTTTTGCAAGCGGAGGAAAACTGGAAGGTTTGGAATACAGATGAAGAACCTACAGACTTGTAATTTTTTCAATTGCTTTTTGCGGAATTGGGGCAACTTTTTTCAGGTTATAGTCATAACAAACCATCCATGTTTTTGCAAGGGCTACTGTAACCTTTTTTCCATTAGCAGATATTTTCTCAAGTTTATAAAAAAGATCAAAGGCTACTTTTGTGACCTCACCAACAGCAACTGATGCAATAATTTCATCGCCATAATAAATTTGATCTTTGTATTCTATCGCAACATCGCTCATGATCGTTCCTACACCCCAAAAGTTTAACTCATCATAACCAAAATGTTGAATGAATTTTGCCCTGGCTTCATGAACGATCGAAAGAATGGTGTCATTACCAACATGGCCGCCAAAATTTATGTCGGTAATTCTTATCGGAATAGTTGCAGAAAATGGAAATTTAGCTGGCAGATCTATTTTTATTCTTGCCATTGGAATTGTTTACACTAAAAGTAAGGAAACAGTTTATTTATCCTGAACTGTTTTAAGTAATTCTATAAAACTTGTAAATGCATCACCCGATGAGACGGGTACGGAGGCGACTTTCTTTCGCCATTCATGTAAGGTTTCTTTCCAGTAAGCCCCTTCGCCAAACATCACTTCATAATAGTCTTCTGCTATTGGCTTGTTCTGAAGATGCGGCGCAAGATTCGCAAACTGGGCAGGGATCTTTACCAATCTTCCATTAGCATTTACCATGGTTAAATAATTCTGATCAGATGTTACCAAAGAAAGATCATCAATTGATTGTCCAAAACTATTTCCACCAGGTGTTTCATTATTCAGGGCCGCATATTGCACGTTTGTTGTTTGGGGGGCAGCATAAATTCTATTCTTTCTTATTACCGTAGATTTATTTCGCTTGTTCTTAGTAGGTAATTCAGGATTTATAGCTGCAACCGGTGTGGCAGATGTAATATCGGGTTGCTTTATATTGTCAATTTTCTTTTCGCTATTGATATTTGTATCAGATTGTGTTTCCTTTTTAACAGGATTCTCAACTCCAGCTAATGTATCATTTCCACGACTATTTCTAAGTACGATCCAGGCCGTAATCACTACACCCATAAATACTGCTGCGGCGGCAAGTCTTTTGAAATTGATTACAACTCCTTTTTTAGCCGGTTCTTTTTTTCCCCCTGCATCAATTGCTATACTTATGTTTTGCCACGCATTGGAGGGTGGAGTAAGTTCAGTCTCCAATACTTTTTTTCCTATAAGATTGTCTGCATTGATCTCGTCTATGTTTACGGAAAGTTTTTCCCATACCGTTGCCGGCGGCGTTACTTCCATTTCATACAGTCTTTTTTGTAACCCGGAGTTCATTCTACTTTCTGTTTTCTATCTTTTTCATCTAAGAAATTTATCACCATATCCTGGAGTATCATTCTTGCCCTGGCTAATTGCGATTTACTTGTTCCTTCACTTATTCCTAAAATATCACCGATCTCTTTATGCGTATAACCTTCTACTACGTACAGGTTAAATACTGTTCGATAACCTGGTGACAATTGTCTTATCAAATTCAGAATATCTTTTTCACCTAACCTGTCAAGAGCTGTTTTTTCTTTATAAGGTATCGTGTTCTCTTCTTTCTCTGCTATTGGTTTGAGGTATGTTTTGCGGCGCAGGTGCTCAATTGCTGTATTTACAAAGATCCGTCTTATCCAACCCTCGAATGAACCCTCGCCGCGGAACCGGCTTAGATTCTTATATATTTTTACAAAGCCATCCTGAAGTATATCCTGTGCATCATCGCCATTTCCTGCATACCGCAAGCAAACTGCATACATCTTGGAACTAAACCTGTTATACAGCTCCTCCTGCATTCTCCTCTCACCATTTATACATCCCTGGATTAAGTCGCTTTCGGTGATATTATGGTTGCTTGCCGTGCTCAATTTGTGGAGTTTGTTTTCATGTTTTGCAAAAATGCGACCAATTTAGCTG
>DASUTO010000253.1:0-15712 GCA_036374555.1 Chitinophagaceae bacterium
GGCGAGTCCGGGGAAACAGTGGCTCCCCAAATCAAAAGCAAACCAATAAAAAGAAAAGTAGGAAGTGAATAACCAAGCGGGGAAATAAAACAACAGGCACCCGAGAACAATAATGCCCATGCTGCAACTTTAGCGCTGCCGATCTTTTGCGATAAGTATCCGCCCGCAACTGAGCCGATACTTCCGATGGCAATTACAAGAAAACTCAAAAAGGAAATATCAAGTTGCTGATTATTTTTTTTTGAATACAACTCAATTATAAGAGGAACAAATCCCCAGAAGGAATACAATTCCCACATATGACCAAAATAACCAATAGCCGCCTGTCTCCATTTTTTTGAGCTAAATATTTTTCCAAAGGCATCCCAGCGGAAACCTCCCGACTTTTTTCTATAGGGACCATCGCCTACAAATAGTAGCATCATTAATCCACCAGCAAATGCTATTAATGATGTAATATGTAAAACCGATTTCCACAGCAAATCAAATTCACGGTTCTTCAGCAAATGCGGAAATGCAGTTCCCAACATCAACGCACCCAATAAAAATCCAAGTGCTTTACCTAATCCTTTTTCATACCAGTCTGAGGCGATCTTCATCCCGACAGGATAAATACCCGCAATGAAAAAACCAGTAAGAAATCGAAAAAGGAAAAGTGTATTTCCATCAGTTACGAACCAAACAACTGCGGAGTTTGTAACTGCGCCGAGTAATGAACTGATGAAAAATAATTTTACAGGCGAAAAGCGATCGGCTAAAGAAAAGAATGCAAATACCAATGTGCCGGCAATAAAACCAAGCATTACAGCAGATGTTACAAGACTTACTGCATACTGTGTTAATTGAAGTGATTCTTTTAATTCAGGCAACACAGCATTACCAACAAACCAAAGTGACGTGCCTGCAAATTGTGACAGGACTATAACGGGTAATACTTTGTTGCTGTTTTTAATTTCGGTCAAGCAATTGGTTTTATTTTTTAAGATTGGCGATCACCAAACCGGACACAACTAAAATAAAACTAATAATATGAATAGGAGTAATTTTTTCGCCGAGAAAAAAAACTGCTTCAATGCTGCTGAATACAGGAATTAAATTTCCGAACAATGCAGTACGTCCGCTTCCTAATGCTCCAATGGCTTTGTTCCAGATATAAAAACAAATAACAGATGTCCCCAATCCGAGGTAGAGAATGGTCGAAAGATTCGCAACGTTGATCTCAATACCTCCATGTCTATTTAATTCAGCTAAATAAAATGGAAAAAGAATAATAGTGCCCAATAGGAAAACTATAAAGAGGAAATTGACAGGATGTGTTCCCCCGGGTTTCTTTTTAACAGTTGTATTATAAACGGCAAACGAGAGTGCCGCGGCTAGTATCCACCAATCACCTTTGGTGAACTTGAATGAGAGAAGATTTTGAATATTACCATTGCTTAATAATAACAGGATTCCGCAAATACAAATAATCATTCCGGCAATTCTTAAGGCAGGAATTTTTTCCTTTAAAAATATTCTTGCAAGAATGACTGACATGATAGGAGAGGAACAAGTACCAAGGATGGCCATATTGATAGCACTGGAATAGTGACCCGCCACATAAACAAACGTATTGAACATGCTGACACCGGTAATAGCAGCAAGGAGAAAGAATAAAAATCGCTGCTTCACAACCCTTATTTCTGTAAAAAAATAATTCCATGCAAAAGGAGCAATGATTATAGTTGCAGTAAGCCAGCGATAGAAGGCAAGAGTAACGGGTTGAATCGTTTTAATAACACCTCGTGCAATAATAAAATTCCCTGACCAGATTAATGTGGCCAGTACTGCGAAACCGATTCCAATAAAAACCTGGCGTTGGTGATGGGCTGTGGTATCCATTAAGTATTACGAAGATAATTAACCCCATGCTTTAGCATGGGGCAAAACAGAATAAGAATTTGGGTTAGTCCTGTATCATAAATGTGCAAAATCCATTTCAAAGTTTCCTTTGATACGTTCTATTGAAGGATTGAAATAGCCGAATTTTAAATCAGGAAATTCTTCGCGGATCAGGTCCATTAACTGTTTTACTCCCAGACATTCGCCTGGATCGGTTATACCTATCTTTCCCAGGTACCAGTCCGGATCAATATTGAAATTGCGCCACTGGATCATCTTTAATCCTGTTTGTTTAATAAGCTTTCTTAAGGCTTCATATTCAGCAACTGAGTCAGTCATTCCCGGGAAGACAAAATAGTTGATAGATGTCCATCCCCCATAAGTATTCATCACTTTCAGGCTTTCAACAATATCATCAAAATCGTAGTTGTTCGGACGATAGTAAGGCATATAAATTTCTCTTCGTGCAGAATTAGTGCTTACACGAATTGAATTCAACCCCGCTTCACACAAAACTCTTACAGCTTTTGGATCGGAACCATTTGTATTGATATTGATGCTTCCCTTATTTGTGTGCTTTCTTATTTCAATGATAGAATCTCGGATCGTTTCCCACATCAATAATGGTTCGCCCTCACAACCCTGGCCAAAACTTATTAATGGGTAAGGAGCAGTCTCAAGATGGGGAACGGTAAACTCAACGATCTCTTCTGCCATCGGTTTAAAATTCAGACGATCCTGTGTTGATACGATGGGCTCTTCATCGGGTTGTAAAGAAATACATCCAACACAATTTGCATTACAAGCTGGTGAAACAGGAACAGGACATTCCCAACGACCGAGAGAAAAGTTTCTTGCTGCGGGACAATGATAGGTCAGGCAGCAATTTTCCATCAAATGTTTTACAAGACGATTATGCGGATAAGCTTTTAATAAATGCGCAGCACCATCGCTTATCTTTTGCTGATCATACCCTGCACATTCCTGGCGAATATCTTTTTCAATCCTTACGGCAGGCACATAAAATTTATTATCATGCCAGCCAACTGCTGTATAGCAAAACAAGGGGAGTACCGGCGCATCTTTTTCTGATTCGTAAGCTGCGAGATAAAATCCGGTATGTGCAGGAGGAATAAATGCAGCAACAGCCCAGCCTTTTTCACATAAACGCATTTCGCCGGTTTTTACATCAATACCGATCCCTCTTCTGCCTGGTAATTCATACAAAGAACCTCCGGCCGGTAATTCGATCCATTCATCTTCGGGAATCGGCAATGCATCCCATCCGCTACGACCGGTAGTGTAAAGAGAAGTGTCTTCAAAAATATTCCCTTTGCTGTCGGAGTAAAGAATGTATGGAAAGTGTTTAAAGTTCAAGGCTGAATATTGAATGAAAAATTAATTTGCGAAGGTCGTTATTTATTCAATTGCTGACGGCAAAAATCATTGAATTCTTTTTCATTAATTGTTAATGATATATCAGCGACTTGTTGTTGAATGATCCTGTTATTTTTGAAATCAATTGTAAGTAATCCATCTTTGATCATCAAATTACTTAACTCCTGCCAATCAATTTTCTTTTTAGGAAAAGAAGGATAAATTACCTGGCGTTCACTAATGCTAACTATTGGTTTTTGTAAAACCGCGACATGTAGCATCATTAAGAGGCCATTGAGTAGACCGACCACCCAATAATTCGCAAGTATCCATGCAAGTGACAACACAAAGAAAGCCCCGGTTAATGGTGATCTTTCATTTTTGCTTCTGAAATAAAAAGCTATGAACGCTGAAAATATTGCTATTGCTGCCATGATAAATGGCACCCAACTTTTAAAATCTTTTAAATAAGTAATCAATAAAAGACCAGCCAGGTTTAGTACAAGTAAAAAAATACTGATCCTTTTATATGATATTTCTTTTTCATTTTTCAGGATCAGTTCAAATTGTTTCATTGCTGAATAGGATTACTGAACGTACAAGTGAGTGACACAACCGAAGTTAACAGTTGTAATGACGCTGGCTAAAATATTAACTGTTACTTGCTATCAGCAAATTACAGAGCTTGAAAAGAATTCTTGAGCTGACGTTGCTGTCCCAATCATTTTCACCAACGCCGGTTTCATTCAGGTCAAAGCCGATAATTTTTTTCCCGCTTTTTATCAGCTTATTAAAAATGTAAAATATCTGTTCAGTTTCCATACCGCCTTGCACAGGTGTGCCGGAGTTAGGACAAAGTTTTGGATCTAGTCCATCCACATCAAAGCTGATATAAACTTTTTCGGGCAATTTGCTAATGATCTCATCGGCCACTTGTTTCCAGGTCTGACCCTCGTACACTCTTTCTTTCAACTCACGATCAAAGTAAGGGATGACCTTATAATTGCTATTGAAAATATACTCCCATTCTACTTCGCTGTAATCACGAACACCCACCTGCACCAATCTTTCAATTTCAGGGATCTCATTCAGCGCATTGTACATAATGCTTGCATGTGAATACACAAAACCCATGTATGCTTTGCGCAGATCACAATGTGCATCTATTTGCAAAATACCAAAGCTGCCATGCTTTTCAGCGACCGCTTTCATAAAGCCAAGCGGTACACTATGATCGCCACCCAACAGGCCAACGAGTTTATCCCTGTCAAGCAAAGATTTTGTTTGATCGTAAACCCATTTATTCAAAAAAACACTTCCTTCATTTACATCCTTGAGTGTTTTTGTCATGAATTGATGTGTTTCCACACGGTCACCCTTGGATATATAATCTATATATAGCTCTGCTTCTTTTCGCAAATAATCACTTTTTAACAACACTTTTCGATCGATCCCTTTCATAAAAAACCCTTGCTTCCATCCTTCTGGAACATCGGGGTCGTAGAGATCCACTTGCAGGCTGGCCATAAACACATGTTCCGGAGCACGGGCTGTACCAGCGCCATAACTTACGGTTACCTCCCAGGGCACAGGTAGGATCACAAGTCTTGCTTCCTCTTCGGTAAAAGGCAATCCAAAAATATTATTATGAGGATTGCTTACACTATTGGGATCAAATTTTGAGAGATCAGGCATGGCATGGTTTCAAAAGGCGTGCAAGGTAAGGAGAAGTTTTTTAAAAAAATAGGCAACAGGCAATATACAATTGGCAAGTCAGCTGATTTTAAGGTCTATTTGCTTATTGTTCATTGCCAATTGTTAATGGTCAATTAATAGGCTGATTTTTCTCAATCAAGTTCCTGCATCTCCGAAAGCTTTTTGGTCTATCTTTGCGGTGCAAAATCGAATCATGAAAAAAACGCATATAATTTTACTCGTTCTTATCATAGGTGCCATAGCTGCCCTCATCAGTTTGATGCCCAAGGGCGGTACCGACCTGTTGAGCAGTTATGAAACAATTGCGAGTGCAAAAGAGAAATCCGGCAAATTTGTGCATGTAGTGGCAAAGCTCGATAAAACCCAACCTATCGACTATGATGCAATGAAAAATCCTAATTATTTAAGTTTTACTGCCGTTGATACAACGGGTGGAAAAGTGAAGGTGATTTATAATAACGCGAAGCCCGACAATCTTGAGCACAGCGAGAGATTGGTGATGAAAGGAAAAATGAACGGCGATGTTTTTGAATGTAACGAGATATTGATGAAATGTCCATCTAAATACACGGATGATCCGAATCGCATCCAGGAAAGCCTGAACAAAAACACTAATTAATTTCATGGACTATATAGGTGAACACCTGCTGCCGGGTCAAATCGGTCACTTGTTAATTATCCTTTCTTTTGTTGCTTCTATAATTGCCACTGTTGCTTATTTCATTTCTGCAAGGGCAACAAATCCTGTTGATGAAGCAAGCTGGAAAAAATTGGGGAGGATCGCTTTCTTTATTGATGCGATATCAGTGATCGGAGTATTTGTTATTCTCTTTTCCCTTATCTACAACCATCGTTACGAATACCAATACGTTTATAAAAATTCCGGTAACGACCTCGAACCAAAATATATTTTAAGTTCACTTTGGAGTGCCTCGGAAGGCAGTTTTATACTGTGGACCTTATGGCATGCAATACTTGGAGTAATCTTAATTTTTACTTCTAAGAAGTGGGAGGCACCTGTGATGTCGGTGCTATCATTTGCACAACTTTGTCTTGCTACCATGATGCTGGGCATTTATTTCTTTGGAACAAAGATCGGCAGCAGCCCGTTTGCGCTTTTTCGTGAGCAGATGCCGGACCTTCCCGCGTTTCAATTTGCAGATTATGCGCTGAGAATAAAAGATGGCAACGGCCTGAATATGTTGTTGCAGAATTACTGGATGGTCATTCACCCACCGGTATTATTTCTTGGCTTTGCAAGTACAATCATTCCTTTTGCATTTGCAATGGGTGGATTGATGACAAAGAAATATGGTGATTGGGTAAAACCAGTATTGCCATGGGCTTTGTTTTCAGCATGCGTACTGGGTGTTGGAATCATGATGGGAGGAGCATGGGCTTATGAGTCGTTGAGTTTTGGCGGCTATTGGGCATGGGATCCGGTTGAAAACGCATCATTAGTGCCATGGCTTGTTCTTCTTGCAGGCATTCACACATTAATTATTTATAAAAACACGGGCAGGTCATTACAAACATCTTTTTTTCTTATTGCACTTTCATTTATTCTTATTGTTTATTCCACGTTTCTGACACGTAGCGGAATTTTGGGTGAAACTTCTGTACACTCTTTCGCAGATCTTGGAATGAATGCACAACTGTACTTATTCCTTTACGCATTTTTTTGGTTGCCCGCAATTCTATCATTGAATGGATTGAATAAAAAACTAATTGCATCAGGTGCCGCTATTGCGTTTCTTCTTTTAGCAGAATTTGTCCATCCCATCTTTGCACTTATTTCTCCAATTGCCGCATTGGTGTTGTTTTTGGTAAATATGAATAAACTTATTCCTGCGATTAAGAAAGAAGAAGCTGCTTCATCAAGAGAGTTTTGGATGTTTATCGGCTCCCTGGTTATTTTATTTTCAGCCATAATTATCACAGCGCAAACTTCATTGCCTGTTTACAATAAAGTTTTCGGAATAAAAATGGCCCCGGCACAAGACGTTGAATTTTCTTACAACCGGATTCAAATTTTTATTGCGATCATTATTGGTTTATTAACTGCCGTCGGTCAATACTTGAAATATAAAGAGACCGGGACGAAATATTTTTTAAAAAAGATCGGCTTGCCTTTTATTATCAGCGCTATTGCGAGCGGGTTGATCCTTGCTTTCGGTAATATCAATTACGATAAATATGGAATCGGGTATCTTAGTTTTGTTTGGGCCGCAATTGCCTGCAGTGTATTTGCCATCATTGCCAATTTCTCCTATATCTGGATCGGGATAAAAGGGAAACTCAAACTAAGCGGACCTTCCATTGCGCATTTTGGTTTTGGAA
This sequence comes from Chitinophagaceae bacterium, assembly GCA_036374555.1. GTDB lineage: Bacteria > Bacteroidota > Bacteroidia > Chitinophagales > Chitinophagaceae > VBAS01. The sequence goes on from DASUTO010000253.1 coordinate 7,315, forward strand.
TGATGTTGTTGGGCATTCTTATCTCCTCATCTAAAAAGGAAATTCTTTCTTATAATACAAGTGGAATTTTTGTTCCGCTTGGTGAGGATAGCAAAGAACTACCCGGCGAGAATATGACGCTTATCAAAGGCCAAAAAATGGATATGGGAAAATATTGGGTGACTTATGCAAGTGATTCAGTTCATCCAAAAAAATCTCAATGGTATTTTAAGATCGATTTCGAGGATAAGAATACTAAAGAGAAATTCACCATTACACCCAATGCTTTTGTTAACTATAAAGGCAATGAAGGGTTGATGGCCAATCCAGGTTCAAAACATTATTGGGACCATGATGTGTTTGGTTATATCACTACAATGACTGATCAGTCAAAAAATCAGGATACCTCCACTTTTCATGCAAAGACAATGAAGGTTGGTGATACGACTTTATATGGAAAAAAGGGATTTATGGTACTTGAAGATGTGAAATCCATAGATAGTTTGCCTGTGGATATTTTCGGCCCTGATGGAAAGCTTTTTGAAGCACGATTGAGAGTATATCCTGATATGTCCAAACTTACTGAAGTTGATTATTCAACACCGAGGCTGGCTTTAGCAAAAGGTAGTTTCCTTAATGTGCCTGACACCCTTAGTTCAGGAATAATGATCCAATTGAACAAGGCTGACGACGAACAGATAGAGATCGGTGTAAAGATACCCAGCACCGTGACCCAATATCTTACTTTAAAAGCCCTTAAATTTCCCTTTATTAATCTTCTTTGGCTCGGCACTATTATCATGGCTATTGGCTTTGTTGTTAGCATGGTTAGGAGGATACAAATAAGCAGGTCCCAGGCCTGAAGACCAGCCTTTTAACTTTCCTATACAGCGTTTACCTTAGAAACGTTGTCATATTTTTGTACTTTAGTTTTATGAATAAGCATTGCAAATTCATTTCGGGTTTAATGGCAACAATATTGTTTGTCGCGGGCAATACTTTTTCACAAACTGCAGATACATTAATTGGCCCACCGCCGCCAGCGCCACCAATTGATGTAAAGAAATGGGGTCCGAATGATACGATCATAACTGGTGCTATTTACTATCAAAATGAATGGATGCCATATAAGGAATTAGAAATGGCCTGGGTTTCGAATATGAGTGAGAAAAAGCTGGCCAAATATATCGAGGAGTGGACAAGGCTACGAAATGCTGTGTATGTTACCTATCCTTATGCCCGCACCGCCGGTTATCTAATGAATGATATTAATGCTAAGATCTCTCAAATGAAAAGTAAGAAAGAAAAGAAGGTTTATATAAAATCAAGAGAAAAAGAATTGAAAGATCAGTTTGCGGATCCGTTATCCAACCTTTCTGTTTACCAGGGAAAGGTCTTAATGAAACTCATTAATCGCCAGACAGGGAACAACTGTTTTGAAATAGTAAAAGAATATCGTGGTGGAGTAACCGCCAGGGTTTATCAAACGGTTGCTTTCTTTTTTGGAAGTAGTTTGAAACAAGAGTGGGATGTGAATGATAAAGTCGATCGCCAGATCGAGAATATCGTTAAAGAAATTGATGGCAGCTGGTATAATAATCCTTACAAACCGGGAATAAGAACCCCCAACCCCTAAAGGGGAGTAAAAAAAAATTTACTCCTATAAAAGCTTCCGTCTTTTATTTATCTTTCAAAAAAATTAATCTAATTTTTAAAATCAATAATGGCTGATACTTCTTTAATTAGTTTTCCAAACTCTCGGCCAACTGGCGGAGCTGGGGGTAAACTGGACCTGCTCGCAATTGGTGTTCATCCTGATGATGTTGAACTTGGATGTTCCGGTACTATTATTAATGAAATTAAAAATGGAAAAATCGTTGGGGTGCTGGACCTTACGCAAGGTGAGCTTGGTTCCCGCGGCACTATTGAAACAAGATATGAAGAAGCTGCAAAAGCTGCAATGATCATGGGCGTGCATGTCAGGGAAAATTTAAAAATGCGTGACGGATTTTTTAAGAACGATGAAGAACATCAAAGAAAATTAATAGTTGCAATAAGAAAATATCAGCCGGAAATAGTTATTACGAATTCATTGGAGGATCGTCATCCAGACCATGGCCGTGCCGCCAAATTAACAACCGATAGTTGTTATCTTTCGGGGTTAATTAAAGTGGTAACAAAAGATGAACAGGGCAACCAACAAGAACCGTGGCGACCAAAGTATGTTTTTCATTATATACAGGACCGTTACCACGAACCTGATTTTATCATTGATATTTCAGATGTGTTTGAACAGAGGATGGACGCAGTGAAAGCATACACAACTCAATTTTATAACCCGGATAATGAAGACGATGGGCCGCAAACTTATATTTCTACATCAGCATTTCTTGATAGTATTATTGCAAGAGCGAGGGTAATTGGGAAAAAAATTGGCGTGCAATACGGCGAGGGGTTTAAGACTGAAAAGAGCTTAGGTATAAAAGACCTTGACTCTTTAATAAAAATCGAAACGTAATAAGTTAATTTAATTGAGCGTTAATAACTTACTTAAAATTTACCCGTTTTCTAACATAAAGAAGCGTACTTTTGCTTTCAATACAAATTCTCAAAATGTCCAGTCCAAAATTTCCTAAACTTCCAATATCATTTCATAGCGAATTGAAAAAAAAAATCGGGGAGTATTTTAATCAAAAAGGCAGATCCACAACAGGTAATTTTAAACTTCATAGTAAAGCTATTTTATTAGTTGCAGGACTGATAGCGTTATATGTCCACCTTGTTTTCTTTACGCCTTCTGCATTCTTCGCAATTACTGAATGCGTTATCCTTGGCTGTATTACCGCTGCAGTTGGCTTTAATGTAATGCATGATGGAGCACATGGCAGTTTCAGCCGCTATAAATGGATCAATAACATGGCCTCAAATTTTGCAAATTTTCTTGGTGCAAGCCAGCATATGTGGAAAATGAAACATAATGTTATTCATCATACTTATACAAATATTCATGGTGTGGATGATGATATAGAAGCCCGGCCGCTCTTACGCCTTTGTGATGAACAGCCGCATTATAAAATACACCGCTACCAGCATTTTTATTTTTGGGCAGCCTATTCATTATTATATATCTACTGGATTTTTGTCACTGATTATAGAAAATATTTTTCTGGCAAAATAGGTTCCATTGCATTGAGAAAGATGACATCGAAAGAGCACTTTTATTTTTGGTTCTATAAAATTGCACATGCTTTGATTTTTGTGGTTGTACCTATTTATATGGTTGGGTTTACACCCTGGATCATTGGATTTCTGAGTATGGGACTTGTTGCTGGCTTTGTTTTGAGCATCGTATTCCAGTTAGCCCATACGGTGGAGCATACACATTTTCCATTACCTGATGCAGCCACAGGAAAAATGGAAGACGATTGGGCTATTCACCAGGTTAAAACAACAGCGAACTTTGCTACAAGGAATAAATTAGTGAGCTGGTTGGTCGGTGGTTTGAATTTCCAGATAGAACATCACCTGTTTCCTAAAATATCACATATTCATTATCCCGCCATTAGCCGTATTATCAAACAGGTTTGCGATGAGTATGGCATTTCTTACATTGAATATCCAAGAGTAAGATATGCGGTCGCTTCTCATATCAAATTCCTGAAGCAAATGGGAAGAGCCTGAGTTTTAAACCTGTTTACGTTAATCTGTTTTACTTCTTCTTTAGAAGACGCTGGTTTTTTTCACACCTGGTCATGTAAGAGAGTTCATTTCTTATTGGAGCCGTTTTTCATCAAAACAATCAAAATCCACAGGGTTTAAATTCCATCCGCTAACAGTTGTTCATACGGGGTTACTTCTCCCTATCTTTGCGGCCAAATTTTATTTTAAATGCATTTTCAGTTAACAGAAGAACAATTGATGATTCAAAAGGCTGCAAGAGATTTTGCAGAAAATGAATGCAAGCCCGGCGTTATTGAAAGGGATGAAAAACAAACTTTCCCCAAAGAACAAGTAATGAAACTCGCCGATCTCGGCTTTTTAGGCATGATGGTTCCTCCCGAATATGGAGGTGCTGGCATGGATACAGTCAGTTATGTGCTGGCTATGGAAGAAATAAGCAGGTGGGATGCGAGCACAAGTGTGGTGATGAGTGTTAACAATAGCCTTGTTTGTTATGGCCTGGAGGCTTTTGGTACCAAAGTGCAAAAGGAAAAATATCTTACGCCACTGGCACAGGGTAAAAAAAATGGCGAACTATATATTGGTGCATTTATGCTTAGTGAACCAGAAGCAGGTAGTGACGCAACGTCACAAAGAACAACTGCAGAAGATAAAGGCGATCATTATTTATTGAACGGAACAAAGAACTGGATCACCAATGGTGGTACTGCCTCGGTTTACTTAGTGATGGCACAAACTGATCCGAAAAAAGCTTCCCGTGGTATCAATACACTTATTGTAGAAAAAGATTGGCCCGGGGTAGTTGTGGCCGCTAAAGAAAATAAATTGGGGATAAGAGGAAGCGATACGCATACGGTTATGTTCAACGATGTAAAAGTTCCAAAAGAAAACAGGATAGGAGATGAAGGATTCGGCTTCAGGTTCGCAATGAAAACGTTGGCCGGTGGCCGAATTGGAATTGCATCGCAGGCACTGGGTATTGCGAGTGGTGCCTATGAATTATCAAAAGCATATTCAAAAACAAGAAAGGCTTTTGGTACAGAGATCATGAATCACCAGGCAATTGCCTATAAACTGGCTGATATGGCTACGAGGATCGATGCTGCACGGTTGCTTTGCCTGAAAGCTGCATGGGAAAAAGACAATGGAATTGATTATGGGGTTAGCAGCAGCATGGCAAAGGTGTATGCTTCAGAAACAGCCATGTGGACCACTGTTGAGGCAGTTCAGATCCACGGCGGTTATGGGTTTGTAAAAGAATATCATGTGGAAAGATTGATGCGTGATGCCAAGATCACACAGATCTATGAAGGCACGAGTGAAGTGCAAAGGATTGTGATCAGCAGAAGTATTTTAAAATAATTTGCTGATATGCCCATGTGTCCCGATAGCTATCGGGATGCAAATGAAGATTTCTTAACTTGTCCCGCTTATAGCGGGATTTTAATTTTGTAACATGGGAGTGAATAAAGAAGCATATCAAAAAATTCATGAAGAGTTAAGACTGTCCGATATTACTCTCGTGGCAGTTTCTAAAACAAAACCTGTCGACGATATTCTTGCGCTTTATGATCTTGGACATCGGGATTTTGGAGAAAACTATGTACAGGAATTAGTAGAAAAGGCTGAACAACTTCCAAATGATATTCGCTGGCATTTTATCGGGCATTTGCAAACCAATAAAGTAAAATCAATTGTTCCTTTTATTTATCTCATTCACGGGATAGATAGTTTAAAACTGTTGAAAGAGATCGATAAGCAGGCTGAAAAGAATAAACGTATCATTGATTGTTTGCTGCAGGTTCATATTGCGCAGGAAGAAACCAAGTTCGGATTTGATGAGGCTGAGCTTTTTGTCCTTGACTTAAAACAATTTCCGAATGTGCGGATAAAAGGATTGATGGGAATGGCAAGCTTAACTGATGACATCAATAAAATAAGAATTGAATTCAAGTCCTTAAAAATTCTTTTTGAAAAATTAAAAACTCAAAACCCGGAACTCTCAATTCTTTCAACGGGTATGAGTGCTGATTACAAAATCGCCATTGAAGAAGGAAGCAATATGGTTCGTATTGGCAGTTTGTTATTTGGCGAACGGAACTATAAGGAATAATTTTCAACTGCCTGGTTTCTGAAGCAACTGTTTTATATTTCACATAGCAGGTGTTTATAAATAAAATCCATTTTTGCCGGAACTAAAAACACTTCTTAGAAAGCGTCAGTTGCTACTCACCTTTGGGCAATTGTCGTTGGGCCTGGCTAAGCATTTTATTTTTCCATGCCCAGAATAATCCGAATACAAAGCCGCTGGTTAAAAAACTCAGTGTAAAAAGAGTTGCCTCACTACTGCCATAAAGATCCCCCATGCTTTTCCATATTAAAAAATAAGCGGGCAGGTTTGCAAGCAAAGAAAAAATGATCGGGAAGTAAATGAATTGTTTGGTACCGGCGATCATATTATTTATCACCTTTAAAACAATGAGATAGATCAATAAAAATAAAATGAGAACCCCTGCAAATGTCATAGTGGCAAAACTTACAATATCGATCATGCTAAACTGGTCGTACGAAAAAAATGCGGTAATAAAGATTATCAACATCCCGCTCAGCCATGATAATAAAAATGATAAGATATAAAGCATAAAAGCTATTTAAATAGCAATATGAAGAAGCTTCTGTTTCCTTTTGTTCAGGATCGTTTTTGTTCCTAAAATTAAAAGTACAATGACAGCTATCGTAAACACAGTAATAAGCAAATGTGGCTTTATTGTAAAATTGCCTGGTGTCTTATTACCTGCCAGCTCTTCTTTTGTGATCTTTCTTGCTCTTACTTCATTGCTCACTGAATTCTCTAATACCCACATATTGCCATTGTTATCGAAGATACCGCAGCAAATAGTCCACAATGAATTGCTGGTAAGAATTGTTTGAGTATTCCCGTTAGCGCCTATGCGAATCACTTTCTTTGAATCTATCATTGCGAGATAAACATTGCCTGCTGCATCTGTCCAAATACCATAGCTATCATAATTTCGCCCCATCATGGAAAATTCGGTTGATTTGCTGCCGATATTTTTAGCCAGCGTCTCCATCCGATAGCTTTCGGATCTTTCATCTGGTGTGAGTCTGCGCAGTTTATTACTTTCAGTAAAGTATAAGGTACCATTTTTGGCACAGGTAAGCCATCCTATGAAACCGAATTTTCCTTCAGCTATTTTTATTATTTCATCATTCTTTGTTTTCTTCATAATTTTTGATGTGGTAAACCTTTCCACCCAATACATATTTCCCAAAGAATCCCTTACAAAACTATAGTTGGTTAAAAAGCCTTTCGCCGGATTGATCTCTTTAACAAGACCGCCAGTGTTTTTTAAACACCAGGCATAATGGCCCCATGTATCCTTGCTTTCGCCGTTGTACCAAAGATGTTCGCCATATAGATTATCATACTCATCCATATACAATTCATGTGTATGGACATTGTTTACTACGACCGTTTTATTGCCATCCAAAGAGATCTTCCATACTTTCGCCAGGTCAGTATAATAAATATTCCCCTTGCTGTCTTTTACAATTCCAATTCCGGGGTGAGCTCTAACTGTAAAAGAAATCAGAAACAAGAAATTAGCAATTAAAAGTTTTCTCATGGCTATACTTTACTTCTCAGGATAATCAGGAATATTTTTCCCGAGATAAATATTTCTTTCAGATTTGAGCATATTGCCAACATCTTTTACTTTTATGATTCCACTACCGCCCCGATCCCGGCAATTTTTTCTTTCTTTATCTGTCAGCAAAGGGTCATCATCAAAAACATATTCATCGATCCAGTATTCATTCTTATCAGGTTCTTTAATTGTAATATGAATATGCTCCGGAGCTTCTCTGCCGGGATAAGCACCCGGCCTTAATGTAAAAAATTTATATTCTCCTTTTTCATTAGTTTTCATCCAGCCGCGAATATATCCATGACGTTTTCCCCAACCTTTTTCATCACCTTTTGTAGGATAAACTCCTGCCTGGTCAGTATGGTACACATAAATAATTACATTCGGTGCCGGTGTGCCGTCTGCTTTATAAACCACGCCATTTATTGCAAGCTTTGTCCCTTTGTCATTCCAATCAGGAAGCCAGCAAAGATCTTTTAATGAGTCAAACGGAACTGATGTCTCGTGAATAGCTTCACAACCTTCACAGCTGCCACCAACATGTTTACTGTTCAGGCTCGTTTTTTTAGTGCTGTTTTGCGTACATCCAATATTTGACATAAGGATCACCGCAAAAAGAAAAAATAGTCTCATAAAAATATTTTACAGCATAAAGATCACACAAATAATGACCCTGTATAAAATCCTTTACATAACTGGTAAACAACTCTTGATGAAATGTATAAGTACCTTTCGTCAGGAATAACCTGCACATGATGTAAACTCTTTTACGGAAGGGAAATCGTACTTTTATTTTGTCTTATGCATAACGCAGCATTTTTTATAAAATACAAATTGAACCATGTCTTTTTTTGGTTGTTCATTTTTGGTGTATGGTTCATGCTCCGGTATGAAGATTACGATACTACTGCCATTGCCTTTAAAGTAACATTTGTCAAGCTTGTTGACCTGATACTAATGGTTTATATAACCAATTACCTGCTGATACCCTATTTTTTATATAAAAAAAGATATGGACTTTTTGTTTTGCTTTTTCTGCTGATGATCTTAGTAAGCAGCGTTACCAAAAT
>DASUTO010000254.1:0-2036 GCA_036374555.1 Chitinophagaceae bacterium
TTTAACGGATTTTCACGGGTAATTTTATTTTATAAATCTGGTTGGCTTCACGATATAAACACTGAGACGAGGGAAGACTAAGATAAATCTTAAGAAGAGATCCTTTTAATCCGTGTCATCCGTGTTCCCATCGCAATGAAATCAGGACAATATCGATTTTTTTGGGAGCATCGCCACTGCAATGATACCAATAACAGCAAGGATGATCAGGACTGCAAATCCATTCGCATAATTTGCACTCTCATCACGGAGCCTTGCTACCAGCATGGGAGCAAACGCTTCAGCTAAACCATCTGCTGTTAATACGAGTCCCATTACCCGTCCCATTATCCTTACTCCGAAAAGTTCGGCAGCCATTAGTGGAATGATCATATAATCGCCACCCAAACCAATTCCGAAAATGAAAGCAAATAAGTAAATGATCCCTGGTGTGTCGGCAAAATAAAGAAGCGGTATTGACCCTGCAACAAGTGTATAGATCAGGATCATCACATATTTTTTTGGAAACTTATCTGCCAGCCATCCCATAAGCACACGACCAATAATACTTGAAAGCAGCACTAATGAAATGATATTTGCCGATTGGCCCTGTGAATATTTTAAATCAAGACTGAAAAAAAGTTTAAGATTCTGGCTCGTGCCAGCCACAGCACCTATTGAACACATGCTACCGATCAGCAACAGGTAGAATGGCCATCCTTTTACAATTTTATTAAGGGGAATTGTTGGTTCTTGTGTAATTGTTTCAATTGAAGCTCCGTCCGGATTTTCTTTTACGATCCACGCCATTGGAAAAGAAATGATAACCATCAATATTCCTAACAGCATCAATGCCTGCTGCCAGCCAAATTGTAGATTAAGCCATTTTGCTATCTGTGGAACGAGCATTCCGCCAACACCGATGCCCAGGTACGCAAAGCCCATCGCTTTACCTCTTGTCTTATTGAACCATCGTGCAGTTAGAACCTGGTTCGGCAATGGCCCCGCACACATATATCCCAGTGCATTGAACACATAAAACAAATAAAATTGCCAGAGAGCCGTAACGGTGCTTAAACCGACGAGCGCAATACCACCCATTAAAATTCCTGCAAGCATCAATCTTCGTGGACCGAAACGATCAATAAACCATCCTGCAAAAAAACCTAACAAGCCAACAGCAACTTTAGCAAAAGCATTTCCCGAAGTAACAGTAGCCCTTGACCATCCATATTCTTTTACCCAAAAATCATAAAAGAAAGGAAGACCATAAACCATGATACCAACAATGGAGAAGAGGCTGAGGAAACCGGTGGCGGCCACTTTTAATTGTCCGGAGCTTAGTTTACTGCCTTGCATTGGTTCGCTAATAATAGGTGAATATACAAATCAAAAAAATTCAACTGACATCGGACTATCGGAAGATTCGGGCAGACTCCTTAGCTTAGACTTTCTTGTAAATAAAATTTATGGAAAAAACTTTATGACATAACTTAATTCAGGTGATATTCCCTTTGCAGCGTTTGTATTAGCCGAATGGCTTTTTTCTTCAACCGGTCATTGTCCATCATGATCACTCTGTGCGTTCCATAAAGAAAATGAAACCGGGTGCAGATCTCATTGATCACAACTGGGTCATTTGATAAAAATGGTGGATTTGTTAATGGCTCATAAAAGACAAGCGGATTGATCGAATCCATCATTTGATGAAAAACAGATGCATCAAATAATTTATGAAGCGACAAATACAGATCACGCCGATTCTCAAAGTTCATATCAAGGGGTCCCCTGATGGCAGCATTTGCGGCATCAAAGTAATAGTCAGAGATACTATCAAGGATTTCCATCTTTCTTATCAATCGCAGATTGCCTGAGCTTTTCAACTGATCAAAAGTTTTTGTATTAAAACTGAATCTTCCATCTGAATATGGGATCTTTCTTGCCAGAAAATAAATACGACTGCTGGCTTGCTGTGGAGACTTTGATTGTAAAAGCATGATCAACGTATCGACCATGCCCCTGATATTGTTTCGCATGATTCCAGATTGGTTAATAAT
>DASUTO010000255.1:0-6045 GCA_036374555.1 Chitinophagaceae bacterium
AATCAAGACAGCTTTTTACCGACTGTTACATTGAAGGAACAACCGATTTTATTTTTGGACCGGCTACTGCTGTTTTTGAACATTGTACAATTCGCAGTAAAACCAATTCTTATATCACAGCTGCAAGCACTACTTTCGGCAAGCAATTTGGATTTGTTTTTATAAACTGTATAATAATTGCCGATTCGTCAGTTAATAAACTTTATTTAGGAAGACCGTGGAGAGCAAACGCAAAGACTGTTTTTATCAACTCTGATTTACCAAAAGCAATTGCACCCGAAGGTTGGAATAACTGGGGCAATGCCGACAACGAAAAAACAGTCTTTTATGCTGAGTATAAAAATACCGGCGACGGCGCCAAAACGGAAAAAAGAGTTAAATGGTCAAAGCAATTAACCGATATCCAGTTAAGACAATATACGCTGCCAAATATTTTTTCTATTTCATCAAATAAAAGTGAGCCTGCATATAACTGGTTCCTCGATATTCCGAAAAAGTCATTTGCTTACGCTGCCTTTACAAAGAAAGCACAGCCCGAAATTCCATTATATAAAATTGTTCCTAATAATAAGCCGGTGGCGGAAAAGGAAAATTTTACGGTAAGAGACAATGTTACCCGTATCGCAAAAGTTAGTAATCCAACGTTAACGGTTTTCAAACCAGCAAAACCCAATGGCAAATCGGTTATCATTTGCCCGGGAGGTGGATATCTCATTCTTGCTTTTGATAAAGAAGGAACAAGGGTAGCAGAAGAGTTTAATAAATGGGGTGTTACAGCTTTTGTTTTAAAATATCGTTTGCCAGACGATTCCATCAATGTTGAAAGAAGTTTGGCCCCTTTACAAGATGCACAACAGGCAATACGACTTGTACGAAATAACGCAAAAGAATTTGGAGTTGACAAAAACAAGATCGGTATCATGGGCTTTTCTGCCGGCGGACATTTGGCTTCAACTGCCGCAACACATTTTAATTTTAAAGCTGATGCATCAAATAGTGATACGACTTCTGCTCGTCCTGATTTTGCAATTCTTATTTACCCGGTTATTAGTTTCGATAGCACATTTGGACATAAGGGTTCCCGGAATAATTTAATTGGTGCAAATGCGACAAAGGAGAAAACAGATTTTTATTCAAACGAATTGCAGGTAACTGCAACAACGCCGCCGGTATTTTTGATACATGCAGGTGATGATGCGACAGTGCCGGTGGAGAATAGTATCCGGTTTTACCAGGCTTGTATAAAAAATAAAGTGCCTGCGGAATTGCATTTGTACCCAAAGGGTGGACATGGGTTTGGCATGTATAATAAAACAACCGATGATAATTGGATGGAGCGATTGAAAAATTGGTTAAGTTCAATCAAATAAATTTTATGCAACCGATCAATACGGCATTATGTTCTTTTGGAATGAGCGGCTGGGTTTTTCATGCGCCATTCATTACAACCAATCCTGGCTTTAATTTTTATGGTGTTTTGGAAAGGACAAAGAATCTTGCGCAAGAAAAGTATCCCGGTGTAAAAACATTCCGAAATTTTGAAGATCTGCTGGGTGATAAAAATATTGAGCTGGTTATTGTGAATACACCTAGCGTAACTCATTTTGAATTTGCCATGGAGACGATACTTGCCGGTAAGCATTTAATTGTTGAGAAACCTTTTACAGCAACGGTATTACAGGCTGAGGAACTTATTGCTGCGGCAAAAAAGAAAAATGTAAAACTTTCAGTGTATCATAACAGGCGATATGACAGTGATTACAGAACGATAAAGAAAGTTTTAAACGAAGGATGGCTTGGCAAAATTGTAGAGGCGGAAATTCATTATGACAGGTATGTACCAGAGCTGAGTTATAAAGTACATAAAGAAACGCCGACCCCAGGTGTTGGTGCATTGTATGATCTCGGTTCTCATTTAATTGACCAGGCGCTGCAATTATTCGGAATGCCGGTCGCTGTATTTGCTGATATTACTATCAATCGTCCCGGTTCTAAAGTGGATGATTACTTTGATGTAAAACTTTTTTATCCCCATCACCGGGTTACCTTAAAGTCTAGCTATTATGTACGTGAAGCATTACCAGGATATATTTTTCATGGCACACTCGGGTCATTTATCAAGCATAAAACTGATGTGCAGGAAACAGATCTGCAGGCCCATAAAAAACCCGGTGGCGCAGATTGGGGAATTGAACCAGCTAATCAAAAAGGGTTATTGCATACTGAAAAAGACGGAAAGGTTATTAAAGAATACATCACATCACTAAAAGGTAACTATGGAGATTATTACGATGGAGTTTATAATGCAATACGTAATGATGCCGATCCACCGGTGGCACCGGAAGATGCTCTGAATGTGATAAAAATTATTGAGACCGCTTTCATAAGCAATGCAGAAAAAAGAGTGATCGATTTATGAGAAATGCATTATTGATATCGATCTTGCTTTCACTGAACGTTGCGGCGCAGCAACCGCTATCAAAAGTTTGGGTAGCAGATAAGGGGGATGGCACTTATGAGAATCCGGTCATAAATGCAGATTATAGCGATCCTGATGCAATAAGAGTTGGCGATGACTATTACATGGTATCATCAAGCTTTACACATATTCCCGGCTTGCCAATACTTCACTCAAAGGATCTCGTGAATTGGACGATCATTGGTCATGCATTGAAAAAGCAGCCACCTTATGATGTGTACGATAAAGTGCAACATGGTGCCGGTGTTTGGGCGCCATCAATCAGATACCATAACAATGAGTTTTATATCTATTATCCTGATCCCGATTTTGGAATCTATTTAGTGAGAGCAAAAAATATTTTAGGACCATGGAGTGAGCCCTTATTGATCGAAGCGGGTAAAGGATTGATCGATCCATGTCCCTTATGGGATGATAATGCAAAAACATATCTCGTTCACGCTTATGCGGGGAGTCGTGCCGGGATAAAATCAATTATTGTTGTGAAAGAGATGAATAAAGAAGGAACAAAACTTATTGGGGATGGAGTGATGGTCTATGATGGTCATGAAAAAGATCCGACGATCGAGGGCCCGAAGTTTTATAAACGCAATGGCTATTACTACATTTTTGCGCCAGCGGGTGGCGTGAGTACGGGTTGGCAAACGATTCTTCGTTCAAAAAATATATATGGACCTTATGAGAGAAAAGTCGTGATGGACCAGGGTACGACGACTATCAATGGGCCACACCAGGGAGCCTGGGTGACAACTAAAACAGGTGAAGATTGGTTCTTACATTTCCAGGATAAAGTAGCTTATGGCAGAGTTGTTCACTTGCAGCCGATGAAATGGGCAAATGATTGGCCGGTAATTGGAACAGATAAAGATGGTGACGGAAAGGGTGAGCCCGTTATTAGCTATAAAAAACCAAACGTTGGGAAGCAATATCCGCGGTCTACAGTTCAGGACAGTGATGAGTTTAATGAAACTAAATTTGGTTTACAATGGCAATGGCAGGCGAATCCGAAAGAAGGCTGGGCATTTCCAACACGGGGTGGTTCTTTGAGAATGTTTTCCGTTTATCAGTCTGATTCAAATTATAACCTATGGAACCTCCCGAATATTCTTGGGCAAAAATTTCCTGCAGAAGAATTTTCAGTAACAGTAAAGGTTTCCTTTAAACCAAAATTTGAGAATGAACGATTCGGCTTAGTTGTATTGGGTACTGACTACGCAGCACTTTCACTTATTAAGAAAAAAGATAGTATCTATATTGTTCAAAGCGAAAGCTTAAATGCTGATAAAAGTAAAACTGAAAAAGTGATTTTAGTGTTCCCGGTGGGTGGGGATGAAGTTTATTTGAAATTAAAAGTTAGTAAAGGCGGCGTTTGTGATTTCCGCTATGATACAGAGAACGGTTCAGGTACTCTCTTAAAAACATTTACAGCAAAACCAGGACGTTGGGTGGGGGCGAAGATCGGATTGTTCTGTACAAGGACAAATATTACAAATGATGCCGGCTTTGCAGATATTGATTGGATCCGTTTTGAAAAGTAGAAGAGAATTGTTGCAGATGAAGAGTCCGCCTGAGGCGGAACGAAAGCTTAATAGTAGCAATAAAGTTGGTTTAATAAAATAAAAACTTGCTATATGGAACGTCGAAAATTTTTGGGATACACTGTCGCAACAGGAGCATCATTAATGCTGCATCCTTTTGCACCTTTTGCAAATACAACAAGTGCTAAAATTAAATTGGCCCTGGTCGGAACGGGACATCGGGGTTCGAGCCTGTGGGGTATAACCCTGCAGAAAAGTTTTGGTGAAGTAACAGAGTTTGTCGGCTTATGCGATAATAATCCGGGAAGGTTGTCTTTCGTAAAAGAAGCAATGAAAGTGAATTGCCCGACGTTCAGTGATTTTGAAAAAATGGTTCGGGATACAAAACCTGATTATGTGATCGTGACAACGGTTGACGCAACACATGATGAGTTTATTGTAAAAGCATTGAACATGGGAGTGAATGTGATCACCGAAAAACCAATGACGACAGATGAAGTGAAATGCCAACGAATACTGGATGCCGAAAAAAAATCAGGAAAGAAAGTAATTGTTGCATTTAATTATCGCCATAGCGTTCACAATATGCAGTTGAAGGAATTATTAGCTAAAGAGAGAATTGGAAAAATAACTTCTGTAGATTTTAATTGGTATTTGAATGTTTACCATGGCTCGGATTATTTCCGTCGCTGGCATGGACGAATGGCTAAAGGCGGCTCATTGTGGGTACATAAGGCAACCCACCATTTTGACCTGCTTAACTGGTGGCTGAATAGTGAACCGGTGGAGGTGATGGCTTACGGGTCATTGGAGCTTTATGGAAAAAATAATTCTTTCCGTGGTACAAAATGCCGCGGTTGTGAACATAAAGACAAATGCAAATTCTATTGGGATATTAATAAGGACCAGCGATTGGTTGATCTCTATGTGAAGAATGAACACCACGATGGCTATATAAGAGATGGTTGTGTCTGGAGCAATGAAATTGATATCTACGACAAGATGAGTGCACAGATCATTTATGCAAATGGTGTGACGGCAAATTACTCGCTTACTACTTATTCACCGTATGAGGGCTGGCAAATTGCATTCAATGGAATGAAAGGAAGGATCGAAACCTGGGAGGATATTCCTTACCTGCAAAAAACGCCTGATGACCAGGCAAAGCGACATGCAGTAGAAATGAGCAATGCAGATGATGCTGTAAAAGGCGATGTAAGAGAAATATTTGTCATGGATAATTTTCAAAAGGAATATGAGATCTTCACCACGCCAAAAATCTCTGGTGGGCATGGTGGAGGTGATGTTCGGATGCAGCGCCGGATGTTTGTTGATACAAATGATAATCCGCACCATATAATGGCAGGAACCAGGGATGGCGCCATGAGCATCCTGATCGGCATTGCTGCAAGAAAAAGTATTAAAGAGAAACGTCCTGTTAAGATAAGTGAACTGACTGACCTTGTACCATTGGCTAATAGATTTTAAAACATAAACTATGACTAAGAAAGTATTTCTCGGAACGATCGCAATCATTTTTCTAAATACAATTTCGTTCGGTCAATCGAAAGATGAAAAAGAAGTGGCAGAGACAGTAGAACAACTTCGCAAAGCAATGGTGAATGGTGATAAAGCGGTTTTAGAAAAACTGACAGAAGAAAAACTCAGCTATGGACACAGTGGTGGTCATATTGATGACAAAAAGGAATTTGTGGAAAAACTGACGAACGGCTCCTCTGATTTTGTAACCATTGATCTGAGCGAACAGACCATCAGCATCAGTGATAAAGTAGCGGTAGTTCGTCATACTTTAAATGCAAAGACAAATGATGGGGGCAAGCCCGGAGAAGTTCATTTAAAGGTTTTATTGATCTGGCAAAAGGGAAAAGATGGTTGGAAATTGCTGGCAAGACAGGCTATTAAGATAGCCCAGTAGCTGGTTCGGAGTAGGGTTGATCCGGAGCATTGTAACATTGTTTTTCCGGTAGCGTTCCCGGCATCGTTTGCGTAAATAAATAAACCTGAAAA
>DASUTO010000256.1:0-4636 GCA_036374555.1 Chitinophagaceae bacterium
TTCAATTATACCGGGCACGGAAAGGGAGAACACAAACATGTAGATGGATTGGATTTTGATCGGAGTAATTTATCGATCAATCAATGGAGACCGGGTTATTTTGCCGGCGAATGGCATAACAATCATCATTTGTATCCTGCCAGTGCGAGAGCTGGTTTTTTATCATGGCAGCTGGATCTTCCATGGATATATATCTGGGTTTTATACAAATTAGGGGCGGTGAAATCCTTTCATGATTCAAAAAAGGATTTCTTACAAAAACATTTTCTGAGGAAAAAAGGATAATCTTCTCCACAGGTTTAGTATTTAGTCTTAAGAGCTTTCCTATATAAAATGGCAAATGGGTCTTATAATGAATAAGACCCATTTACTATTCTTGTCGTCAAATTTATATTGGTTTGATGTCAAATTTTTCCCCGGTATTATTCACTCTCCAAAATTTCCCATTATCAATCAGTAGTGCTTCAGAATGACCACCTGCATGATGTACATCCGTATTATAAAGCTTACCATTATATAATGATTTTATCTCGTTTGCTATGACCGTATGGCCGGTTGTAATAGTACGAACACCATAAATGTCCAACGTACTGTCAATTTGTGTAATATTAGCTCTTGGCGCTTTATAATAATTCCTGTACCAAAAAGGGCCAAAATCACTGTATATTAAATTCAAACGGTCGTCCGGGTATTTATAAGTTGTATCAGAGTAATAAGGTCTTGTTATTTCGTTTAACTCTTTCAATGGAATGTTCAAATTATTCAAATAACCGGAAATGCCGCCATGGGTAAATAGAGTATGTCCAATACGTTCAGCAACGTTTTTAGTGGCAAGCCAACGACCTATTTCCGAATTTGGTCCGAAGAGGTGCATATAGGGTTTGTTCATTAATTGTGCATGTTGTATGTAACGTTCATTTACATAATCAAGCTCATCAGCCATATTCATGATCTCGTGATTGCCTAATATATAATGCACATATCCTCCTGCAGCTTTTGCCTTTTCCTCTAATGAATAAATAAGCCATAATACTTCTGTTACCATTTTGCCCCTGTCCACAAAATCACCCGCCAATACAAGATGATCCTTGCCAAAGGTCCAATTGAAATTTTCGTCAATTACTTTGTTCCCCTGCAATAGTTTTCTGAATGCCTCAAAATTTCCTTCGATATCAGATATCACCAGCATTTTTTTTATACCCTTATATTCCGACTTCTCATTACTGAGTTTCTGTTTTAATTGTACGGTGAATGTTTTGCCCGGTATATCAGTGTTTACCTGCAGGTTAATACTGCTACTCATGGAAGCAGGCAGGCTGTCTGTTTTTACAGATCTTGTCCCCGAATTGTCTTCAATGTATTTTACAAAAACAGAATCGTTGCGATACAATACATAAGGGCCATCAATTGTTGTTGCCGCTGTTGACCGCTTTTTCATGTAAATCTTTTTTTCTGCATTTTGCGCAATGCAAAATGCAAACAATGTGGTGAAAACTATGGCGTTTGTTTTGATCATATCTTTTAAATTTCTTCAGGAGTGAGACAATAATCAGACCTTTTTTATTCCTGAATGGTTGGATAAGGTAATAAATTAACACAAACTTTTTAACATAAAAAAGAACAAGAGGCAACTTTTTCGCCATTAATTCTTTCCTTATTTTTAAATAACTAATTATTTTATATGAAAAGATACTTTTTTCCTGCGCTGGTCCTGGTTGGATTTAGCCTTAATGCGCAGCAGCCTTACTGGCAGCAGGAATTGCGTTACACAATTACTGCCGAATTAAATGATAAAGAAAACAGCATTACAGGTACAGCAACTATTGTTTATAAAAATAATGCTCCCTCCGCATTAGACTTTATCTGGTTTCATATTTGGCCAAATGCGTATAAAAGTGAAGCAACAGCACTTTTTCAACAAATAAAAAATGATTCATCCCGCTCAAAAAAATTGGAGAATCCTGGTCATGGATATATCGACAAACTTTCCTTTACTGTAAATGGTAAGCCTGCAAAAACAGAATCACATTCAAATCCACAATACATTGATATTATAAAACTAGTATTGGAAAAACCATTAGCACCAGGCGATTCAATTAGCATTGCTACGCCTTTTTATGTTTTGCTACCACACTATTTTTCCCGGTCAGGTTTTGATGAGGGTGAGTACATGGCTTGTCAGTGGTATCCTAAACCGGCCGTGTATGATAAAAATGGCTGGCATGAGATGCCTTACCTTGATATGGGAGAGTTTTATAGTGAGTATGCGACATATAATGTAAGTATTACGTTGCCGTCCGATTATATCGTCGGCGCTACCGGGACATTGCAAACAAAAGAAGAGTTGGATATTTATAAAAAAATAGGACTGGAGAATAATAGGGATCGTAAAGGGAAACCTGTTTTATACAAACCAACGTCAGCAGGATCGACTAAAACACTTAGATATTATGCAGAACAAGTGCCCGATTTCGCATGGTTTGCTGACAAAGATTTTGTAGTTCAATATGACACTGTGCAATTATCAACAGGTAAAGTGATCGATGCTTTTTCATATTATCATAATAAAAAGAATTCGATCTGGGAAAATAGTATTGATTATGTAAAAGACGGAGTACGTAAATACAGTGAGTGGGTAGGGGAGTATGGCTACCCGGTGGTGCAGGCAGTAGAAGGACCGGGTAATAATTCAAGTGGTGGAATGGAATATCCAATGATAACCCTTATTACAAGTCCGGGTGCCAAAAAAGAAGCATTGGTTGGTGTTATTGCCCACGAGATCGGGCATAACTGGTTTATGTCTATGCTTGGCAGCAATGAGCGACTGCACACATGGATGGACGAGGGGCTGAATACCTATGTTCAGTTCAGATATGAAGCAGAAAAATATCGGTACAATTCAATATTTGGTGACGAAGTACCTGCAGATCTGAAGAAATTGCCTCCCGATAAATTTTTGGAAATTATATATGATGCAATTGGTAAAAGTCTGCCTATGAAATCGGCAATGGAGACACCGGCTGATAAGTTTCCTACCAGTGATGAGTATGGTTTAGTGTCCTATATAAAAACAGCATTATGGCTCTATATGCTTGAAGCCACAGTTGGAAGGGACAAAGTTGATGCAGCCTTTCACAATTATTTTAATAAATGGAAATTTAAACATCCTGAACCGGAAGATATGCAAGCCGCTTTTGAGGAAGCAATTGGCGGTAGCCTTGCAAAATTCTTCCAGCTAACTAAAAAAGAAGGTGCCTTTGAATAAGCAGGAAATGCGATAATTGCAATCGTTACAGCTTGAAGAGAAAGTTTCTTTTATTTTCAGGTGCAAAAAAGCAGTATTTTGTCAGCAAAGCGGCAGCATAATTTAAAAGCCGCATTATTGCGTTAATAGCCTATCTTCACCGTGTGATTTTAAGTTTTACCGCATTTAGTATTTGGCCAGTTCAAATTTTTACTTTTCCACTCAGTAACAGTTAGTCCCCTTCTTACTTTTTTCTGTAAACTTCTTCACCGGTATTATTTTTTTTATTTTAAAATTTTTGATTTATGAACATGTACGTTTCGAACTTAAGTTTTCACACAACAGATGATGACCTGAACAAATTATTTTCTCAATTTGGTGCAGTGTCATCTGCCAAAGTTATCAGTGACCGTGAAACTGGTCGCAGCCGTGGTTTCGGGTTTGTTGAAATGGATTCTGATGAAGATGCAAAAAAAGCGATTGCTGGCCTTAACAACAAAGAAGTTGAAGGCAGAGCAATGTCTGTTTCGGTTGCAAAACCAAAAAAGACCGATAATAAGAGATGGTAGTCGCAAGATAGAACTCAGTTCTATTTCGTCTTACAAATAATCGGCAATAAAAAAGTCAGCAGACATTTTTATTGATAATATATCGGGTAGCTTGCTTTGATCAGCATTTTTGCCTGGAAATAATTTTTATTGAGAACAATTTAATAATCTTGTTCTCAATTTTTTTTGTTACAAGCCCCGAAAAGGTAAAATGAAAGCATCTACTATAAATGAATTGAAACAAGAACTGGTCAATACTCCGGCGCCTGCGCTTGTTGATCTTTGCCTTCGCCTGGCAAGATTTAAGAAGGAAAATAAAGAATTACTTACGTATTTACTTTTTGAAGCCCACGATACCTCAGCCTATATAAGATCAGTAAAAGAAGAAATGGCAATGCAGTTTGCTGAGGTAAATAAAAGCAATGTTTATTTTGTAAAAAAGACACTGCGAAAGATCCTGCGTGCAGCTAAGAAATATATCCGTTATAGCGGACTTGCGATCGTAGAGGTAGAATTGCTTATCTATTTTTGTGAATCAATGAAGGGGTTGAATATTTCAATAGTTAAAAATCCTGTTCTTTTCAACATTTATCAAAATCAACTGAAAAATATTCATAAAGCACTTAAAGGTCTTCATGAAGATCTTCAATATGATTATCTGAAAGCGGTAGATCAATTACAACAAAACCCATAACTTAATTTGAATAATGACCCCCGAACAAATAATAGAAAGGACTAAGAAATGGATCGTTGATGTGGTTATTGGTTGCAACTTATGCCCGTTTGCGGCCAATGTTGTGAAGCAGCAGACCCTATTTTATCGGGTAGAAGAAAACACTGAGAT
>DASUTO010000257.1:0-2959 GCA_036374555.1 Chitinophagaceae bacterium
TTCTTGGAAAATGTTTTGTCCATATTCACATCGATCGTAAGATTTCTGACCGGTGAAACCAGTGCGGAAAGATTCAACCGTTGATCATAACGTTGCTGTATCAAAGTATTGAAGCGTGGATCTTTTGTCAGGACGCCTTCCAATCCTTTTTGGTTTATCCAATTTGTATCAGGCTGGTAACCTAAAATAAAATCAAAGCCGGGTTGCATGCTTTTCCAGTTCTGTCCTAAGAATTTTGTACTGTCCAGGTAACCAGGTAAAGAAGTTCCTGAAGTTTCAGAGTGTTGAATGCCCACTCTCTTTACTGACGTAAGTACTTTTGCAACACCCTTTACTACTCCATTTACGGTTGGCAAAGAATTTTGTCGCTGTAGTCTTCTTGCTTTTCTTTCTTCCTTGCGTTTGAGCTTTCTGAGTTTCCTTGCTTCTTTTTTTGTAAGCGAATCGGTTTTTACATTATTCTTTGATGTCTTGTTATTTGCAGCATTGTTATTTGGTTGCGCAGTTGGTGGAGCGGTAGAATAAACTGCCCTTAAAAATCTTGACTTGTTATAAAGCTGTTCAAAGTTCAGGTCAGCATTTAAATTTTTGGTTTGTCCATTCACAATCGTATTACCAAGATCTTTTGCAAGCAGGGATGCAGTGACCCAATCGTATTCTGCTCTATAACTTGCCCTGAGTGATGTCCAATCAATTATAGGGAATTTTATTGTCGGGAAGTTATATGTAAATGTTACATCCTGGTGGAAACGGGTATTCCTCCCTCCATCAAAGAAATTTTTTCTAACTGTATCTTTTTTCTCTTTAGTATTGATACGGCCATATGGTTCATCTACTCTTGCATTATTAATAGCATTATAATCCATACTGACTGACTTAGTCAGATCCCAGCGGAGAATAAAGTAACGGTCGAAAGTGAAGTATTTATCGTAGCTCTCAGGAATTTTATACGGACCACCTCCTACATTCTTTGGTTGTAATGCACCAAACTGCCTGAACACATCTCCCTTTAAAGAAACCTGAGCAGGGGCATAATTAAGATTGAAATCCTTTATAAATGCTAACCATTTCGAGTTTGATTTTATTAAACTTTTAAATGGTTCGAAATATTTTGGCTGAGGCGCATAATTATAAGCAATAGCGCCACGGGTTCTTTTTATCTCATCAAAATCGATCAATGGATTCTTCCTCCTGATGTTTGTATAAGAATAATTAAAATCAAAATTCGAAATATCCCAGAACCGCGGCCTTTTATTATTAAGTTTTAATTTTTTTACATTGGTAAGCGTTATTGTTTTTATTGTTGTTTCGTCCACCGCTTCCCGCTTTATCGAATCCTGTATATCTTTTGGACTCGCTTTCAATTTATCCTTGAGCTTTATGTCAAGATCATACGGATCATATTCGGGAGTGGCGCTATTATGACTGATGCCCGTATAGATCGGTATCTGCAGTCCAAAATTTCGAGGCAATAATTTTCCTGCATCAATATTGGCTGCTATATCAAATTGTGCATAGTCTTCCCGGCTGCGTTCGTTTACTTTTTGTTCCAACGTGCCGAAACCCTGGCTTCTTGCGCCAACCGATGCCGTAATATTGAAAAGGTCAGCGCCAATAATATCCAATCTTCCAATGGCAGCCCAGCCTCCTTTCTCATCCAGATGCGAAAGACGCAATTCATTATACCATATTTCAGCGGTTATCGGTTCCAGCTTTAAGTTTTCCAGACCCATAAAAACCCCTTTTACCTCACCAAGATTTGGATTCCCTATGATGGCAAATTTTCTGTCACCGATCATCTCACTATAATAATTCGCCGGTGAAGTTTGCCTGTTTCTTCTTGTTTTTAACCGAACGAGTTCCTGCAGATCAAGAGCAAGATTATTTGCTTCGGGCCAGATGCCCAGTGAATCCGTAGTGCCCCATGGTGTTATTTTTAATGGTACTCTTATCTCATAATAATTGCTTACAAAATCATTTCCGATCCGGATCACCGCATTCAGATCGCCATCCTTAATGAATCCGGGATTAAAAACTTCTTCTGCGTGAATAAACATATCAAGCTTACCGTACTGACGAAGATCATAATTTATGGTTTTAAATACACCTCTTGATTCCCCTTCAGTAAGACCATTGAACTTAAGACTTAATGATTGCTCATTTAATAATAAAGGAACATTGTTGTTGCTGAGTTGTTGTTGTCTTTCGATACCGGGCGGCTCTTTATAAGGTATAGGTTGCCGCTGATCATTCTCTTCTACGTTTACAGCCAATACATCCACTTTTACCGGATCATTAGCAGGCAATTTTTTGAAAATGCCGGAAGTGTCTATTACATAAGAAAACCTGCGCCATTGATTGCGTATCAATTCAAGCTTTGCAAAACGGCAAACGACCGAATCTTCAAAACCGGTAAGGAACATCCGGATAAAACGGATCGATTTAAAATCCGGGATATTTCCTACTTTATCCTGAAACTGGTTTACAGGGATCCTGAATAAATACCAATTCTCTTTTCTTTTTGTATCATTTACGAGTGAAACTTCTACTTCTCTTTTATCAGTGATAAATTCATTGCCCACCGTCATGAATGGTTTCAGGTCAACTCTATATTGAAAATATTCTTCTACCTCATTCAATGTATTATCACGATTCAACTCTTCCTGGTCAGGGTAAAGTGTAAATGCATTAATGTAATCTGTATTGTTATCTGAGATCGGTGAATTACCGTGTGGATTATTTACTTCTTTATACCTTCCTAAAATTCCAGTTTTCTGTTGATCATAATAAAGATCACGATAATTTCTAAAATTATCTGCAGATGGATCTGTCAATGCTTTTCTATAAATCGGGGAACTAATTCCGTGGGTTGTGGCAACGTCATTTAAATAACCTGCCTGCTTACTTCTTTCCAAAGAATCTGTTAACCCATCATAACCTACGTCCTGGTAAGGACGAT
>DASUTO010000258.1:0-4808 GCA_036374555.1 Chitinophagaceae bacterium
ATATTATTGAAATAAGAAAGATCAGTATTGACATTAAACGCAAAGCCGTGCATAGTGATCCATCGGCTGGTCCGTACACCCATCGCACAAATTTTTCTTTCTCTACCGGGAATATCAGGATCAAGCCACACTCCGGTTTCACCCGCCGACCTCGCGCCTTTTAATCCGTAGTCAGCCAGCGTTGCAATGATCACTTCTTCAAGATTGCGTAGATATTTACCAATATCAGTATAAAATTTTTCAAGGTCCAGGATGGGATAACCAACAATTTGCTGATCGCCATGAAAAGTAATATCACCGCCGCGGTTTGTTCTGAAAAATTGAATGCCATTTTCCTGGAGCTGATCTTCACTCATAAGTACATTTTCAATATTGCCGCTTTTTCCAAGTGTATAAACAGGTGGGTGTTCTACAAAGAGAAGATAGTGCTCAGTGGGGAGTTCGGAGTTCAGCGTCCGGAGTTCAGAGTCAAGGCTGACTCCTGACTCTGAACTAAAGACTAAAGACTTTCTCCTGGTA
This sequence comes from Chitinophagaceae bacterium, assembly GCA_036374555.1. Taxonomy (GTDB): domain Bacteria; phylum Bacteroidota; class Bacteroidia; order Chitinophagales; family Chitinophagaceae; genus VBAS01. The sequence goes on from DASUTO010000258.1 coordinate 520, forward strand.
TTTTCCTTTAAAAGACTTTCCTGGTAATCCCAGGCAGTCTTATAATCCATATTCCCGAGATCACGAAATATGACCTGTTGTTTATTCATATTGAATTGCAAATGTAGTTTACTTTTGCATCTTTGCCCGAGCTCAACCGGAGTTAGTATGGTTGACCACTTCGCTTCGCTCTGCGCAGGCTGTGCGTCGCAACAAAAGTTTAATCAAGGCCCTCAAACCGGCTAAATAAAATAATATGTCAGACGAAGACCAGGTAAAAGACGAACAACAGAACGGCAGTGATGAACTGTTTGAACGATTTGTTATCAAAATTGATAAAGGCCAGGAACCATTGCGCATTGATAAATATTTAATGAGGCGGATAGAGGGTGCAACAAGAAATAAAATTCAGCAGGCGATAAATGCGGGGATGGTGACCGTGAATAAAAACACCGTTAAGCAGAATTATAAGATAAAGGGGCTGGATGAAATAATTGTGTTTAGTGATATGAGCCCGGAAGAAACTGAAGTGCTTCCGGAAAGAATTGATCTTGATATTTTTTACGAAGATGATGATGTGATCGTGATAAATAAAGCCGCGGGCATGGTGGTGCACCCGGGCAGCGGAAATTATACCGGCACCTTATTGAATGGAATTGCCTGGTACCTGCAACAAAAAGATCCATCTATCACCGAATCAACTTTGCCGCGATATGGACTTGTGCACAGGATCGATAAAAACACAAGCGGTTTATTATTGATGGCAAAGAATAGTAAGGCGATGACTCAACTTGCCAAACAATTCTATGATCATACTGTAAAAAGAAAATACATTGCCCTCGCATGGGGTGATATAAAAAATGATGAAGGCACAATAGTGGCCCATGTTGGCCGCAATCTCCGGTTCAGGAAATTATTTGAAGCATATCCGGAAGGCGATCATGGCAAAGAAGCGATCACGCATTATAAAGTTCTTGAACGCTTTAATTATGTGACCTTAGTTGAATGTGTGCTGGAAACTGGCCGTACTCACCAGATCCGCGTCCATATGAAATATATTGGTCATCCTTTGTTTAGTGACGATACCTATGGAGGAGATAAGATTGTAAAAGGAACGGTGTTTGCTAAATACCGGCAGTTTGTTGATAATTGTTTTGCAATTTGTCCACGACAGGCATTGCATGCAAAAACTCTTGGGTTCATTCATCCTACCACAAAAAAAGAAATGTTTTTTGATACTGAATTGCCCAAGGACATGAAGGAGTTAATTGAAAAGTGGCGAGGTTATGTTGGAGCAGTAGGCAGTAGGCAGTAGCAGCGTGAAATTTGTTACTTACATTTTATTAAGATAATAAATCTTTGAGTATGTCTTCTTATAAAGATATGATTATATATAAAAAAGCATTCGGATTGGCTATGGATATTTTTGGAATATCTAAACGATTTCCTAAAGAAGAAACATATAGCCTTGCTGACCAAATACGAAGAAGTTCAAGATCCGTTTGCACCAATTTTGCTGAAGCATTTAGAAGAAGGAAATATTTAGCGCATTTTGTAAGTAAACTGACTGATTCAGATAGCGAAAATTCTGAAAAGGGAGTTTGGATTGATTTTGCTTTTGCGTGTAATTATATCAGCGCTGAAGAACACTTATCTCTATCTTATAAAAATGCTAAGTAGGCAAAATTTTAGGCAGTATGATTCAACATCCTGAGAAATTTATAAAGTAATTGTTTTTCCCAACTGCCTATTGCATATTGCCTACTGCCGACTGAATTCAGACAGTGTAGCAGTAAACACGCCCCTTTCTCTTTTCTTAAATGCCACATCCCATGTACCAACATAACGAAGTGTTGATGGAACCGTAAGGTTTCCGAATTGCGTCATCTGCACTTCCATGTGTACATTAAAATCATATACCCCGGCATCATAACTAAGATCATAATTACGGGCAACGATCTCCATTGACTTGCTGCTGAACCAGGTTCTCATATTATCGATCACTACGCCACCCGGTCCTTTTGCTTTTATCGTAAACAAGTAACAACTCTGCCCGTTATAATCAACATAGTCCAGTGAAAAATCATACCTGTCGGCATTGTCTTTATCAAAAATGGCGGTCTTATCTCCCATCAGCGGAATGCCAGGTATCTTTTTACCTGGATCAAAAAAAAGCATCTTGAGCTGTTCTTTATGTTTTTCTATTCCTTTTTTTGACTTTACACTTCGTTGCGTGCCTGATACAATATTTGTTTCCCCGCAAATTTGGCCTTTTGTAAAGAACAGGCTGGCATAAAGCTCGGCGGTATAATAATTATAGCCGTGATCCTTGTCATAAAAATCGCCGGTAGCTGATTCGTATAATACTTCCATTGTGCGACAACCTTTTACTACATGCTGTTTCGTTTTGCTTTGCAAAGAAGCAATTACCTTTCCTTTTTTATCCTTCATTCGAATATCATTCATTGATGTGAAACTTAGCACACGTAGATTCCTGAACGCCTTATAAAATGTAGTGTCATTTTTTACCCTTTGTATAAATGCGTTCACATCTAATTTATTCCGAACCACAACTTCTGAGAGTTGGATCATCTGCGAGAGCCGGGCATTATCAATTGAATCTTCGTTTTGTGAAAAGACCGGGTGGGTAAAAAATAAGAGAGATAGAAAAAGAAATCTTTTCATGCCAGTGAATTGAGTGAAAAGATCTATGCCGGGAACATCATTTTATAATCAACTTTTATTTTCCCTTTTGATATATCAGTCAGTTTTCCTTTCAGCAATTTTCTCTTCAAAGGGCTGATATGATCAATAAAAAGCTTGCCTTCTATATGATCGTATTCATGTAAAATAATTCTTGCCGTAAGTCCCTGGTATGTTCGCATGTGATGCTGAAAATCTTCATCCAGGTATTCAATAGTCACCACTGACTGGCGTTTAATGTCTTCACGAATTTTGGGAATACTCAGGCAACCTTCATTATAATTCCATTCAAAGCCATCCAATTCTTTTATGTGTGCATTGACAAAAACTTGTTTTATTCCCGGGGAATCAGGATAGCTATGTTTTTCTTTATCCTCCTCTAATTGGCGGAAGATCTGCTCAGAATCAACCACAAAAAGCCGGATATTCTTATTTACCTGCGGGGCCGCCAAACCTACGCCAGAGCTGGCATACAAGGTTTCCCACATATCTTCGATCAATTTAGGGAGTCCCGGATGATCTTTGTCAATATCATGGGCAACTTTTCGTAAAACCGGGTGGCCGTATGCAACAATTGGTAAGATCATCTATTTCAGATTTCGGGTTTAATATTTTGGTTGCAAATTTAAGATTATTAGGCCAGCTATTACCCCAATTTCTTCAATCAAAAATCTAATTGACGAAGATATTCCTGCAACATGATCGTTGCGGCGATCTCATCCACCAGCTTTTTATTTCTCCGCTGCATTTTTTTCAGGCCCATTTCCAGCATAGCATCCTTTGCCATTTTAGAAGTATATCGTTCATCGACTTTTTTTATTGGGATCGCTGGAAAATTCCTTTCCAATTGCTTAATGATCTTCTCAACTAATGCGGTGGCATGAGTATCGGTGTCATCCCAATTCTTTGGCTCTCCAATTATGATGAGTTCCACTTCTTCTTTTGCAAAATATTCTTTAAGAAAAGGGATCAGTTGTTTTGATTCAACAGTTGTTAACCCGGTAGCAATGATTTGCAAAGGGTCGGTAACGGCAAGGCCCGTTCGCTTTGCACCGTAGTCTATCGAGATAATTCTGGACAATTAAAAATTAATAATTAAGAATTAAAAATGAATGAAAAAATCTGCAATTACAAAGATGGCAAAAACAACTGACGCAATTCCATTTGCAGTCATAAAAGCAATATTAACACGTTTCAGATCATTTGGCTTAACAATCGAGTGCTGATAAATAAGCATGCCGATAAAAATAATTGCACCGATCCAATAAAGCCATCCAAAATTTCCAAGCCAACCGGCATATAACACACAAACCGCACTTAATACATGAAGCAACTCTGATACTCTTAATGCTTTCACTTTTCCCAACCATGCAGGAATTGAATACAGTTTGTTTTCTTTATCGAACTCTTCATCCTGTAAAGCATAAATAATATCAAAGCCGCTGACCCAAAATAAAACAGTAAATGAAAAAAGAACTGGTAAAAGATCGAATCTACCCGTTACGGCAAGATAGGCACCGATCGGCGCAAGACTTAATCCTAGTCCAAGAATTAAATGGCAAAGCGGTGTAAATCTTTTTGTATAACTGTAGCCGAGCACCACAAGC
>DASUTO010000259.1:0-16114 GCA_036374555.1 Chitinophagaceae bacterium
GTAATTGACTGGTGGTCCATAAGGCTGACCTGAGTAAGAGTTGCCTTCATGCCCATGAATCGAATAGATAACATTCCCATTATTTGCCAATATACTTACATAAGCTTGTTCCAGTGACCTATCAAAATCACCGCTAAAGGGAGCCAGGTGAGCTAAAACAAATATTTTCTGTTGAGAAGGGGTAGAAGAAAGTTCCTGTTGAAGCCAGGTGGTATCAGGAAGTGAGCCGTTATAACCAACCTCTCTTGAATTTGAGTTTACAACAATAAACTTATAACCTGAATAACTAAAGCCAAAATTTTCCGGGCCAAACATTTGCTTGTATAATTCACGGCCATTCCCAAGCATATCATGATTACCTATCACTACAAAAAACGGGAATGCAAGTTTCTGTAAACGATCGCTCATCCATAGATATTCGGATCTCAGGCCATAATCCGTCATATCTCCATTTAACACAACAAATGAAATACCCTGGTAGCCTTTAATTTTTTCAACAAAATCGTCCATCTCATCATAAAATCGCTGGGTATCGCTGATCACAACAAAGCGGAAAGAATCGCTCTGGGCTTTTGATTGTAAACGTTCGATATTTTTTACGGTTTGGTTCCTGTCTTTTTCTTCGATCTGTATCTCATTTGGACTGTAAGTGAACAGTTTCTTGCAGGAGCTTTGAAGAATTAATAGCAGGAGAATGGCAAATGATAGTTTCGTCAGCATAAGGTTTCTGATTACACAGATTTATCAAATAGTCTGCCAGTTCAGAGTCCCCTTGCACTTTTGATGAATGGGGAAGCGGATCGCCGTTTAATCCTGTTTATGTAAATTATATTTCCCTGCAGATCGAAGAGACTGGTTAAAGATTAAAGAAATTCAACAATCGCTTTCGAGACCTTATTTTCTCTATAGATCCTTCGATGCCCTAATCCTTTGGTCACGATGAATTCAATATTGTAATGCTGATCATCCATTACTTTTTTTGCATCTGCCCATGGTGTCATTGTATCATCTTCATCATGGCACCAGAGTATCCTGGCTTTTAGATTCTTTACCGCCCGGCCTACTGAATACCATTCAGAAGGCTTATTACTTAACTTGTAGATATATTCATCAAATTCTTTTCTTACTCCTTCATTTAATTTCATAAATGAAAAGAAAATATCGATCGCTGTTTTTGATTCGGTAGCCGGTGCGATCAGCACGACACGAGAATCTTCATTGTGTTCAATGTTTTCTAATGCCAGGCAAATAGCAAGTCCGCCAAATGAATGACCCATAAATGACCTTACTGGTCCATATTCTTTGTGTATGTATTCTACCATTTCTTTAAAAACGACAGCATTCAAAGTTTTACCGGTGCTATAACCATGAGCCGGAGCATCGAAGGCCAATACTTCATATCCTTTTTTCATTAATGGTTTAATGTAGCGGTCAAACTTTGCAACGGAAGAATTAAATCCATGAACGATCAGGACTTTTCTATGTCCCCCACGATTCCAGCGGTAACCAGTTACTTTTTCGCCATGATGCCTGAATTCTAATTTTTCTGATTCCTTAAAAATATCGGGCAAAGCTTTTTTATACCTGGATTGCGGAGTTGTAAATAGATCCAATGCAAGTTCCGCTGCTTTTCGATTGGATATTGCAGAGAGCACTTTAAATTTTGTACGGTAATACCCGATCGCTATCTGTTGCCCTAACTTTGTCATTATACAAAAGTAACGTCTATGATGAATGAAGCTAAAAGTCTTCCGCCCAGGGCGGAGGGGATTGGAGGGGGCTTATGGATATTGTAATTCTTGGCTCCGGCAATGTTGCAGCAGTATTAGGAAGAAAATTCAAGGCAGCAGGACATAATATTTTACAGGTCGTAAGTCGCAATGCTCCTGCAGCTTCGCAGCTTGCCTATGAATGGGATACCGAAAGCACGAACTACTCAAGTATTATAAATCGCAATGCAGATGTTTATATTGTTGCAGTGAGTGATGATGCTATTGATGATGTAGTTACTGATCTGCAGTTGCCGCGAAAGGTCGTTGCACATACGGCAGCATCAGTATCAAAAGATGTTTTAAAAAATGTCAGTGATCATTATGGCGTTTTTTATCCTTTGCAAAGTCTGAACAAAAACAATGTCGATCTGCCGGAAGCCCCGATCTTTTTTGATGGCAGTGATGAAATGACAAGGAAGAAGCTGGAAACATTGGCGAAATCAATTTCTCCTCAGCATGTAACTCAGGCAAATGACGATGCAAGATCAAAACTGCATGTAGCTGCAGTCTTTGTGAATAATTTTACTAATCATTTATATGCGCTGGCCGAGAATTATTGCAAGAAAGAAGGTATCGACTTCAAAGAATTGCTGCCTTTAATTGAAGAAACTGCTTCACGAATAAAAGATATTTCTCCATCAGTATCGCAAACCGGCCCCGCTGCACGTCACGATGAAGAAACCATACAAAAACATCTTGTGATCCTTAATTCACATCCTGAGCTGAAAAAGGTGTATGAATTTCTAACTTCAAGCATAAAAGACTTTAAAGCTTAATGGTTTACTTATTAAGAGCTGCGAGTTTTCCCAAACAAGTAAAGGCCAGTTTTCTTTTTACAGTTACATTTGCAGCCCAAACGAGAATCGATGTACAACCTGAAGATAAATTTTGAACAGAAAGGAGTTGCACCAATCACAATTGAAGACCTGGAGCCTAACCAGACATTGCTGGAGATTTGCCTTAAAAACGATATTGAGCTTCACCATAATTGCGGCGGGGTTTGTGCCTGCACTACTTGTCATTTATATATTGATCGGGGGATGGATTCAATAGATGAGATTACCGATAAAGAGGAAGATTTTATTGACAGGGCGGTGAATCCAAGATTGAATTCAAGATTAGGGTGTCAGTCGCTTTTATTGGAAGGAGATGGTGAAATAGAAATAACTTTACCAGATCAGACACAATTTTTAGGAGAGTGAAACCCTGAATCTCCGCCTCAGGCGGAGACTTTTACAAATTGCATATCAGAATTTGAAGAAATATATTCAACTGATGAAATTTTATTCGACTGTTTATTATTTAACTTAAAGCCATAAGCCTCCTTTTAGGGAGGTTTGGAGGGTTTATTATTATGACTCACTTTGAACCACCGATACATTGGGCCGATCATGAAGATATTGCTCAAAAATTATATGAACGTTTTGGCGATGATTTTAATGAAGGAAAGATCTATCGCATTCGTTTCACTGATCTTCTTGAATGGATATTACAAATTCCAAATTTTGATGGTAAGCGTGAAGAAAGTACGGAAGGTCACCTCGAGATGATACAGAGTGCATGGGTGTATGAATGGAGAGATAATCAAAAGTAAAAATTCAAAAGTCAAAAGCGGAATTCGCTGAATATACTCTATTTTTTACTTTTAATTTTTGAATTTTTACTTTATGAACGTTCTCGCGGAATTTAAAAAAGTCACCACATTTATTTTTGATATTGACGGTGTGCTCACTGACGGCACCTTGCTTGTGCTGCGTGATGGTTTGCAGGCAAGGCAAATGCATGTGAAAGATGGTTTTGGTTTACAAATGGCGATGAAGCATGGTTATCGGGTGTTTATTATTTCAGGGGGTGTATCAGAAGAATCAAAAAAGAGATTGGAATTGCTCGGTATAAAAGATATTCATATTGGTATTGCTGATAAGACAACCTTTGTAGCAGATATTCTTAAAAACAATAAGATAAAATGGACAGAAGTTCTTTATATGGGCGATGATCTGCCTGATCTTCCATTGATGTCGAAAGTTGGCCTTTCTGCCTGCCCGGCGGATGCGGTAAATGAAGTGAAGAGTATCGTGAAATATATTTCACCCATCAATGGTGGCTGGGGTTGTGTACGGGATGTAATAGAAAAAGTTTTAAAGGTGAACGGACATTGGAAGTATGAAACAGATGTTACATCAAAATAGAATTATCGGCTTCTCTTACTATCTTTCCTAAAATTTTAATGAATGAACCTGGTTGGCGCCTTTATAAAGATGATCCGGTTGCCCAACCTTTTTTTTATTGTACTTACACAAATTTTATTTCATGTTGCTGTTCTTGACAAAATACTTTTCCCTATCGGGATGAGGCCCGTAATTGATGGATGGGATTTTTTATTGTTATCGGCCGCTTCTGTTCTTATCGCCGCGGCTGGTTATATTATCAATGATTATTTTGACATTAATATCGACCAGGTAAATAAGCCAAAGGGAAATGTGGTGGATACCGTTGTTTCCCGTCGTTGGGCGATGGCATGGCATTTTATTCTTAGTGGCCTTGGCCTTTTGCTAAGTGCCGTTATTTCATGGCGAACAGGTTTATGGTATATTCTTCTTGGAAATTTTGGTTGCGTTCTGTTATTGTTTGGATATTCAGTGTCATTAAAAAGAAAATTACTGATAGGTAACATTGTTATAGCATTACTTAGTGCCTGGGTTATTTTAGTTATTTGCTTCTCACAGATCGGTATGCCATTCAGGGGTATAGCTGAAGTAAATGAAGAATCCAATAAGATCATTCGCATTGGTATTCTTTATGCAGCATTTGCATTCATCAGCACGGTGATAAGGGAAGCAATTAAAGATATAGAAGATATGCAGGGTGATGCAAAGTATGGTTGTCGCACCATGCCCATTGTATGGGGAGTAAATGCTACTAAAGTCTATGTTGCAGTTTGGCTTGTTGTAATACTTGCTTTGCTTGTTGTTTTACAAGTATATGTTTTCAGGTTTGGCTGGTGGGCAGCAATGGCCTATTCTATTGTATTCATTATTGCTCCTTTTGTTTTTATATTCCTGCGATTATTTAAAGCAACAACACAAAAAGATTACCATCAGTTAAGTAACTGGACAAAACTTGTTATGTTATCAGGGCTTTTATCAATGATATTTTTTTATTTCTACCTATGAACAAAATAATTCTTGCATCACAATCACCACGTCGCAAACAATTATTGGAATGGGCAGAAGTGCCGTTTGAAATAGTTGTAAAGGAAACTTCGGAAGACTATCCACCCGGTTTAGAACCTGAAGATGTTGCCGTTTATATTGCTCAGCAAAAAGCTTTAGCTGTACAAAAATTAGTTTCACCAAACCAGGCAATACTTGCTGCCGATACAATTGTGGTGCTTGGAGAAAATATCATTGGCAAGCCTGTTCATCGGGAAGAAGCTGTAAGCATCTTATTTGCGCTATCCGGTGAAAAACATAACGTAATTACCGGTGTTGTGATCAGGAAAGGCGATGAAGAAATTTCTTTTGCTGATATTACCGAAGTTGAATTTCATAAACTCACATTGGAGCAAATAGAATTTTATGTTGATAAATATAAGCCCTACGATAAGGCCGGCGCCTATGCCATACAGGAGTGGATCGGCGTGGTAGGGATAAAATCGATCAATGGAGACTTTTATAATGTGATGGGATTGCCGGTGAGCCGGGTAGTGAGAGAGTTACAAAAGATAAATGACTAAATTGTTATATTGTTAAATTGAATGAATTCAGTAATTTGAAATAGCAATTTAGCAATTCAACCATTTAACCATCCTCAATGTCTACTAAGAGTAGCATAGAAAATCCTGATCTAATTTTCCCTTTCAGAGAGGCAGGGGTTATGACCGAACGCCTTCTCCAATTTATCTGGCAATTTCAATATTTCAATCAAAGCGAGTTACAATCTACTTCCGGGGAAACAATACAGATTATTTTTCCAGGAACATATAACACAAACCAGGGCCCGGATTTCACGGAAGCAAAAATCAGGATTGGCAATACAACCTGGGCAGGCAATGTTGAGTTGCATCTGCGCTCTTCTGATTGGAAAAAACATCATCATCATTTTGATAAGAATTACGACAATGTCATTCTTCATGTAGTTTGGGAAGATGATTTCCCGGATTACAATATCCCGGTGTTGAATTTAAAGACCCGGGTCGCAAAAGTTCTATTGCAGCGATATGAAGAATTGATGAATGCACAAGGGTTTATTCCTTGCGAAAAAACAATAGCATCAGTAAAGCCGATCGTAATTGAAAGCTGGAAAGAAAGATTGCTTGCGGAAAGATTAATAAGAAAATCTTCAATTGTTGAGGCATTTCTGAATCAAAACGATCATCATTGGGAAGAAACATTCTGGTGGTTGCTGGCAAGAAATTTTGGAATTAAAATAAATGCAGACGCTTTTGAAGCAATGGCTCGTAGTATCCCTGTAAACATCTTAGCCAAGCATAAAAACCAGCTACATCAATTAGAAGCACTTTTAATAGGACAGTCAAATTTGTTGAATGAGAAATTTAAAGAAGATTATCCTATCATGTTACAAAAAGAGTATGGCTTCTATAAAAGTAAATACAAGCTCAATCAAAACAGTTATACACCCTTCTTCCTTAGAATGCGACCTGGAAACTTTCCTACGATCCGGCTTGCGCAGTTGGCTATGCTCGTTCATCAGTCGGAACATTTGTTCTCTAAAATTAAAGAGACTGTTTCTGTAAAAGATGTTAAGAAATGGCTGGATGTGACTGCCAACGATTACTGGCATTATCATTATCGGTTTGACGAACCCTCTTCATTTAAAAAGAAAAACCTGGGTCTGGCAATGATCGATAATATTCTTATTAATACAGTTTGCACCGTGCTATTTGCTTATGGGCATTTTAATAAAGAACAAAAATTTAAAGACAGGGCGCTGCAATGGATGGAAGAAATAGGGGCGGAATCAAATGCTATAACAAAGGGATTTCAGCAAATTGGTTTGCAAAATAAAAATGCCCGTGATTCACAGGCATTGATTGAATTAAAAAATGAGTACTGCTCTAAAAAAAGATGTCTGGACTGTGCTGTTGGCAATGCGCTTCTAAAAAGCAGCTGATCTTATTTCATGGCCCTGCATTTCTTAAAACTGCGATTGGCCGCTTCGGCGGGGGTATATGCTCTTGCACATGAAGCAAACAACACAATGATCAACGCATAAATTATGACTCTTGTCTTCATAGGTTTCAATTTGGATATAAAAATAGATGCCGGGTCCAACACTTCAAAAGCGAATTCACCTGCTATATTTCATGGACTTATACCTCAATAGTCGTTCAATTAAGACCTATCATTCCTAAGAAATAATACGAAGTGAAGAAGATTAAGGTTAAGAATGAGATTTAGGGCTTACCCTCAATCTTAGCCTTAACCTGGATCTCAGCTCCAGCTTCCCCAATCCACTTTCTGATCAATATCCGGATGAATACTCAACGCAACAGGGCAAGCCAGGCCGGTTTTTTTCAATACCGTTTTAGTTTTTTCGTCAGTGTTTAGCAAATTATCGGGAATATGAAAGGTCAATTCAATGCCACCCACCCGGCGCGGATCGGCTTTCATTATTTTCAGCACATCGATTTTTACACCTGTCAGGTCGAATCCCATAGTTCTTGCTTTTATGCTCATTACTGTTATCATGCATGTTGCCAGTGAGGTTGCCATCAGATCGGTAGGAGAGAATCTTTCGCCTTTGCCATTATTATCAACCGGGGCATCAGTTTCAAAGCTATTACTGCTGCGTAAATGGGTACAAGTGGTTCTTAACTCGCCGTTATAAACTACTGTGGAGGTCATTATGTTTTTTTGCCCTAAATTTACGTTATAAACAATACTAAGAGTAAAAGGAGAAAGGTGGCATTGGTTAATTGGATCTTTTCACTTTAAATTATCACTCTTTTCCCTCTTGGCTAAAATGTCTTTCCCGTGAAGAAACTATTTATCATCGCCTTCTTATTCTCGTTGGGTTCATCTTTATTGGCCCAGGAAATCCCAAAAAAGGAAAGTAAAAAACAAACACGTAAGCAGGAAAAGCAAAAGAAAGCAACTGAAATGACCCGCCAGGAGGAAGAAGGTATTCTCGTTTATTCGTCACAGAGTATTTGGGGTTTACAGCTTCGCACAAATGGATATGGGGCCTTTTATGAAAAAGGTAAAAAGAAGACACCAAGGAATGGAACGGTGTATGGGATTGAATTTAACGAAATAAAAAACCCTAAAGAAGATAAGCTGCCAAATGGTACAGGTGGCTTTTCATTCGGCAATCCATATGTATATGGCAAGATCAATAATTTCTATTCTATACAACTCGGCTTTGGGGGCCATCGTATCATGGGGCAAAAAGGAAATAAGAATGGCGTAGCTGTCAGTGTTGTATATAAAGGCGGTTTATCGGTGGGCCTGTTGCGACCCTATTATATCCAGGTTGAAGATAACGGTAGTACTAAAACAATTAAATATTCTCCCGAAACAGACTCTTTATTCAAATATGGGTTTATCATTGGTAGCGGTGGACTCGGCAAAGGCTGGGGAGAAATGAAATTCAAACCCGGGGTCTTTGCAAAAACAGGTCTTCGTTTTGATTTCGGACGTTACAATGAAGTCGTTTCAGGTATCGAAATTGGGGTAAGCGCCGAATATTATACTTCAAATATTCCGATCATGCTTTATCAAAAGGAGAAGCAATTCTTTTACCAGGGCCATATCGCTTTCATGTTTGGCCGCCGGAAGTAATAGCTTTATTTTTGCAGGATATTTTTTGTAGCCGGCGGAATTGCTACTATTAAGCTTTTCTGCAGCCTGCCCTGAGAAGCAAAGCGACGAATGGGTCGCACTCTTGTACGTTCTTATCGCTATTCAACATTTATTTAAACAAATGACAGAACTCCCAATAATATCTGAACCAAGGCAAAAGAAACCAGATTGGCTTCGTGTAAAACTTCCTATTGGCGAAGAATATAAACATGTAAGAAGTCTTGTCGATACACATAAGCTTCATACAATTTGCGAGAGTGGCAACTGCCCCAATATGGGCGAATGCTGGGGTGCAGGCACTGCAACCTTCATGATACTGGGAAATATTTGTACAAGAAGCTGTGGATTCTGTGCAGTGGCTACAGGTCGTCCTGAACCGGTTGATTGGGATGAACCGCAGCGTGTGGCAGAAGCCATTCATTTAATGAAAGTAAAGCATGCCGTCATTACCTCTGTAGACCGTGATGAAATTAAAGATGGCGGTTCTATTATCTGGTACAATACGATCAAAGCGGTAAAGGCATTGAATCCCGATACTACGCTTGAAACATTGATACCTGATTTTAAAGGCGAACAAGAGAATATCCAGCGCATTATTGATGCGGCTCCTGAAGTTGTTTCCCATAATATTGAAACCGTAGAAAGATTGACAAGACAGGTACGCATACAAGCCAAGTATTGGCGCAGCATGGAAGTAATAAAGATCTTAAGGCAAGGCGGCATGAGAACTAAAAGCGGTATCATGCTTGGGCTTGGTGAAGCAAGGGAAGAAGTGATACAAACCATGACCGATCTTCGTGATAATGGTTGTGATGTAATAACACTCGGTCAATATCTCCAACCCACAAAAAAACATCTACCTGTTCATCGTTTTGTTCATCCTGATGAGTTTGCTGAGTATCGTGAGATCGGTTATCAACTCGGATTAGATTATGTAGAAAGTGGCCCGCTTGTTCGTTCCTCTTATCACAGCGAGAGACACGTCTTTGCTGGATTGGGTAAGAAAGAGTGGGAGAGTAAGAAGTAGCTAAAAGTTAATAGTTAAGAGTCCTGCTGCGGCGGGATTTTTTATTCTCCATAGACGGACAGGAGATTATTAAATTGAAACTGGAAACCTGTAACTTGTCATTCATATATGATCAAGTATTTCAAAATATTTTTTTATCCTCCCGTTATAACTTACTCATATGCTCAGCCAAAAGAAATAATTGTAAACAAGGTCGAAGAGATTTTTAGTAAGAAAGTAAGATCAGCGGACAATTCAGATATAAGTGCTTTTTTTTTAACTAATAACATGTTTGCCATCAGTCTAAAATTACCTATACGTCTCCTGGAGATTATGCTCGGTTCTACGCTTGTTGGAACGATTAATAAAACACGAAGCGGAGCCACTGAAATAGAAACAAAAGCAAGGCCTGGGTTTGGTTTATATTTTTTGTTTGTCCTGTCACTTATTTTTGGTTTCGGTTATATGTATGAATTTATCCTGACTGGGTCTACAGTATTTTTATTTTGGTCTTTAGCGATAATAATTTTTGTACCAGCTTTATCAATTGGGTTTTCAAATGTATTTATAGCATCAATTCGTGAACGGTATATGAGGTATATTGACAAAGAATTAAAAACAGGGTCTGTTGCAACCATATCTAAGTGTTAGCCGAATTATTTGAGTCACTTCCAATGTTTTTTATAATGAAATCCTTCTCCGCAAAGATCCAGATCATTGGCATCAACCCTTATGTATCACTTCCATCTCCAGTTTTAAAATATCTTTTTCAAAAAGCTGGAAAGGATAAAGGAGCTATACCTGTTCAATTAAAAATAGCCGGCAAAGATTTTATTCAAAACCTGGTAAAGTATAGCGGCAAGTGGAGATTGTATTTGAATGGACCAATGCGTAATGTTGCTGGAAAAGATGTTGGGGATACAATAGATATACAAATCGATTTTGACGCCAAGCCAAGGACGACACCAGTACATCCTAAACTTAAAAAAGCATTTAAAGAAAATCCTGATGTAAAAAAGGCATTTGAAAAACTTAGCTCATACAGGCAAAAAGAGATCTTGCGTTATATAAATTCTTTAAAATCTGAAGAAAGCGTGGATAAGAATGTTCGAAGGGCAATTGCTCATCTAACAGGCAGCAAACCATTTATCGGCAGAGAAAAATCATAATTTTAATTAAAAATTGCCATGCGAAAAATAATACTCCAACTCGCCGTCAGTCTCGACGGATATATTGAAGGTCCAAATGGCGAATTTGATTGGTGCTTCACCGACCAGGATTACGGAATGTCTGAGTTTTTCAAAAGAGTTGATACAACTTTTATGGGACGAAAAACTTACGAATTAGCATTAGCGATGGAGAGTGAAGCGCCAGCGGGCTTTCCAAAAATGAAAGAATATGTTTTTTCTAATTCCCTTACAAATGCAAAAGAAGGTGTGGTGCTGGTAAGGGGCGATATTAAAAGTGAAGTGGAAAAAATAAAAAAAGAAAAAGGAAGAGGAATTTGGCTTTTTGGTGGTGCTGAACTTATTTCTTTATTAATGAACCTGCAGCTCGTCGATGAAATTATTTTGGCTGTACATCCTGTTATTCTTGGAAGTGGCAAAGCATTATTCAAAGACATTAAAGAACGAACCTGGTTGACACTTACTGATCACAAGATCTATCCAAACGGACTTGTATTTCTTACTTTTACAATAAATAGGTAGACCGTTGATTAATATGTTTTGATTTATCTTCACTCCATGCGTCACTATTTAATTGTTTTTTCACTGCTTATTTGTTCATTAAGCAATAATGCACAATCACGAACTGATAAACTGCTCAAAGATATTTTTGCTGCTGAGAGAGATAGCTTATTTCAATCAGTGATACAGCATCCGGAAATTTATCGTTATCAAATAATTTATACACAGATCAACCGTGATAGGAACAATGTTCCTTCATTTACTAACTTTTATTTTAATTATGATTCGCTCCAATATTTTAATCCTGCTTCTACTGTAAAAATGCCATTGGCATTTTTGTCATTGGAAAAACTGAATATACTTAAGGACAAAGGCATCGACAAATTTACGCCGATGCAATTCGATAGCGGTTATTCAAGACAAACTGTTTTATATAAAGACAGTACAGCAGAAAACGGGTTGCCATCTATTGCACAATTTATCCGTAAAGCTTTTTTGGTAAGTGATAATGATGCTTACACCCGCATGTATGAGTTTGTAGGGCAGCAAACCACCAATCGCCGGCTTCATGAGATGGGTTACCCGGATATGAGGATCACACGCCGCTTTATGCGAATGAATGCTGATGAGAACAGGCATACTAATCCAATTCGTTTTATCAAACCAGATGGTTCGCTTATTTATTCTCAACCACCCGCCTATAATACCGATTCATTTGATTTCAGTCATATCAATAAAATGGGAAAGGCTTATATGAATGCCCAGGATAGTTTGATCAATGAACCAATAGATTTTACAATGGCTAACAATGTGACCGTTTATCATCTCCAGCAGTTACTTCAGTCAGTTTTATTCCCTAATTCAGTGCCTGCAAATCGCCGCTTTAATTTGAAAAAAGATGATTATGATTTTTTATATCGCTATCTCTCGCAATACCCCTCTGAAACGGGTTATCCAAAATATGATACGGGTCTTTATTATGATAGCTATGTAAAGTTCTTTTTTAAGCAGGGAAACCATAACATTCCGGATTATATCCGCGTATTTAATAAAGTTGGGTGGGCTTACGGATGTCTTACTGATGTTTCCTACGTTGCCGACTTTAAAAACAAAGTGGAATTTATGCTCACCGCCACCATATATGTAAATAGTGATGGTGTAATGAACGATAATAAATATGATTATGACAATATTGGCTATCCTTTTTTGTATAAGTTGGGGCAATGCATTTACAACTATGAATTGAAACGGGACCGAAAATATAAACCTGGCCTTACCCAATTCAACATTCACTATCAGAAAAGGAAAGATGATGGCAGACCCGCAATAAAAGAAATTGATAACTAATGAATCAACGACTTGCTCATATAGCTATTGTTGTAAATGATTACGATGAAGCAATTGAATTCTATACACAAAAATTACATTTTGATCTTATAGAGGACACACCCCTAACCGAAACAAAGCGGTGGGTGCGGGTAAAGCCTCCGGGACAAGATGGTTGTTGTTTGTTATTGGCAAAAGCTTCCAATGAGGAACAACAAAGCAGGGTAGGGAATCAAACCGGCGGAAGAGTATTTTTATTCCTTCATACAGATGATTTTGAACGGGATTTTCAAAATCTTTTAAACAACCAGATTGAAATTGTCAGACAACCCTCAAAAGAGGAATATGGCACAGTTGCCGTATTCAAAGATATATATGGCAATCTTTGGGATATGATCGAACCCGGTAAATAATGTCGGGTTAGTTCAGGTGTAAAGTTTCTTTGTTGTATTTGCTTCGATAATCAAGCGGCGACATGCCTGTTACTTTTTTAAATACGTCACGAAAAGCTTTTGTATCAGCATAGCCAACGTCATACATTACTTCAGATACTGTTTTTCTTCCTGTTTCAAATTGTTTTTTGGCGGATTCAATTTTTACCCGTTGAATGTATTCTATAATTGTATTGTTAGTGGCTTTCTTAAATCTTCTTTCAAAAGTGCGGCGGCCAATTGCAAATTTTGAACAAAGTTCGTCTACCGTGATCTTTTCCATAAAATTATTCTCAATAAACTCTTGCGCTTTTTTTATTTCATCGTCATCATGAATTTTTTGCCCGATGAACATGGTGAAAGGTGATTGACTCTTTCTGTCTATATCTAAAACAAAAAACTTGGAGGCAAGAATAGCTAATTCGCGGCTGGTATATTTTTCTACCAGGTGCAACAATAAATTCCAATAGGAATTTGCACCGCCGCTTGTATATAGTCCATTTTGCTCGGTTACAATTTTATTGTCAACAAGATCGACTTCGGGAAACATGCTTCTGAATTCATTTGCAAACAACCAATGCGTTGAACAATTTTTTCCTTTCAGCAATCCTGTTGATGCAAGGATAAAAGCACCAAGGCACAGGCTTGCCACTTCAGCACCATTCTTATATTGAATCACGATCCACGAAAGAAAATCTTTGTTTAGCTTAATTGCATGTTCAAGATTTCCACTGATCGCTGGAATAATGATAAGGTCGGGTTTCTTGGCAGTTTTAAGCGTTGCATCCGTATGAATTGAAAATATCCCATCTGCCAATTTCACTTCTTTTGTAAGCCCGACCAATTCAACATTGAACAAGGCAGGTTTGCCCTGGCTTTTTATGAATTCATTCACGGCTGTAAACATATAACGTGGATCAGCCACTGCTTCTATTACTGCTGTTTCAGGGACAAGTATTGCTATATTCTTCATGATCGGTTTTCATTTTCATAAAGGTAAAACGATTCGCTGTCGCAAACAACCCCTTGGATTGACGTAATTGCACAGCAGCTGCTACGGAATCTGACAATAGTTTTGTTTTATCAAACCTTCAGATCATGGAATCATTTTTTTTGGAACAGGAGATAAAAGTTTTTTACGTAAAAGCAACTTCATTTCCTGGCGGGATCCTGGAAGCTCATCAAAGACTTCATTCAATGATAAAATCACCGATTGGCAGAAAGTTTTTTGGTATCTCGTATCCGGAAGGTTCAGGAAAAATAGTTTATAAAGCAGCGGTCGAGGAAAATTATCCAGGCGAAGCGGAGGAACTAAACTGCCCAATATTTGTGATAAAAAAAGGCGGGTATAACAGCATTTACATAAAAGATTTTCATTCTGATATTCCTGCCATCGGTAATGCTTTCCAAAAGCTTTTAAATGTTTCGGGAATTGACCCGCAGGGTTGTTGTGTTGAGATTTACGAGGGTGACAAAGATGTAAGATGCATGGTAAGATTAAAGCAGTAATAAATGATCAATAAATAAAATAAAGACATGACGCATATAAATGCATATTTGAATTTTAATGGCCAGTGTCGCGAAGCCATGACCTTTTATCACCAATGCCTGGGCGGTGAATTGGTAATGCAAAAAATTTCAGAATCCCCGATGGCAGCAAGAATGCCTTCTGAAATGGGTGCAAAGATCCTGCATAGTAGTTTGACAAATGAAAATCTTGTATTGATGGCATCGGATATGATGGGAAATAATATTATAAAAGGAAATTCAATCAATCTCTGTATAAACTGCAGTAGCACAGAAGAGATCAATTCTTTTTTTAATAATCTTTCTTCGGGTGGCAAGGTTATTGAGCCGTTGCATCAATCTTTCTGGGGTGGAACATTTGGAGTGCTTACAGATAAGTTCGGCATCATCTGGATGTTCAACTATTCAAAAAATTAATTTAGCAGAAAATGAAATAGAGTTATTTTTATAATCCTCAAAAAACGATTGTTAACCAAAAAAATCATCACATGGAAACGACAACCAACACAGCAACAAAAATTACAGTGGAAACAACTGTAAATGCTCCAATTGAAAAAGTCTGGCAATATTGGACTGACCCCCGTCATATTATACGTTGGAATAATGCTTCCGATGATTGGTGCACCCTGAAAGCAGAAAACGATCTGCGCAAAGGAGGCTCTTTCAGTGCGACAATGGCCGCCAAGGATGGAAGTATGAGTTTTGATTTCGGCGGTGTGTATGATAATGTGAAGAAGCATGAACTGATCGAATACACTCTCGGTGACGGAAGAAAAGTGAAAGTAACTTTTTCTTCAAACGGGAATGAAACAAAAGTTGTTGAAACTTTTGATGCGGAAAATACGCACCCAATAGAATTGCAAAGAAACGGATGGCAGGCTATCATGGATAATTTTAAGAAACACACTGAAGCAACAGACCTGGAAGTGATACAATTTGACATAAACATAAATGCCCCTGTAGAAAAAGTTTACAATAAAATGCTTGATGATAAATCCTATCGTGAGTGGACCGCTGAATTTAATCCCACTTCATATTATAAAGGTTCCTGGGAAAAGGGTTCCAAGATCCTTTTTATTGGGACAGATAAAGAGGGTAATGTTGGGGGGATGGTAAGTAAAATAAGGGAAAATATCCCCAACAAATTCTTAAGTATTGAACACCTGGGAACTTTAAAAGGTGACGAAGAAATTACCAGTGGCCCGGAAGTTGAAAGCTGGGCGGGTGCTTTGGAGAACTATACTTTTAAATCAAGCAATGGCAACACTGTTGTAGAAGTAGATATGGACGCCAACCAGGAATTTAAATCTTATTTTATGGATACATGGCCCAAGGCCTTGAAGAAACTGAAAACGCTTTGCGAAAGCTAATAATCTATTGAATGAACTAGGTAAAACAAATGACCATGGCAAGGGTAAGCACCTATTTAAATTTTTCCAACAACACGGAGGATGCGTTCAATTTTTACAAATCAGTTTTTGGTACTGAATTCAACGGGGCGATCGCAAGGTTCGGCGAGATCCCTCCGCAGGAAGGAATG
>DASUTO010000260.1:0-20398 GCA_036374555.1 Chitinophagaceae bacterium
GACTTTACCGGATTCGTAATGGCAGCTTTTATAGCTTTATATCCCACTGTCATCCATGCAATGATTACGGATATGATCATTGCAATTAGAAAGATTTCCCACCCTAAATTCGTGTGATAGTAAAAACCGGAGAGCCACTTATTCATTAAATAATAACCAACGGGTGCCGCTATTAAAAATGCAATGCCGATGAGTATAGTAAATTCTTTTGAAAACAGGTAAACAATACTTTGTACTGAAGCTCCTAATACTTTTCTCACACCTACCTCTTTTGTTTTTTGAACAGCCATATAAGAAACCAATCCATACAATCCAAGGCAAGAAATGAAAATAGCCAGTATCGAGAATATTTTAAACAAACGTGCAGTGATGGATTCATTCTGATAAAATCTTTCAATTCGCTCATCAAAAAAAACCTGGTCATAGATGTATGTGGGATATATTTCTGTAAAAGTTTTTTGAACCTGTGAAAGTGTTGAGTTCATTCTCGCTCTTTCCAGTTTGACAGCGAGCCATTCGTATGATTCATAAGAAGAAGAAAGTATCATGGGCGATATTCCCAGATGTAATGACCTGCTGTTAAAATCTTTTACTACTCCAACTATTGGATATTGCTGCCCATCGTCAAACGCTATTGTTTTTCCCAGGATATCATTCGGCGAACGAAATCCAAGTTTTTTAACTCCTGTTTCGTTTATTAATAATTCACGAACCGTATCACTGGGAAAATAAGACCTGCCAGCCAGTAATTGAATCCCAAAAGTTTTCAAATAACCTGTATCTGCAAATTGCCATGCTATATTGAATTGTTCTTTCTCAGCCCTGTTATCAAAATAAAAAGAATGATTACGATCAAAGAAATTTGCCGGTGCCTCCATGCACAGCGTTGCAGATATCACACCTGGTATATTAAGCATTCTGTTTTCTAATAGTGGATATTTCACTTTAAGGGAACTATCACTTGGCAAATTAATAAGTGCAATGCCTTCCCTATCGAAACCCATTGGACGATTACGGAAATAACTCATTTGCCTTACAACAACGATGGTACCAATAATAAGAAGCTGTGCAATTACAAATTGGAATACGACCAGGGCTCTGCGTAATGAAAGACCTCCACTAGTTTTAGAAATAAGTTTATTTCTGAAGATCATGACGGGGCTAAACCCTGACAACACCATTGCCGGATAAAACCCGGCAAGTAATGTAACAAGCACAGCGATAAGCAACATAAACAAAAGAGTCGAGGGCTGACCAATAATATTCATCGAAAGATCCTTACCTAAAAGTCCATTCAATAAAGGCAGGCATAATTGTGCGAGCAAACATCCGATACAAAGAGATATCAAAGTGATAAAACTTGTTTCGAGCATAAACTGTTTTACTAACTGTGCTCTGTTTCCTCCTAATACTTTTCTAACGCCGATCTCTTTAGCCCGGTTCACAGATTGGGCCGTAGCTAAATTGATAAAGTTTATACAAGCAACGATCAATAGGAATAAACCGATCAATCCAAGCGACCATAGCTCTTTTAAAGAAAGCCCGTCTGTTCTGAACGTTTCAAAGTCTGTATCAAAATGTAATTTCTTTAAAGGCTGTAGCCTTAAGATCGAATACTCAGTTGCGTTTTCTTTTTCCCCGGTAAAATATCTTTTTACAAAACCAGGCAATTGTGCCTGTAATTGATCAGCTGACTGATCTTCCTTCAGCATCAAAAAACATTGGCCAAATCTAAATTGCCATGCACTTCCATCATTTGCAAATACTTCAGGTACCCTTTCTTTAAGCGTAATATAGGAAGCCCCAACACGAATGGGAATATCAGAATTACCAGGCAGATCCTTAAAAATTCCAACAACTTGCAGAGGGATCCTGAATGAATAAAGTTGAATTGTTTTACCTAAAGCATTTTCCGTGCTTCCAAAGAATTTTTTAGCAACACTTTCTGCGATCACAGCAGTATTCGGATCTTTTAAAGAAATACCATTGCCGGCGATCCAGGTATAATCAAATATTTCAAACATACCGGGCTCTGTCCAAAACAGTCCGCTGCTTTCTATGAATCTTTTCTCTGCACCGCCATCTTTTTGAGGAATATAAAACTGCGCATTTCCCATTTGCAGAATAGCAGCCGTTCTTTCTACTTGTGGAAAATCATTCTGTATTGTTGCCGGTAATGGTGGCGGCACACCTGGCGTATTCAATGAAACCTCATTATTACTTTTTTTATACTTCGTGGTGACAACCCTGTATACTCTGTCCTTCTTACTATGATGGCTATCATAACTTATTTCATTTCGAATAACAAGGAATAATAAAACACTTGCTGCCATACCAACAGCAAGCCCCGCAATATTCAAAAAGGAAAATGCCCTTTTATTCCAAAGAGAACGTAAGGCTGATTTATAAAAAATGTTGAGCATAATAAATATTTATTCTCCCGAGTTTTTATTCTGTCCTTAATGATTTTACAGGATTAGCAAGCGCAGCTTTGATCGCATGAAAACTCACTGTCAAAAATGTTATGATCAATGCACCTGATGACGCTGCGCCAAAAATCCACCATACTATTTGTGTACGATAATCATAATTTTCCAACCATTGGTGCATAATGTACCAGGCGATCGGTGAAGCGATTAATATAGCGATCAGTACAAGCACCAAAAATTCACGGGATAAAAGTTGCCAAACACCCGTTATCGTCGCTCCCAGAACTTTTCGAATACCAATCTCTTTTTTTCGTTGTTCCGCAACAAATGATGCGAGGCCGAATAAGCCAAGACAGGAAATAAGAATTGCAAATGCAGCAAAAAAACCTGCAAGCTTACCGATGCGCTGTTCAATTGCAAATTTTGCCGCATATTGTTCATCTGCGAACTTGTATTCAAATGGTGCAGCAGGGTCATACTTTTTGAAAATATTCTCCATCTTAACTAATGCTTCGCGGATCCTGCTATTTGCTGAAAGTTTAATATTAATGACGTTTACGGCACGGAAGTTTATCGTGTAAAAAGAAGGTTTAACTGCGGCAAAAGGAGACCCCTTGATCATATTATTGACAACTCCAACTACTTTGTATTCTTTGCCGTTAAATTTTACAAACTCATTCAATGGATCATTAAATCCCATCAATTTCATTGCTGCCTCGTTAATAATAATGGCACTTGTATCTGTTGAAAAATCTTTAGAAAAGTCCCTTCCCACTAAAACTTTCCATCCAATTGTTTTACCGTAGTCATGGGTAATAAAATTGGACATTAAAAGCGGACGCATATCCTTCGCCTTATCTCTCCATGAAATATTCGTGGTACCACCGTAATCATCTACAATTGTGCCACTGGATTGTGAAAGCTCTGCTATTGCACCTGTATTTAACAGATCCATTCTTAGCGCTTCATAATGCTCACGCAGATCTGGAGTACTCATATTAATTTCTATTAAGCCATCACTTTCGTATCCGGGAGCCCTATCCTTTGCGTAATTTATCTGGCGGAATACAACAATTGCCCCAATGATCAACGTGACAGAAATGCTGTATTGAAATACAACTAATACCTTTCGCGGTAAAGAAGCCAGCCGCCCCGCCTTGAATCTCCCTTTCAACACTTTAATAGGTTTAAACGAGGATAAGTATAACGCCGGATAACTGCCTGCAATCAATCCTGTCACCAGACAAAACGTAATGGCCGCCAACCAAAACAAAGAATTGCTCCAAAAAACGGCCATGTTTTTATTTGTGAGCTGGTTAAAGAATGGCAATAACAGTTGAACGATAAGCAGACACAATAACAATGCAATGAATGAAACAAGAATTGATTCACTAAAAAACTGGCGGATCAATTGCGGTCTCCCTGATCCGAGTGTTTTTCGGATACCTACTTCTTTAGCTCTTTTTTCGCTTCTTGCTGTGCTTAAGTTCATAAAGTTGATACATGCAAGAAGCAATACAAATATACCAGCCATTCCAAATAGCCTGACAAGCTTTATTAATCCGCCTTCGTTCACACCATTCTTAAAATCACCCTGCAAATGCCATTTGCTCATAGGATGAAGAAAGAATTCGGGTTTGTATTTAGGGGGATCTTCCCTCTTCATCCGGATATCTTTTATTTTGGAAGAAACGTTTTTTATATCCGCACCCTCTTTTAATTGAGTAAAAATCTGAAATGAGTTTTCATCCCATTGATCTGATGCACGTTTCGCATAGCCATCCATTGTTGTAAACAATTGCCATGACGCAAGGAAAAATACATCTTTGAAAGAGCTATTACCAGGAAAATCCTTGTAGACACCTGCTACTTGTACATTTTCTTTATTATTTAACCTGATGATTTTATTCAATGGATCACCTGTAGCAAAAATTGCCTTTGCCAATGATTGAGAGATCAGTATCGAATGAATATCACGCAGCTGATCAGCAGAACCTCCCATCATCTCCACTGTCATCATTTTAGGAAAATCAGGTTCAACAAACATTCCTGTCCGTGAAAGTTTTTTATCCCCGATCGTAAGAATTGTGGTCCTATTGTATGTAGATACACTAACGGCCGCAAAGTCAGTATACTTCTCACGAAGCTCAGCAGCAAGCGGAATTGGTAACGAATTATAGGAAGACTTCTCTGCACCGAATTTCACAAACTGCCAAACTTGTGCAATCCGATCATAATTTTTATGCGATTTATCAAAAGATAATTCATCCCATACCCATAAACCGATCACCATTGCAACAGACATCCCTATTGCAAGACCGCCAATATTGATAAAAGAATAACCCTTGTTTTTGTTCAGATTTCGCCAGGCTGTTAAAAAATAATTTTTGAACATAATTTTTCGATTTTATTCAGTTCTTAATGATTTTACCCCGAAATAATCGGGATTCCGTCCCTGCTCACTCTGTTCGCAGTGACTTCACAGGATTAGCAATTGCCGCTTTCAATGCTTTTAAACCCACAGTAAATAACGCAACTAACAATGCCAATGCACCTGCTATAACAAAAATCCACCAGTATATTTTTGTACGATAAGCAAAATCACTCAGCCAGCTATTCATCAACCACCAGGAAACAGGGATGGCAAGTACAGATGCGATCACCACAAGTTTGACAAAATCTTTCGACAACATAGTTACAATGCCGGAAACAGAAGCACCTAATACTTTACGAATGCCTATTTCCCGAATGCGTTGTTCAGCCGCATAGGTCGCAAGACCAAACAATCCAAGACATGCAATAAGAATTGTAAGCGCCGCTATCACAAGAAAAATACTTTGTCGTTTTTGATCGTCACGATAAAAATTTTCCCATTGTTTATCCAGGAAATTGTATTCAAAAAGATGATCGGCATCTACTTTATGCAAAATACTTTCAAGCTGCTTTAGTGATTGTTCAACATCACCAGTAGTAAGTTTTACAGTGAAATAATCAATGCTATGAACCGGGTTGCTGCGGTAGGCAAGTATTAGCGGCGCTACTTTTTCTCTTAGTGAACGGAAATTAAAATCTTTTGTGATCCCAACCACCCTTGCCCTGAAAGGAGTATTTAGTTGGTTAACACTACCACTAAAATCAACAGATGGGATCTCGATCAGTTGCTCAGAAGGTTCCTTTATACCAAGGATCTTTGCAGCGGTTTCATTTATCATGATCGCAGATGAGTCAGCAGCGTTTGTTGAAAAATTTCTACCATTCAGCAAATCTGCTTCAAATGTTTTGAGAAACTGGTCATCTATAGCCATATAATACATATCATCAGCCTGGTTATTTGAACCCTGGTGTTTTGCTTTCACCTTTGGCAATACCTTCCATTCACCTGGCACACGGGAACTAACACTTACCGATCTTACCGAAGATAATTTTGAATACTCGGTTTTAATTGTTTCTGCACCACGACGCACTTTACCACTATTAATATCGACAACAAGAAGTTGTTCTTTATTAAAACCCATATCCGCCGTATCCACATATTTCATTTGCATAAAAATAACGATGGTAGAAACGATCATGATAATTGAAAGAAAGAATTGAAAAACCACCAAACCTTTCCGAACTGATAACTGGCTTTTGCTTTGTTGAATTTTATTTTTTAAGAGTAAAAGTGGCTTTAACCTTGATTGAAAAATTGCCGGATAAGCTCCCGCAAATAATCCTACTATAAGAACAGTTCCGAAAATACCGAGCCATATTCTCGGATCAGTTGTAAGCCCAAGATCCAATTGCTTTTGCGAAAATGTATTGAATGGAGGTAACAATAACCTTGATATTCCTATGGCAAGTATCAGGGAAATAAGTGCCATTAAAAATGCTTCTGAAAGAAATTGCCTGATAAGATTGCTCTGTAATGCACCAGCCACTTTGCGCACCGCTATTTCTTTCCCGCGATTGGAAAATCTTGCTGTAGTGAGATTCATGTAATTAATACATGCAATAAGCAAGACAAAAAGTGCGACGATGGAAAATATATAAATATGTGAAAGATTGCCTTTTCTTTCTGCCGGAGTGCCTTCAATTCCAGCTGAGTGAAAATGAATGGCGGTTAAAGGTTGTAAACTAAAACTACTTTTCACACCATTGTTATTTTTATTGTTTGCGGCGATCAGCTGACTTAGCTTTTGAGTTGCTTTATTTACATCCGCGGTTTTATCGAGCATCAAATAAGTGGTATAATTATTCGAGCTCCAGTCAGTGGCAATAAAATCTCTGTATCGTTGGCCGTCAAGACTACTTTCTGAAAAAAGCAGGTTAAAAGAAATATGAGAGTTAGCTGGGAAATTTTGCAAAATACCTGTGATTATATATGGCAAGCTATCAGTATCAGTTTTAAGTGTCCTGCCAACAACAGAACTTACGCCAAAAATTTTTTTTGCTGTTTCTTCTGTAAGAATCACTGAACGGGGCGCAGTTAATGCATTGGCCCTGTTTCCTTCCTTTAATTTAAAATCAAAGACCTCCAAAAATTCCGGGGTGGCAACACTATAGCTTTCATAAAAAGTATTTGTCGAAGCAGGATCAGAGACATTCGTTCTTCCGAAAGTGGTGAACCGCGCTGCTTTTTTTACTTCGGGAATACTCACAGGTGATTGCTCGGAAACCTTATATCCAACTGCAGCAACTTTAGATTCTTTTCCAGTCGGTGAAACTTTTGTTTCAACTACACGGTAAATATTGTTTGCATTTTTATGAAACCTGTCATAGGTCAATTCATCAAAAACATATAAGGCAATAAGAAGAAAACATACTAATCCAAGTGTCAAGCCAAAAATATTAATGAACGAATATGTTTTATTTCTCCATAAGTTTCGAAAAGAGATCTTTAAATAGTGTTGTAGCATGGCTTATTAATTTATTCTGTTCGTAAACTTTTTACCGGGTTAGCAATTGCAGCTTTTATTGCCTGGAAGCTAACTGTCAACAGCGCTACCAGCAACGTACACAAGGCAGCAATGATGAATACAGTCCAGCTGATATTTATTCTGTATGCAAAGTCTTCCAGCCATTTATTCATAAAATACCAGGCAACAGGAAATGCAATGATCGAGGCGACCAGGGTGAGTCCTAGAAAATCTTTCGATAATAAGGCCACAACATTCGGGACCGAGGCTCCCAAAACTTTTCGGACGCCGATCTCCTTTGTTCTTCTTTCAGCCATAAAGGCACTTAGGCCAAACAGACCAAGGCAAGCAATGAAAATAGAAAGGGCGGCAAATATGCTGAATATACTTCCGAGCCTTTTCTCTGAGCGATATTGCGCATCGAATGACTCATCCAAAAAACTATAATCAAAAGGCTCAGTGTTAGTAAAGGTTTTCCATTGTCCTTCTAATTGTTGAAGAGTGCTGCTGATATTTCCGCCTTTAATTCTTGCAACTATACTGGTTTCGCCCCAACCATAAGTTTTCGAAGAAGGATGGAAAAGGGCAAAAGGAGTAATAGGATTCTGTAGCGATTGAACATTAAAGTTCTTCACCACTCCTATCACCTGGAAACGTGTGTTGTTGCCACCGGGATATTCCAGCCATTTTCCCACGGGATCTTTCCAACCGATTTGTTGTACGGCTTCTTCGTTTAGAATGACAGATGCCGAATCATTAAACTCTTTGGAAAAATTTCTTCCCTTAACCACTTTTATATTCAGAGTAGGTATAAAGGCATCATCGACCATGAAAGAATTCAGACCGATCTCTGCCGATTTTTTATCCCCTTCATCCGCTGGCTGGTAAGAATCTCCAAAGGTGTCGCCCGCGGGAATACTGGTGGTGATCGATGCATTCAGAACGCCGGGCATTAGTTTTATACTTTGTCTAAAAGTTTCCTCACCAGATGCCAACCGGTTGCTGCTTGAAATAACAACAACATTTTCCTTATTGAAGCCCAGGTCAGTATTGCGAAAGAAATAAAGTTGTTTCAATACAACGATAGTTCCAATGATCATAAGAGTGGAAATGAAAAACTGAAAAACAACTAAACCATTTCTTAAGAACAATGTCTTTTTACCGGGAGAGAAAAGATTTCTTCCCTTTAACACTTGCACTGGTTTGAATGAAGTAAGATAGAACGCAGGGTAGCTGCCTGCGAGAAGCCCGATCAATATTGTTAACCCTATCAGCGAAATCCAGATAGCAGGGGTAAAAGCAGTTTGGAAGTCCACCGGTTCATCAATTATTAGAGAAAATCCTTTTAGCAAAAGAACTACCAATATCACCGCGATCACCGAAGAAATAAGACTATATAAAAATGCTTCGGAAAGAAATTGCCTGATGAGCTGTGCTTTTGTTGAGCCACTTACTTTTCGTATACCTACTTCCTTCATCCTGCCTGAAGCTCTTGCAGTAGAAAGATTCATAAAATTTACGCAGGCAAGAAGGATAATGAACACAGCTATACTTCCAAAGATGTAGATGTATTTGATATTGCTGATATGGCTAAGCCAGGGCAAATTAATATCTCCGGAACGTAAATGCACATCAGTGAGCGGAAGCAGGTGAAAATCCCATTTACCTCCACTTTTAATGAATTCGTCAAATGGTTTTCCTATTCGCCTGAATCCGTTTGCCGCCTGTACCCTGACGACAGCGGGAAATTTTGATTCTATTCTTTGGATATCGGCCTTATCTGTCGGCACATTTGGTTTCAATTTCACATAACAAACCATTAATCGCCAAACCCAACTCCAGCTAAATCTTTTCACAACAGGGAAATCCGCGATCGGTGTAAGAAAATCAAATTGAATAGAAGAAGATGAAGGAACATTTTTTAAAACCGCAGTCACCGTAAATGGCTGTTTGTCTTCTCTCATCGACAATGTTTTGCCGATAGCATTTTCATCGCCAAAATATTTTTTTGCAATGGTTTTTGTAATAACAACTGACCCTGGCTTCATCAATGCTGTTGCAGCATCACCTTCGATGATCTCAAATCCGAAAAGTTGCAAAAAATTTGAATCAACTGCCAAAATATTTTTTTCCGTAAAAAATGCTGACCGGCCATTTCCTTCATATCGAACAACCATATCATTGGGTTCATAAAAACGTGTATAGCTTTCTATCTCTGGAATATTATTGGTTAAGGCTGCACCAACTGGTGGGGCCGTGTTACCGCCCCAGAATTCCTGTCCATTCATATTACCATTTAACACTACCTGGAAAATGCGATCTGCATCTTTGTGAAATTTATCGTAGCTCAATTCATTCTGAATATAAATTACGATCATCAACACACATGCAATACCAATGCTCAATCCTGATACATTGATGAAGCTGCTCGTTTTATTACGAGTCATATTTCGCCAGGCGGTCTTGAAATAATTTTTTATCATGGCTTTAATTTTTATTCAGTTCGTAATGATTTTACAGGGTTTGCAATCGCTGCTCTTATTGATTGAAAACTGATAGTAAATAAAGCAATCAGTATGGTTGAAATCCCGGCTGCTAAAAATATCCACCAGCTTATATTTATTTTGTAAGCAAAGCCTTGCAGCCATTTATTCATAGCCCACCATGATACCGGGACGGCAATAAATGCAGATAGCAATACGAGAGCTGTAAAATTTTTGGCAAGCATAAAAACAATACCTGCCACCGACGCACCCAATACTTTTCTTACTCCGATTTCCCGCGTTCTGGTTACAGTGATATAGGAAATAAGACCAAGCAATCCCATGCTTGCAATCAGGATGGCAATAACAGAGAAGACAGAAAAAATTTTTCCTGTTTTTTCTTCAGACTTGTATAGATTATTAAAATTGTCATCAAGAAAAGTATATTCAAAAGGTACGCCTGTGTTAAAAGAATTCCATATGTTCTCCAAACCGGATACCATACTCTTTACATCAGAAGTATTGATTCGAACAAGGTATGTGTTCCCTTTGTTCAACAACATCATTAATGGCGCTATTGACTGTTTTGCCGATGAATATTGAAAGTCTTTTACAACACCAATGACATTGAGCGTCTTTTGTCCTGGTCGAAGAATCTTCCTGCCAATAGCGTTGCGGTCATTCCAGCCAAGATCATGTGCAGCCGCCTGGTTGATGATTGTTCCATCAATTGAGTCTGTGGGAAAATCTCTGGAAAAATTTCTTCCTGACACGATTTCCATCTGCAGTACAGGTATATAATCATAATCCACATTATAAATGTTGATGTGTATGTCAGCGTGGTTTTCATTATCCTTACTTTCCATCGGATAAACCTGGGTGCCACCCATTTTTGAATCTGCCGGAGCGCCAAGAGCATTTGTTACACCTGTGATAAGCCGGTTCTGCAACAAGACTTGTTTAAAAGCATCCTGGTTTTGTTTCAATGTCCTCGTATTATTTATCACAAGCACCTGCTCCTTGTTATACCCGAGGTTTCTATTCTGCATATACCGAAGCTGTATATAAATTACCAGCGTAGCTACGATCAAAACAAGCGATATAGAAAATTGAAATACAACTAATCCATCTCTTAGCAAGCTCTTTCCGCTGAAGCGAGTTCCCCGCAGGCCTTTCAATACCTTGACTGGTTGAAAAGACGACATAAAAAATGCCGGATAAATTCCTGCAACCATACCCGTAAGCAGCGTAAAACCCGTTAGGGTTAAAACAGCCATAGGATTTGTAAAAAATGAAAAGTTCATTTGTTCCCCGGTCAGTTGATTATACCAGGGCAATAAAAAATAGACCAACGCAAAAGAGATCACCAAGGCGCAGAATGAAACCAAAACCGATTCGGCAAGGAACTGAAGTATGAGTTGATTCCTGAATGAACCCATTACTTTTCTTATGCCAACTTCCTTTGCTCGTCCCGCCGCTCCTGCGGTAGACAGATTTACAAAATTTACACAAGCCAGTAATAAAATTAAAATGGCCAATGCTCCAAAAATGTATATGTATTGAATATCACGAGGCGGTTCCAACTCGAACTTCGTTTTGGAATAAAGATGAATATCAGTAAGGGGCCTTAATTTGAAAACGAATTTATTTACCGACCCCTGTGCCTCATCTAATGAAACACCTCTGTTTTTCTGAATCTCAGGGACTACATGCTCTGACACCACCTGTGGAAACTTAGATTCCAGCCTGTCAACGTTTGCATTTTTATTTAAGCGGACGTATGTAAAGGTGCCATGATTGATCCATGAACTGTCCTTCAATTGCGGAAAGCTTGTTCTGCTGATAAATGCATCAAAATGAAAATGAGAATTGACAGGCACTGGTTCAATCACACCGATTACTTTCAAACTACTTTTAAGTACGGAATACTTAAACTGTTTGCCGATGGGATCTTCATCTCCGAAATACTTTTTGGCAAATGCTTTTGTAATCACAATTGTGTTCGGATCTGTCAATGCAGTTTTTGCATTACCCGAAATAAACGGAATGGTAAAAATTTCGAAGAAATTGGAATCAACTATAGCTATTGAATTTTCTTTAAACGCCTTATTTCCGTAAATAATGAAATTATTCGATAAGGGAATCATACGAGTGTAAGCTTCAATTTCCGGGAAAGTATTCTTCAAACCGCCGCCAACCGCAGCATCCACGCTGGGATATTCAGTTTCGGTATTATTACTTGTATTACGGATTTCTACCCTGTAAATATTTTTAGCTTCTCTGGCATAAGTATCGAATGTCAGTTCGTTGAAAATATAGGAACAGATAAATATGCAGCAGGTTATGCCTACAGAAAGCCCGAATATATTGATGAAAAAAGATCCCTTTCTTTTCAAAAGATTACGCCAGGCAGTTTTAAAATAATTTTTTATCATGGCTTTCGTTTTTATTCAGTTCGCAATGATTTTACCCTGAAATAATCAGGATTCCGTCCCTGCTCACTCTGTTCGCAGTGACTTCACAGGGTTGGCAATTGCTGCTTTAATCGATTGGAAGCTCACTGTCAACAAAGCAATTACCAGGATAGCTACAAATGGTATCAGGAAATAGGACCAATGTATATTGATGCGAAACGCATAACCTTCCAACCAGTTTACGATGGTCAGCCATGCTAACGGTACAGCGATAACAAATGCGATCAACAGCAGTATAGCAAACTCCCGGTATAATAATTTTAATATTCCCACTACCGAAGCACCCAATACTTTCCTGATGCCGATCTCTTTGGTACGTTGAATCGTGGTATATGAAGCAAGACCAAATAATCCCAAACAAGCAACTAATATTGCCAGCATAGTGAACAATCCAAACACCTGGCCGAATCGCTGATCAGCTTTATATTGTTCCTCAAAATGATCATCAAGAAAGAAATATTCGAAAGTATTTCCAGGAAAAAATTTATTCCAGGTCGTTTTTACCAGCGTAATAGTCTCGTTTGCTTTTGAAGCAGGTGTTTTTATGGACAAAAATCCCCGTACGCCTGGTATTAACCGGAATATCAAAGGTTCGAATGCTTCACGCAAGGATTGCTGGTGAAAATTTTCAGCAACTCCAACTATCGTAAACCGCTGTCCCCAAAAATCAATCCTTTTGCCTATAGCATCTTCCGGTTTGTTCAAACCCAATTGCTCAAATCCCTTTTTATTAAATATTACCGCACTGTCATCAGTACCAAAGTCTTTTGAAAAATGCCGGCCAGCTATCAATTTGAGCCCGTATTGTTTCATGTAATCATGATCCACTCCAATTACACGATATTGCTTTTGTGTCGATTCATCGGTCCCAACCAGTTTAATGCCACCGGCATTCCACCCTACTGGTTCACCCGGTATACTCATTGATATTGCCACGCCTTTTATACTTGTTTGCTGATTCAATGTTTCTTTAAATGCATCCATGCTTTGTGTATAAGTAGAATCAGTAACCATTGGAGGTCTTACCACCAACGTCTGATCGATATCGAGTCCTAATGATTGTT
Source organism: Chitinophagaceae bacterium (assembly GCA_036374555.1). Classification (GTDB taxonomy): domain Bacteria; phylum Bacteroidota; class Bacteroidia; order Chitinophagales; family Chitinophagaceae; genus VBAS01. The sequence continues at coordinate 13,349 of DASUTO010000260.1, forward strand.
TACGCATATATTGGATCTGCTGGTAAACAGCAAGGGTTCCGATCAATAAAAACAGCGATGCAGCAAATTGAAAAACCACCAATCCCTTCCTTAATAAAAAGCCTTTTGTAGTGGCAGTTATTTTTCCTTTCAATACTTCAATAGGTTTGAAACCTGATAATATAAAAGCTGGATATAATCCGGAAAAGAATGTCCCGACAAGAAACAAACCAATAAGGCCTAACCAAAAACTTGTTTTGCTGAATAAGGAAAAACTAAGATCCTGACCAGAAAGTTTATTAAAACCCGGTATTGCAACAATCACAATTATTAACGCAAGAACCAGTGCAAATGCATTCAGCAATGCAGATTCAGACAAAAATTGAATAATGAGCTGCTTGCGTTGTGAGCCAACAGTCTTGCGAATACCTACTTCTTTAGCCCTATTAACCGCACGTGCCGTAGCGAGATTAATGTAATTAACCCATGCAATAACAGCTATAAAAAAGGCGATACCTAATAAAAGATATGTGGTTTTACCATCCCCGTTCGGCGCTGGTTCACCTATGTAATGAGAGTATAAGTGAATAGCCGTTAAAGGTTCCAAATAGTATCTGGCACTTGCATTGAACCGCTTCATCTCATCTCCAGTAAATTTTTCAACGACCGGTACAAATTTTTTCTCTACTACATCAGGATCTACGCCTTTTCGTAATAAAAGGTAGGTAAGACAACCATCCCATTGCCATGCCGTTTCCGGGTCATTATTCGGTGCAACAAGTTTTATGAATGTTGGATAAGAAAGCAGGATATCAGGTTTTATTTGAGTATTAACAGGGGCATCTTTAAATACAGCAGTTATTGTATAGTCCCTTCTGCGATTCAAACGTAATGTTTTACCAAGCGCATCGGTTGTTCCGTATAAAATCTTTGCGGTAGTTTCTGATATAGCAGCAGTAAAAGGTTCAGTCAATATTTTTTCCTTATCACCCGCTATTAATGGATATGTGAATATGCTGAAGAATGAATTAGTAGTATAAAATACTTTATTGATCTTGACCGGTTGATTATCAACCTCAGCTATCACAGGATCCCTGCCAACAAGCTTTACATAGTCTTCAATCTCTGGTATTGCGTCTTTGAACGAATTACCAGCCGCATATGCCCCAGCTGCCCATTGAGTACTCAATTTTCCATTATCATACCTGTCCAGTTGCACACGATAAATGCGGTCCTTATTTGCATGGAAGCTTTCATAGCTCAATTCAAAGGACACATATTGCAGGATCAAAAGACAAGCTGCAATTCCGATAGCCAAACCAACAATATTTATTCCTGAATATCCTTTTTGACGAACAATATTGCGCCAGGCGATCTTGAAATAGTTTTTGATCATAATCTTAGTTTTTATTCAGTTCTTAAACTTTTAACAGGATTAGCAAGTGCCGCTTTTATGGCCTGGAAACTGACGGTAAGCAATGCAATCAGCAGAGCAACAATTCCCGCAACAGGAAATACCCACCATGCAATATGAATTCTATATGCAAAATCCTCCAACCATTTGTTCATTGCCCACCAGCCAACAGGAAAAGCGATCAATGCTGCGATGATCACCAACACAAGAAATTCTTTTGACAATAATCGTACGACACTGCCAACACTTGCTCCAAGCACTTTTCGAATTCCAATTTCCCTTGTCCTTCTTACAACAGTGAGTGTAGCTAAGCCAAATAACCCCATGCATGCAATAAAGATGGAAAGGGCTGATGCAATTTTTACAATAGTAGCGGTGCGTTGTTCCTGGCGGTATTGAGCAGCAACAGTTTCATCAAGGAACCGAAATTCAAATTCCTGGTCTGGCGCCACATTTTTCCAAACTTGCTTTAATGTATTGAGATTAGCAGTTAAATTTCCAGCTTTTAATCTTACAGAAATTCTTGGTTGAAGTGGTGACGTAAAACTTATGTCATTGATGCGACGGAAAAAGGTGTCAGGTTTTATAACCATTGCCAGAGGCTCAACCTTTGTATGCAGGGATTGATAATTAAAATCTTTTACAACCCCAACGATCTGCTGCTCTATCCTGCCGGGTAGCTTTTGTCCTACTCCACTCTTCCATCCAAATTGTTTTACCAATGCTTCATTCACGATCATTGAAGAAGTATAATCCGCAGGATTGTCGGGAGAAAAATCCCTACCTTCTGCAATTTGAATCCCCATCGTTTTTAAAAAATAAGGATCCACTGCATTGAATTGAAAATTGCGGTATACGTTTTTGTCGTCACTATAACCAATATTGACCCAGGGCGTTTCTGAAAAACTCATAAGCGAAACCGATGCGCCGCCTACCTGTGGTTGTTTTAATAATTCGTTTCGATACAGTTCAGCGAGTTCCATTCCTTTTAACCTTGGCTTGTTAGTAGGAATAATAACAACCTGTTCTTTTTGATACCCAAGATCTTTGTTTTGTAAATAATCCAATTGGCCACCAATTACAATTGTACAAACGATCATTGCGATCGATGTAACAAACTGGCCAGTGATAAGACTTTTGCGAAGCAAACCTGTTTTATTTCCAAGTTTTAATTTACCTTTTAAAACTTCAACAGGTTTGAAACCAGAGAGAATAATGGCCGGATAAATGCCTGCTATCAAACCGATAATCACAATAATAAGAATGCAATAACCAATAAACGCAAGATCGAATTGCACACTCAGCTGCCGGTTTACGATCTGATTGAATGGTTGCGCAAGCAATATTGTTAATCCAATTCCTATAATTACAGATAACACTGTGAGTAAAATAGCTTCGCCCCAAAATTGCCTGACAAGTTGCCGGCGTTCGGCTCCCAGCACTTTTCGAACACCCACTTCCATTGCTCTTGTCGCAGACCGGCCAACAGAAAGTGTAATAAAATTGATGCAAGCGACAAGAAGGATAAGTATGCCGATCGTTAAAAGTATGTATGAATATTTTGGATTACTTATGGGTTCGATACCTGCAGGCAGACTGGTATCAAGATGAATTTTTGTAATTGGTTGCAGGCTTACAATATATCCGCCTTCCTTGTAATCTTCTCCCAGGTGTTGTTTAACCATAGAAGGAAATTTCTTTTCAAGCTTCCCTGGATCTGTATTTTCTTTGAGCAGCACATAGGTTTCAGGGTTTATGCTAAACCAGGCTTTCATTGCCCTGGGGCTGAAAATGAATTTTGCATTCGAAAAAGGAATAAGCGCATTGAATTTAATGCTTGATTCTTCGGGAGCCGGTTTCACAATTCCTGAAACAGAAAATAAAACTTTTTCATTGGCAAGCTGCAATTCTATATTTTTTCCAATGGCATTTTCCTTTCCAAAATATTTTTTAGCTATGTTTTCGGTAAGGAGTATTGAGTTGCTTGTTGGAAAAGGGTTCTCCCTATCTCCTTTTAAGAATGCAAAATCAAATACTTTAAAAAAAGTTGAGTCAACCATCCTGATGTCTTCATTGAAGGATTGTCCACCTGTTTTAACAAGACTGTTCAGATTTTGAACCCGGCAAGTAGATTCTATTTCACCAAAACTTCCCTGTAAAGCTCCGGCAAGAGGAAGCGGGGTAGTGATATCAATAATATCGTCCTGGTCATCGTAATGCTCTACTACCCAGGCCCTGTATATCCTGTCTGATTTGCTATGAAATTTATCATAGCTGAATTCACTGCGAACAAACATCATAATGAGTATACAACAGGTAATACCGATGGCAAGACCAAGAATGTTGATTGCAGTATATCCTTTGTTCCGCAAAAGATATCGCATCGCTACTTTCAAATAGTTTTTTATCATAAACTTTTATTTTATTCAGTTCTCAATGATTTTACAGGGTTTGCAAGCGCCGCTTTTATTGCCTGGAAACTGATCGTCAATAAAGCAATGCTGATCGCAATGAATGCTGTGATCGCAAAAACCAACCAGCTTATATTCGTTCTGTAAGCAAAATCCTGCAACCATTTATTCATTACAAACCAGGTGATCGGTGAAGCAATGACAATTGCGATAAAAACAAGTTTTAAAAACTCTTTGGATAATAAACTGACCACATTTCCTACACTGGCACCCAATACTTTTCTTACACCAATTTCTTTTGTTCGTTGTTCAGCGCTAAACGTGGCCAGTCCAAACAAACCAAGACAGGAAATTAGAATAGCAATGATTGTAAAATTTCGAACGATCGCGGCAAGGCGATTGTCCGCTTCATAGTTTTTCTGGAAATCATCATTCAAAAATGTATACTCAAAGGGTTCATTTGGATTCAATTGTTTCCATGCTTTCCCGATCGATTGGAGCACACTGCCTATATTATTAGTTTTGGTATGAGCTACCAGGTAATTGAAGCTTTGGTTGTTGATCAACTGAAACCCGTACGGCTCAATAGCTGAATGAAGATCCACGAAATGAAAATCCTTAACTACACCAACGATCTGCCAACGATAGGTTTCTCCCTGCCAGTCGATCGCTACATTTTTACCGATCGCATCTTCATTATTCTTAAATCCGATCTTCCTGACCGCTTCTTCATTTAAGATCATTCTGAGATTTGTATCCGCCGGGAATTCTGGTGAGAATAACCGGCCTGATGCGGGTTTTATCCCAAGTGTTTGCAAAAAGCTTGCATCGATCCAATTCATGAAGGTTCTTTTTGCACTATTCATATTGTCGCCTTCCTTGTACAACGGCATATCGCTTGGATTAACGATACCGGGATAATACATGGAAGCTCCGACATTTTCTATTTGTGTATTTCTCTTTAGCTCTTCCTTCAATGCAGCGTAACTATTTTTTGCAGTCCCGCTTCTTAATGGGATCACCACCTGTCCCTCCTTATCAAAACCCAGCTCCTTATTTTTCAAATACTGCATTTGATCATTAATGATCACCGATGCCACGATGAGTCCGGCGGAGATCACAAATTGAAATACAACCAATCCCTTTCGAAGTGAATTGGCTGCCAGTGAATTCGTGATCCTCCCTTTTAAAACTTTTACAGGTTGAAATGATGACAAATAAAAAGCTGGATAGCTGCCGGCTAATAAACCTGTCACTAAAGCAAGCACCAGGAACCCGGCAAGCAAGACACCATGTTGCTGGAACGTGAAAAATATTTCTTTAGCCGACAACCTTGAGAACAAGGGAAGCAATGCTTTTGTAAAAACCAGGGCAATTACAAAAGCGATCAAAGCCATCATCACCGATTCACCAATAAATTGACGGATCAACGAACTTTTCTCTGCACCCAATACTTTTCGTACTCCTACTTCAGCCGCACGTTTGGAAGAACGGGCAGTTGAAAGATTCATAAAGTTGATACAAGCGATCAATAAAGTGAATAAGGCGATAGAACCAAGAATATATAAATAGGTTACGCTGCCTGAGGGAGAAACATTTGTTGACGTATTTGCATATAAGTGTACATCTCTTATAGCAGTAAGAAACTGCTTTTTGTAAAAGCCCATCGCTTTCAAACCTTCTGCCGCATGTTTATCAATGAATGCCGGGAACCTGGCCTCCAGTTTTTTTGCGTCGGTCCCGTGCTTCAATAAGAGATAAGTATAGAACATGTTGTTTGACACCAGGTCATTCTGCCTGCCAAAAAAGCCGTTGCTGGACCCACTTCCTGCAGACAGGATAAATCCTGCATCAATATGTGAAGGACCTGGAGCATCCGTGAAAACACCGGTCACCTTATAGGTACCATCACCGATAGTACTGCTGCTTATTAATATTGTTTTATTGATCGGCGATTCTTTTCCAAATATTTTCCTGGCAGTTGCTTCATTGATCACTACTGAATTTGGATTCATTAAAGCGGTTGCGGCATCACCCTCTTTGAATTTATAAGTAAGCACCTGGAAAAAAGTAGAATCAGCAACAAAACCTTTTGTCTCAAAAAAAGATTTTACGTTACCGCTCAGCTCGGTGTATTGAAAAAGCGTTCGATCGTCTGCAAACATTTTTAACAACCTTGTCGTCTTTTCAATTTCAGGAAACTCCATTTGCATGACTTTTGCCATGGGCGCAGGTGTGTTCGCTGTCCTGTCTTCCTTACCCTCTTTTACAAAATTGGTCCCCAATTGAAATACCCTGTTCGCATTTTTGTGATAACTATCATAACTTAATTCGTTATACAGGTACAATGCTATCAGCATACAACAAGTAAGACCGATTGATAAACCAAACACATTGATGAAAGAAAATACTTTATTCTTCATCAGGTTTCTCCAGCCCACTTTTAAATAATTCTTTATCATAAAATTTTATTTATTCAGAACGTAAATTTTTAACCGGGTTGGTAATACCCGCTTTTACCGATTGGTACAAAACTGTAAGGACAGCGATCGTTATGATCATTAATATTGGCAAAATGAAAAACCAAATACCAATACCAATATGGAAAGCATAATCCTGCAGCCAGTTATTAACAAGTATATATGCAACCGGCAGTGCAACAACACCGGCAAGCAGTACCAGCTTTAAATAATCCTTTGTGATCATACTGGTGATCTGGAATAATGTCGCTCCCAACACTTTTCTAATGCTGATCTCTTTGTTTCTTTTTGCGATTGTAAAAAGTGATAAGCCAAATAATCCAAGACAGGCTATAACGATCGCAATTGCGGTAAACAGCCAAAGCACCGTTGCGAATAACCTATCAGTTTTATATTGTGCATTGAATCGCTCATCCAAGAAGAAAAAGCGGAAAGGACTTTGAGGATAATAAGCGCTCCACTTCTGCTTAACAAAATCCATCAGCACCGGAAGATTGGTAGTATTTATTTTCAACGAAAAATTTCCGAAATTTCTTTCCTCTTCAGGATAGAAAACGATCGGGTCAAAACTATTTTGCAATGATTCCTGGTGATAATCCTTTACCACACCGATCACTTTGCAGTGAAAACCGCTTCCATCAATGTATTGGCCGATAGCATCTTCGTTCTTTGCAAAGCCAAAAACGTTTACAGCCGTTTCATTAAGGATGATATTGACCAAAACATTCGTATCAGCAGCAGGTATGTCGTTTGTAAAATTTCTGCC
>DASUTO010000261.1:0-2476 GCA_036374555.1 Chitinophagaceae bacterium
AATGCAACCCTGCTTTAAATTGTGGCTTCACTCCAAAATTCTTAAAATAATAGCTGGTTTTTCTTACCAGTATATCCCTGAACATAATAAAAGCCCTTACACAATTTGCATTCTCCAATCCATCTTGTATTTCCCACGTTAATACAGCCTCGTCACCAACGTATTGGTAAACCTCAGCCTTTGTCTGCAGCACAGGTTGTGATATTTCGTGAAACAACTCATTCAGCAATGCATAGAAGCGAACATGGCCGAGTTGCTCGGCAATTGTTGTGGACGAGGCCATGTCGAGGAACATAAAAATTCTTTCCTCCTCGCGCGGTCGGTGATACTTACCCAGGATAAATTTCAATAACACTCCTTCACCCAGTAAGCGATTCACCTGCAACAAAAATAGCAGTAACCCATATATCACTAGTGTGTACACCACCAAAACCCATTGTTGCATGGATCCAAGGAACACAAAAAGTTCATTCAGGGTTCGACCTTCCGATAGTCCTATGATAGCCGTTAAACTGACCGTGACAAAGTAAATGATCGCGGTGTACAGTACAGCCTTAAATGTCAGCAGCTGTGTAAACGACCATCGGCGAAACCGCACTTCGGCGCGAGGGAACAGAAATAATTCAAGCACGCCGAATGCAACACCGAGCGTGAATCCGAACAAAATACTATTATGATCCAGCGTATCATCGTTAACGAGCTGAAAGATCACACCGGCGAAGCTGGTGAGGAGACAAATTACAGCCAGTGCTTTCAATTTTCTGGAAAGGCTGGACATACCTGTAAGGTATAAATTTTATTAGTTAACCCGCTTGGTTTTCATTGGGCCACCGGTTTTTAAGTGTCGTTGACACCTGTTGCATTAACTTTGGATATTGCCTATTATAAAAACATGCTAATGGAAAATTTAGATAAAGAAATGTTAGCCGCAGCTATCGATGGTGATCTAACGACTGTCGAAAAATTGGTTATACAAGGGGCAGATATAAATTACACTGACTCCTGGGGCAATTTTCCCATGTTTGCTGCTGCCTGGGAAGGAAACCTGGAAGCACTGGATTTATTTTATGAATTGGGAGCTACAATAACATTTGACGATGCTAATCTACTTTGTAACGCTGCCTTTAACGCGAAGTTAGACTCGGTAAAATGGCTATTAGAAAAGGGGGAAAACGCTAATTTCAGTTTTACAGATACGGGCGAAAATGCTTTGCATTATACAATCAGTAAAACGAGTGAAATGGACGAGAGGACTGAAATTGTAAAAGTTTTAATAGAAGCAGGAATTGATGTTAACAAAAGAACATTGGCAGGTAGATCAACCCTGTGTTTTATGCGTGATGCCTACCTCAAAGGCGAAACGCCTTTGCATAGGGCTGCAGCTTATGGAAGTATAACCATGATAAAAATGTTATTGGATGCGGGTGCCCAACCCTCTATGAAAGATGCAAATGGCGATACTCCTATTTCATGGGGGAGCTGGCATTTGCGGGACGCTGATGTGTTACGTTTGTTAATGTATGAAGGTGTAGCTGAGATTCATTAAATTTCAGGTATATGAGAAAACTAATCGCCGGAATGAATATGTCCCTTGACGGATTCTGCAACCATGAGGCAATGACTGCAGATGACGAAATACATGAACATTATAACGACGTGTTACGCAATGCAGGCACCCTTATATATGGCAGGATAACCTATCAACTTATGGAAAGTTATTGGCCAACTGTTGTAAAAAATCCTACAGGTAACAAAGCAACAGATGATTTTGCAGTACTGATAGACAATATTCATAAGATCGTTTATTCCCGCACGCTGAAAAGCGTTGACTGGAAAAATACGACATTGAAAAACGCAATCATTAAAGAAGAAATTTTAAAGCTCAAGCAACAAGACGGCAAGAACATTTTAGTTGGGAGTCCAAGTTTAATCGTTGCTTTCGCGCAACTTAAACTAGTAGATGAATTCCAGATTGCAGTTCAGCCAACTGTTTTAGGAAGCGGCTTGCCATTATTTAAAAACATACAGGAAAGAATTGACCTTAAACTCTTACATACAAAAACATTTGGCTGTGGTGCAATAGATCTATATTATGAGCCGGTAAAAAGATGAGGAATGTGCATTATCTAAAATGAGAAGTACACTAGCATTTTTAATAATAATACTTGCCTTTTGTTCCTGTGGACAAAAAGGCGAACAAACTGAAACGAAATCAGACAATGTTGCTGTTGATAGCATGGATAACACGGCCAGCACAAAGACAAGCGAAAAAGTTACAAATAATTCGACCGAACTGACAATTCTTGAATGGCAAAAACAGCAGGATTCTATCAGAAATGAAATTCTTAAAACCAAAAAGAACCAGGTTTTGAAAAAAAGCTTCTTGCAAGAAATGTATATTAGAAACGTAGCAAGTATTCTAAGGGACACTTTGTTTGTGACAATTCCTTTTGATTTGCACGGAGCTGATTGTGCG
>DASUTO010000262.1:0-8161 GCA_036374555.1 Chitinophagaceae bacterium
AGTAGAGTCCTGTTTTGAATTTCTCTTTATAAATTCCGGGACTATCTCGTCGGATAGCTATTGGACTTGATTTTTTCACCAAATAGACGCATAGGAACATAGGCTTCACATAGATTTCTATGTGTTTCTTTCCTACTGTGATCTATGTGTCTATGTGGTTCCATATTTGAAAATGGGACACTACCCATTATTGCAATCCTTTCTCATTTACCTAAGTTTGATCGTCGCAGAATAAATGTTCCTCTCTAAAGATACCATTTTCCCAAATCCCTGCTGTTGTCAAAACATCATTGCAATCCTATCTGCTTTACATAAGTTTGATTGTCCCAGAATAAATGTTCCTCTGTCATGATACCATTTTCCCAAATGCCTACTGTTGCCATAGGCATTTTAAATGCTTTACCGGTCGGTTGAATGAATTTTCCATCTCCTATGGGCATTGGTTTTGTGAATGTCCCTTCAAACACACCTGTAACCAGTGTGTATTTACCCGAACCAAATTTGATAGGATGTTCCTTGATCCTTGTATCGGGTGCGTATACAAAAAGTTTTTTCAGATCTTCAATGTGTGTATCGATACCCTCTGTCATGTGTCCGTCTGGCCAATAGACTTTTATATTCTGCGCATGACTTTCCTTTAGCCTGTCCCATTTTTGATTGGAGAATACATCAAAATCCAGGTCATCAAATGTCTTTAGATTTTTTGTAAGGGTTTCATTATAGGCAGCCAGGTCCAATGCAATTTTTTTAAGACTGTCAATATTATCGGCTCTACTGCTGTTAGCACCACCTGCTGATTGGCAGCTTTGAAAAACTGCCAATACGAAGAGTGATGAAAAAATGACTAATGCTGTTTTGAATGTTGGGTGTTTCATTTCAATTGTTTTTGGTTAATGAGTGCAAGCTAATTTGAAGCGGACGGCAGTTCCAATGACATTTAACAGAAAAAAAGCTTGATAAATATCAAGGCCTTATTGGTGAAGCATTTGTTTCCTGATACGACTCAATGTTTCGGGAGAAACACCCAGGTAAGAAGCGATCAAATGAAGAGGTACACGATTAATGAATGCATGATATTGGTTGATCAACCGTTGGTATTTTTCCTCTGCTGTTAAGCCGATCGTACTTGATACCCTGCGTTGCAATGCAACATAAGCATCCTGGAATAGTATTCTGTAGTAGGTCTCATATTTAGGTACTTCACTTAAAAGTTTGAAATGATCCTGTCGGTCAATAGTAAGCACATCACTATCCTCCAGCGCCTCGATATTCATTTTTGATGGCTCACTGGTTAGAAGACTATACAAGTCACCGATCCACCAGCCTTCAAATGCAAATTGGATCACATGCTGCGTACCTTTATCATCAATGTTATAAGAATACAACGAACCTTTTTCAATAAAAATTGATCTGATGCAAACATCACCTTCCTGCAATACATATTGCCTCTTCCTTATTCTTTTGGGAACAAAATAATTCATGCATTTCTGCAAGTCTTCTTCACTAAAAGATGCTTTAGCCAGAAATGATCTTGTCAAAACTTCATACATGATCGCTAAAAGATAAGAAAATTACGCCGATCCTGGTGTTCAACAAACAGACTTTTGGAGGTTTTTCACCAACAATACGATCTTATAACATTTTCCCTGCCGGCAGGCAGGGGTTGTTGACGAAGGAAACTAAATCAACAGGAGATTTGATACAAGAACAGCAACAACGATTATTGATCAATATGATTACATAAATGAACCCAACACAAACACGAAGTGTCTGTACCTGGATTTCAAATGTTAGGGTTATTTATGCTATAGGGAAACTTCATATATTTATGCGTTGGCCGCTATTTTAAATGACACTCCGTAAACTTTTAAAGATCGTATTTGGACTGCTTATTTTTTTTGCGGTTGCTGTTGGACTGACTTCAATAAATCATCCTATAATTTTAAAATGGGTGACAGGTTCTGCAAGACATTTCGGCAAAGCAATTCCAGCTACTGTCTATACAAACGAACAAGTGAATGACCACATCAAAGTTTTTTATAGTGACGAAGCAAATAATTATTTAGTAAGCCTGGCAGAATATGACAGTTCAGGAATGTTAAAATTTTTCAATATTAACCTGAATGAAAAATGGATTGGCAGACCCGTTGGAACGTCTAAAAACGACTACGACTTTATTGCGGGACATTTATTTCTAAGTGAAACTGGTGGACATTTCTCCCCTTTTCAAGACGATATGAAAGGCTTCAATTTTGACCCACAAATTTCTTTTACTGACAAACAAATAAAATTCAACATGCCGCCAAATAATTTAAAGTTTGACAGCGTAAGAATAGAATTACCTTAAAACGCATGATCAAATAATCGCGGCTCCAAAATGTGTTTGATCGAACATCAATCAACAATTGTCAGATTAAAGGCATTTAATAAACATGAAATCAAAATGGCACAATATTTTATACTGTTTAGATGTTCTTTCCGCTGGGGTGCTTTCCGCAAGGAAGGCTGAGATCACACTCACAATACCTGATCTGGATAATGCCAGCGAAGGGAGGAGAGAATACGAGGCTCCGGGTAAAACCGGAGCTTTTTTTGATCAATATCTTCGCGTTGCGCAACCAATGCAAGCGAATTTCTTCAGCGACGCTTTACTACACCGTTGCTTCCTTATTGTACTTCATCCTGTACTCCAACGGTGACATGCCTGTAATTTTTCTGAATACTTCACGGAATGCCTTCACATCCGAATAACCAACCTCATACATTACTTCATTGATAGTTTTGCGGCTGTTTTCAAATGCTTTTTTTGCAGCTTCAATTTTTAGCCGCTGTGAATATTCTACTGGCGTATTGCCTGTTGCTTTTATAAACCGCCTGTCAAAGTTTCGTCTGCCTACTGCAAAGAGGGAAGACAAATGTTCAACTGAAATTTTTTCGTGCAGTTTGCTTTCCATATACGCCTGTGCCTTTTTTACGACTTCATCCCCATGCAACTTTTGACCAGTAAATATTATAAAAGCTGACTGGCTGTTTCTGTCCATTTCTATTTGAAATACCTTAGAGCAAAATATGGCTGTTTGCCTGTCATAATATTTCTCAACGAGATAAAGTACCAGGTTAAGAAATGAGTAAGCACCGCCATTGGTATAAATTCCATTTTCATCAGTTATCAATTTATCCGTTTGCAAATTCACTTTCGGAAACATCGCTCTGAAATTACCGGCGGCGGCCCAATGCGTCGAACAGCTTCTTCCATCAAGCAAACCTGACGACGCCAGCATGAATGCACCCGTGCATATACTTGCTACTTCTGCACCCCGCTTATATTGCTTCTCAATCCAGTCAATAAGCAATTTGTTTTTCTTTACCGCTTTCAGATAATCATGATTCAAAGAAGGAATAATGATGAGGTTGGTTTTAGCTATTGCGGAAATGCTGGTGTGTGGCTTCACGGAAAATAAACCACCATAGTATTCTATCTTTTTTGAGATACCTGCCAGTTCAATTCTATACAATTCTCTTTTTCCAATGCTTTTCCAATACTCATTAGCTCTTGAGAATATCTTGTACGCACCTACGATACTGCTCAGGTTGTTGCCTTCTCCACTGGGCACCACGATTGTAATATGTTGCATTGCACTTGCCATTTCGCAAAGATAGGAGTACATCATGTCCAAATCAACCCGCTATAAAGTCCATTTTGCACCCCATGGCGTTAATATTCGGACATTAGTTTTGTGGGATAAAATTTATTCAAAATTCAAAAAACAAAAGATGAAAAAAGATAGCTACACAAATAGTTTTACATCGTCAAAAACATCCGAAGAGGTTTTTGAAGCATTATTAAACGTTCAGCAATGGTGGTCGGGCTTCTACGAGGAAACAATTAAGGGAAAAAGTAAACAGCTTAATGATGAGTTTATCTTCAAAGCCGGCGGCGGTGCACATTATTCAAAACAAAAACTCATCGAACTTATTCCCGGCAAAAAGATTGTCTGGCTGGTGACCGATAGTAAGCTTAATTTTTTGAATGATACAAGTGAATGGACTGACAGCAGGATTTGTTTTGACATTTCCAGAGAGAAAAATAAGACCAGGGTAACATTCACCCATGACGGGTTGGTTCCCCAGATTGAGTGTTACAATGAGTGTTCTGCCGGATGGGCAAAATATTTGGGGAAACTGAAGAATGAATTGGAATAAATATTGACGAAAGAATATTAATTACTAAAAGATAAAAAAATGACAAAATCATCAATCGATATTGTAATGACAACTCAGGAAGTTGCATCTCGTTTCAATGAGCTTGCGCATCAGGAAAAATGGTTTGAGATCCAGGATGAGCTCTTTGCAGACAACGTAAGGAGCATTGACCCTCCCCATTCTCCATATTTTGGATATGCAGAAGGCAAAAATCCGGTTCGCAAAAAAGGCGAAGATTTTGTGAAGAGGATTGAGGCTGTTCATAGAACATATACAACTGAACCGGTTGTCAGCGGCAACCATTTTGCAGTCGGAAGAGAGGTCGATATTACCGTACAGGGATTTGGAAGGATACAAATTAACCAGGTTATGCTATATGAAGTGAAAGACGGTCAGATCGTCTTAGAGCAATTCTTTTATTAAAGATCAACACGCCATCATTGGTGTGTCACAAACATTCTCTTTCGTAATAGCGATTTTTCACCAATAACATGACCTCAAAAATCGGCATAGCCCTGCACCGTGTTCTCCAGGTGTTCAATAAAATAAGAAATATTCAATGTTGGCATGGGTTCCCCGGATAATCCGGGGCAGGTGTAACTCAGGACAGTGTTACCACGAGCTCCGCAGAGTTAAATAAAGACTACCTTACACAAAGTCGCTGTATCGGCAATTCCTCCTTGTACTGCGTTCTTGAAAACTTTTGCACCAGGAAAAAAAGCGAGGGCAATATGTGTTTTTCAGCAGGAGCCAGTTTTGGAGCCAGTGCAGCGCTTGGTATTATCGGTGTAGTGGCGATAACGAAAGCAAGAACGATACCGCAGAAATTATTTGCAAGTATTCCGCTTATCTTTTCTGCACAACAAGTAACGGAAGGAATGCTATGGCTTTCATTTAACGATACCAGTTTCCACGGACAATCCCTGTTTACTTATATCTACCTTGTTTTTGCCCTCATGTTATGGCCGGTTTGGATACCCCTAACTATTCGCCTTCTTGAAGTAGATGCTACCCGCAAAAAAATACTCAACATACTTGTGATTATTGGAGCAATTGTTTCCGCATGGTTTGCCGGCAGCGTGTTCTTTTGTTCTGCGCAGGCAATAACAACTCATCATCATATTCAGTATCAATTAAATTTTCCACCAGCAATAACGAACCTGATTTGGCCTTTTAATATATTTTATTTTATTGCCACGATTGTCTCTACTTTTATTTCAAGCAATAAAAGAATGAAATGGCTGGGGATCGTGTGTGCAATTGCCTACCTTTTTTCACTTTACTTTTATAGTGATTTTATTATTTCTGTGTGGTGCTATTTTGCTGCGGTCCTTTGCATCATCGTTCTTTGGATTGCGTCAGGACTGAAGAAATAGAGTTATAGTTCTGTCCACCCGGCATCTTGCCGCAAATACTTTATAGTTATAAAATATGTTGAGGGCCGACCCGGGCCAGGAAGAAGAGTTCGATCCTCCCCTTCGCAACAAACTCAATTACGCCGTTGTTGTCGTTTAACAAACAGACTCTTTCATGACGGAGGTTTCACCACCAAAGTGAACTTATAACATTTTGGTCAAGTGTACTAAATTAGCAGGACGCTTGATATAGGAACATCAACAGCGGAATAAAAAAAACTTTAATGACAGTATCGCAACAAAGAATTGAGATCCCATTAAGTAAGAAGAAAACATTGTTAATGCTTTTCGGTGCAATAGTGTTTGTAGTAATGGGCGTTTGGTTTGTAATATCACCGCCGGTAGTCAGGAATTCGTATTGGGGAAATCCGGCTAAAATTGCTATCGTAGGTTACGCATCAATAATTTTCTTTGGGCTTTGTGCATTTGTTTTGGGACGCAAATTATCAGACAACAAACCGGGTCTTATTATTGACCAAATAAGTTTGACAGATAATTCAAGCGGGGTTTCTGCAGGAGAAATTTTGTTGTCAGATATTGAAGACATTTCGGTAATAGAAATTTACCAACAAAAGCTTATAATGCTGAAAGTAACAAACCCGCAAGTTTACATAGACAAACAGACAAGCACTTTCAAGCGCAAAATGATGCAACTGAATTATACAATGTATGGAACACCTTTGAGCATATCTGCAAATGGGCTAAAAATATCTTTTGACGAACTCCTTACAATTCTGACAGACAAGTTGAGAATTGCAAGATGATTTATGCAGTTGTCGCTGTTCAAAAAACCGATACTTTCATGATGGAGGCTTTAACCAACAACACCATTTATAACATTTTGTGTTGTTGGTGAAGTGAACTAATTAACAAAAGACTTGATAACAGGATGTCAACAACAGCATAAAAAATCAAAATACCTACATTATGGTATTTTATTTACCCCGCCTTCGATCTATATTTATAGCCAACCTTTCCTGTAATATTTACCAATACGTAAGAGCATTAATTTTATCGAAATAATCTTGAAATTTTAGATTTCGTATACGGATTTTTTCGAATCAACTTATTCTGCTTTTGGCAAGACAATCCTTCAATTCACTTTTATGAGTAACACCATTCCACCCATTTCCGGACAACATGCCGGTCGCGATGAAATTATCTCCTATCAAAAGCTGAGGGCTTTTATCGGCGTGACAGGGTTATTGTTGCCGGTCCTGGCCGTGCTGGGCAGTTCCTTGTTTGGTGCGGGCAAGTACGCATGGCAGATATCCATCAGCCACTATTTCTACAGTACGATGCATATTGTCTTCATCTCTATACTTTGTATGCTGGGTGGATTTCTTATTACCTATCAGGGCAAAAGTCCCTGGGAAAGCCGGCTTTCCAACATAGCAGGTTATTTAGCTATTGGTATCGCTGCTTTTCCAACGGAGTTCGAAGGATTTATGCCGGAGAAGGATGGTGTGAACCAGTACCTGCAACTACGTGTTGAGGTGACAAAATTCTGGGGCAATGTGCATTTTGGATTTGCCTTTTTATTGTTCACCTGTTTCACCATTTTTTGCCTCCATTATTTTCAAATACCGGATGAGAAGTATGAAGGTGTGGCCCTGGCAAAATTTAAAAGAAGGAAACTGCTTTATAAAATTTGCGGGTGGACCATTATCATTAGCATCGCCCTGATAGCATTATTCAATTTTATAATAAAGCCCACGAAAGGATTGTTTGTATATAGCACGTTTATTTTTGAAACGACCGCTCTATGGGCATTTGGAACTGCCTGGCTGGTGAAGGGATCCGCCGTATTAAAAAAATTACCGGTGGTCAAAGAAATGATAAAACCTCTACGATAGGGTCGCATATCAAATGTTTCAGCAGTATATCAAGGAAAGACGCCCATAAGTGTAAAGAATGAGATCAGGGAACAATTCTGTCTTACTTTTAAAAAATGATTCACATATTTCCTTTTACATTTTCTGTAATCGCGATCTTATTCAGCAATTGTGAGCAAGAAAATAAATTATCTTCTCAAAATATTATTGATCCATCTCAGACAATTAAGATTAAAGTTGGAAGATCACCGGGTAGCATTGAAGTGGCAGACTTTAATAATGATAAGCTCCCTGACCTGGCAGTAACAAGTGAAACAGACAGCAGCGTTACTGTTCTGCTGGGCAATGGCAAAGGCGGTTTTACGGAAACAGCAAACTCTCCTTTTTTTGCAGGTTCTATTCCCAACGATATTTCCATAAATGATTTTAATAAGGACGGTAATATGGACCTGGCATTTGCTAATCACGAACAAAAATATTTAACTGTCTTACTGGGAAATGGAAAGGGAAATTTTATCCCTGCGCCCAAATCTCCTTTTCCAGTTGGAGGAATTCCGCATACCCACGGCATTGCATCAGGTGATTTTAATAATGACGGCATGGTAGACCTTGTTACCGACAGTTGGGGCAATGACCAGATAGAGGTTCTTTTTGGTGATAGCCTGAGTCTTTTTAAAATACAGGGAGTATTTTTTAAAGTGGGGGATC
>DASUTO010000263.1:0-2803 GCA_036374555.1 Chitinophagaceae bacterium
TTCTTCGATTTGCAGTTATCAAACAAGAGTAGAGTTAGTGAGCGATTCGTGGAGCATGATTCCGGAGATATTTGTAAGAAATTGATTTCAAGATATGTACCGGTTCGGGTTCGAGTCCCGTCCGGTCCGCAGAAAAATTAAAAAGAGTCTTGTAATTTAACAACTTACAAGACTCTTTTATTTTGAGGTACAAGATAGGTACAACATTAACCAAATCAGAAGCTCTTTATTAAAAGAGTTCCTACATCTTGCAAATCATCCTGAGCTTGATTCTGGGATATAATCAAAACCATCATTTGTATCACCTGAAAAAGCTCCCCGAGTATGGCATCACTAAACAGCAATTTGTTGCTGCGGGCGCATTTCAGAGAATCTGTTTAAGCGACCAGTTTCCGAGATCTTCTTTCACTAAAATCAAAATACGTAAAGCAGATATTTCTTAATCCTCCATAAACTTCACAAAGCTTGTTTGACCGGATACCATGTTGTAGTAGTTCATCATCAAATAGACTGTGAGGCCTCTTGAAAAGTGAATCAGTCAATAAAAGATAGCTGTTACTATCAATGGAATTCTTAAGCAACCGGTGCGCTTCCACCACCACTTCACCATATAGTTTTTTAAAGGAATTAATCTTAAAGTCTGACATGGGGCCGTAGTGGGCAATTACTTTTAATGATAGGTTCAAAGGCATTGAAAATTTCCTTTGAAGTTCTTTGCATTTGGCTTCAAAGGAAATTGTCATTTTTTCATATTGCTGGAACAGTTGGCGAGGGCCAGGAGCAACACCATTTCGGTAAAATAGCACCGCATCGCCTTCGATTTCAGCTATCTCCATTTCGAGGATATTTTCGTTGATAATTGCTGAAAGTAATTCGCAGGTAATTTGTTTCCCGGTCTGCACATCAGTAGAGTGTACGAGTTCTGTAAACCCACTGATGTCAGGAATAAATAATAACCCATCAAATACATCTTGTTCAGGGCTTAAGATTTCGCGATAAGTATGCTGTGTCATTTCAATTTGTTTTGATGGACAAATCTAAATTGGATCAGGCTTTCTCACTTTGTTTAAAAGTCCTGATTTGTTTTGTTCAAAAGGTCAAATCGTGAAACTTAATATAGGCAACTATCTTATTGGCGGGTTCGCTGTTCCAGCAGTTCTGTAGGGGCATAGCCAAACTGCTTTTTAAAAGCATAGGAAAAATGAGAGAGATTTTCGAACCCCACTTCGTAGCAAACGTCAATTGGTTTTTTTCGCTTCTCCACAAACTGGTAGTGTGCCAGTTCCAGCCTTTTTTGGGTGAGCCATCTTTGCGGTGTCGCATTGAAAGCCTTTTTAAAATCACGTTTGAAAGTAGTGATGCTTCTTCCCGTGAGGTAACCAAATTTTTCCATGGGCATATTGAACATAAAATTCTTTTCCATATAACTGACCAGGTCAATCTTACCAGGTTCTTCAAAATTTGCCAAAACATTGTCAATATCCGCATCAATAGCCCGGAGGATGCTGATCGCTTCTGTAATTTTCAATGAAGCAATGTTTTCCGGAAGGTCTTTCATGTCAAAATATGGGATCAGTGAAGCCAGGCAACTCTCAAGCAAAGGATGATCGTTGAAGCGGCGAATTTTCTGGAACACTGATGCTTTAGGCTTCAGGTTCATACTGGCGTAAAAATCCCTCAGTCGCTCTATCGACAGATGCATGACCACTGTTTTATGCGGCAATCCATCTTTCGGATAGTTGATAATAGTAGCCAACTGATTCCTGGGGATTAAAAAAATATCTCCCGCCCTGAAAATATAAGTGCCTTCGGCCTGCACAATCTTTGTTTCTCCGGACATGAACCATATCAGCATGTGATGGTCAAACATAATGTCCGATTTAAAGAATTTGTTCTCGTAGCAGGACAACTTGATGTCAGGCGTAATATATTTTGCTGTATAGTCCATTTTTCTAATCATATAAAGTTAATCAATGTTGTTTTAAGATAGGAGTCATCAACTTCGTTCATATTGACTGGCCACCATCAATAATAAATTCTGAACCTGTGATAAAGGCAGCATCACTGCCTGACAAATAAGCCATCAATTTTGCTACTTCAGTTGGGTTGCCGAATCTCGCCAAAGGAATGCCATTTAAAATATGTTCCTGCGTTTTTGGATCACTAATGCCCGACTTATCCATGATCTCTGTAGCAATCGGGCCCGGACTTACCGCATTCACCCTGATCTTGCGGGAAGCCAGTTCCAGTGCCGCCACTTTCACAATGGCGTTGACCGCTGCTTTGCTTGCGGAATACACGGATATATTGGGTGAAGGAGTTGACGCAGCTGTTGATGACAACAATACAACCGATGCATTTTCATTTAATATTGGAATGAATTTACTCAGCGTAAAATAAGCGCCTTTCACATTTACATTCATGATGTCATCAAACATTTTCTCCTCCATAGCTTCTATGGGTGCAAATTGTGAGATGCCTGCATTGATAAGCAGAATATCAACTTTACCAAATTGTTTCGCAACTTCTGAAATTAACCTGTCAATGTCCTCCAGGTTGGTTTGATCCGCAACCATCCCAATTACATTTATTGCTGAAGCAGCTTTTTCTACGGCTTCTTTTCGTCGGCCAGTGATTATAACATGAACGCCTTTTTCTTTCAGTTCTTTTGCGGTGGCATATCCGATGCCACTGTTGCCGCCCGTGATGACGGCAACTTTGTTTTTAAAATTTTTCATTGTTATTGTTAATAGATTAATATGAATACTACTTACTTATTGATCCGGGGATAGCGATTGTTTTC
>DASUTO010000264.1:0-3618 GCA_036374555.1 Chitinophagaceae bacterium
CAAACTATCCGCCGTAAACAAGACGGAACTTTTTTTGTACAAAATGAAAAAATCAGTGATTTTGTTAACAGCATAAGTACAGCTAAAAAAGATTCACTTGATGAAAGGATCACTTTTGAAACTATAAAAGTTGATGGGCCATTAGCTTCAGTTTGGACTCCTTACAAATTTTATTACGCTGGAAAATTCAGTCATTGCGGGGTCAACTCATTTCAACTGGTAAGAATAAATGGTCGTTGGAAAATTCAATTTCTGATCGATACCCGCCGAAGACAAGGTTGTGAATAAATGAATTTATTTTTTTTAGATTAATTTAAATGGACCTGTGTGCTGATGGCCTTCCCTTGGGGAAGGTCGGGATGGGCCAAAAAGAAACCCCGCCGTAGAAACGGCAGGGTGTAAACCAAAACCAACTGCTTATGAGAAATATTTAGTAAGAACTGTTTATTTAATTGTAATATCTTTTGCTGCTTCTCTGACTTCCGCTTTCTTAGGAAGGTTTAATTTCAACACTCCATTGACGTAGGAAGCATCGATCGCCGTTGCATCAATTTTATCATCAATTGTGAAAGAACGTTTAAAACTTCTGTAGCTGTATTCCTTACGAATTTGCTTTTCTGTTTGACGATTTTCTTCCGCCTTTCTTTCGGCAGAGATTGTTAATACATTGCCATCTACATTTACTTTAAAATCCGTTTTTTCAAAACCCGGTGCCACTACCTCAAGTGAAAAACCATTTTCAATCTCCTTAATGTTTACAGGCACATAACCTTGTTTTGTCAGAAAATTGTAACCATCGTTAAGTACAACAGGTAATCCCGTAAAAAGTTCATCGACCATATTGTCAAACGAGCGGTCGAAGTTTCGGTTGTGAAATTTTGAATGTGTCATAGTTTAGTTTTTTAAGTTTTAGTCCTTTGATTGTTTCCTCCTTTTTCTGTCAAACCATATACCATGCCAGTGGAAGCCATTTTTTTCTGACTCTTTGTTCTATTTGAGCGATTTCAGAAGACATAATTTCCGAAATGAGAAATTTTTGCTGACAGTTTATCAAGCATTGTGTTTCAATGAAATTCGGAGCTCGTTTTTGATTAATTTTGTGACTTAATAAAAAACGAAAAATGTATCCCGAAGAAATAGTAGTACCAATGAAGGAAGAGCTCACAGAGCATGGCTTTACCGAGTTATTAACGGCAACTGAAGTAGATGATCAACTTTCTAAAAAAGGAACTACCCTGGTTATGATAAATTCTGTCTGTGGTTGTTCGGCAGGTTCTGCAAGACCAGGCGTTCTTTTGGCTGTTTTAAATAGCGATAAAAAACCTGATCATTTAACGACGAGTTTTGCTGGTTTTGATATTGATGCTGTACGCAAACTTCGTGAACATTTATTGCCTTATCCGCCATCTTCACCGGCCATTGCATTATTTAAAGATGGACAGCTTGTCCATTTCATAGAAAGACACCAGATCGAAGGTCGTCCGGCGCAAATGATCGCCAATAATCTTATTAATGCTTTTGAGCAACATTGTAATTAAAAGTGCCAAATAATTTGTTGGCTATCGGTTAATGCGGGAAAGGTTAGCCGGTAGCCACAACTTCTTTTGTATATTCGCCAACATTATTTGAACCAACCAACAAGCAGCTAATGTATCCCAATCTTTATTATGCTTTTCGTGATCTCTTTAACGTAGAATGGCAACCGCTCAGGTTTATAAATTCATTCGGATTTTTTGTAGCCATTGCTTTTATCCTTGCTGCGGTTATACTTTCTGCTGAATTAAGAAGAAAAAGCAAGCAAGGTCTTTTACAACCCACAGAAGTACAAGTAATGGTTGGTAAACCGGCATCATTTATAGATCTGCTTCTTAATTTCTTACTAGGCTTTGTGTTGGGTTATAAAATTCTTGCACTATTTATCATGAATAAATCAGTGACTGATGATCCGCAGGCCTTCATTTTTTCAGATAGAGGTAGCTGGCCGGCAGGTATTATTTTAGGGTTGTTATTTGCAGGTTTAAAATGGTGGGAAAAAAGAAAACAGGTTTTGGAAAAGCCGGAGCTTAGAAAGATAAGAATCTGGCCACAGGACAGGGTAGGAGAAGTTACCATCCTGGCATTGGTTTTTGGATTGGTCGGGGCAAAACTCTTTGATGCCTTTGAGAATTGGGATTCATTTGTTAAGGACCCAGGCTCCATTTTTTCGGCAGAAGGGTTAACATTTTATGGCGGTTTGATCTGTGCCGCATTAGCTATTTGGTGGTATGCAAAAAAACATAAGATAGGGTTTTGGCACTTGAATGACGCCGCAGCGCCGGCACTCATGCTCGCTTATTCAGTGGGACGTATTGGCTGCCAGGTATCGGGCGATGGCGATTGGGGAATAGTCAATAACAGGCCGAAACCATTTAGCTGGTTGCCAGATTGGATGTGGGGCTATACCTACCCAAATAATGTTGCAAGGATGGATCAGGATAATCCAATTCCAGGATGTACGGATAAATTTTGCTTTCAGCTATCAGAACCGCATTTCCCAACGCCATTTTATGAAACTGTTATTTGCTTCATCCTGTTCCTTGTATTATGGTCATTGAGAAAACGACTGAAAATACCGGGCACTTTATTTGCACTCTATTTAATATTAAATGGGATTGAAAGATTCTTTATCGAAAAAATAAGAGTAAACACCAAGATTCACCTCTTTGGACTTGAATTTACACAGGCAGAATTGATCTCTTCGTTACTATTGATCTCTGGTTTGGGGCTTTGGTTCTATTTACGTAAAAGAAATGCAACTGTTACGAGTTGATTTTTCAAACAATCATCGAATGATTTCGATTAACATCTAAAAAATAAAAATTTGATGATTGGTGAAAGTCTTACCCAGTATCGATTACAGCCTTATTTGATTTCTATCAAACGTTTGCAATTATTTTTTTATTAAACATTTTCTCGTAAAGACTATGAGAAACGGCGGTTGTAACGTAACTTTGCATTCATACTTGGACGGTAGTAATTAACTTACCCTTTGCAACTTTCCTTGAACAAACCAACTCTATTTTACGTTTTAAACTTGTAATACATCAATTATGAGGCAGCTAAAGATTGCCACCCAGATCACGAACAGAGACAGCCAGGCAGTTGAAAAGTATCTTCAGGAGATCTCTAAGATCCCGATGATCACTCCCGAAGAGGAGACCACACTTGCCCAGCGCATTAAAATGGCTCATCGTAATCCGGTTGACGCACAAAGAGCATTAGACAAATTGGTGCAAGCCAACCTTCGATTTGTGGTATCTGTTGCTAAGCAGTACCAGCACCAGGGGCTTTCACTTAGCGATCTGATCAACGAGGGTAACCTCGGTTTGATAAAAGCAGCCCAGCGTTTCGATGAAACCAAGGGTTTTAAGTTCATCTCATACGCCGTATGGTGGATTCGCCAGTCGATCTTACAGGCGTTGGCAGAGCAGGGCAGATTAGTCCGCTTGCCTCAAAACAAAATTGGCACTTACAACAAGGCTAATAAAGCCTACATGGCATTCGAACAGGAACACGAAAGAGAGCCGAGTACGGAAGAGCTGGCCGAATTACTCGAAATGAGCGAAACGGAAATCAACA
>DASUTO010000265.1:0-2849 GCA_036374555.1 Chitinophagaceae bacterium
AGATCAGATAATGCATCTTCCGCTCTTTTCTTTTCTTCTTTTAGTTTTATTAAATCGTTCCGGGCTTGTGTCAGGTCTTTGAAACGGGAATAAGCCAATGAAAAAACAGATGCGGCACGACTTAATAGTTTCCAGCTTTCAGGGGAAATATCTCCCGCTGCCGCTGCACCAATTGCACCATGAGAAAATTTGTACAAATGATATGTTCTGTCAGGAATCACTTCTCCATAATAACCACGGAAAGGAACTGATTTTTCTTCGCAATAGTTGATCCATTCTTTACGGTTAGCGCCTTGCATTATAATTGAAACCTGTTTTGCATCTGAACTGTAAAAATTTTTCATTTCCCTTCCGACCCATGTATCATTTAAATTCAATGGAAAATGATCAGACACTAATTTCTTCTCTTCTACCCGCAGATCTTTTAAGGCATACCAGCATTCAGTTTTGTTTGTTGCTTCATCATTTATATAAATGCTGCAGGTTTCCAGTTCTTCCACACCCAGCAGTCCCATTTCTGTTCGCAATACTTGCGCAACATCTTTCAGTTCTTCAGGCTCTTGCATAGCCAATGCTCTTGCTCTTACTCTTTCGAGTGCTGCTTCTATTTTTGCTTCTCTTGTCTGTGCTTCGGCTTTTTGCAGATCAAGAAAACGTTTATAGGTAAGATTAAAGACATTGGCAAAACGTTTTATCACTGTTTTTGCTTCATTTGTAATAGCAGTTTCCATAAAAGCAAATAAAGAACCGTCCTGGAAAACTGAGTTGTAATAATATTGTTGCTGATCTTTTTTTTCTGTGTCAAATGAGGTAGATACAGGCAATTGATATTTTATACTGGCAACATCCCGATAGTAATTGATAAGATCTTCTCCCTGTAAAACATAGGAAAAATCTTCCTGCTTTAACCAGCCATCATAAGCTCCACGTAGTAAGGGATGATAATCCATGGACTCATCACCTGAAACCTGTATTGTGTTTGATTGTTCAGATTTAACGGTGATCCATACATCTCCTCTCGGTTTCTCTTTGTCCATTATGGCTATCCCACATCTTAATATTCCGATATTCAGTTTATCCAACTCTTCAAAAACCGTTGCTACAGCCGGGTTCAAATCTTCACTTTTATGCATCGCCATCGCCTTTGCCCGAACTCTTTCTAATGCTGCTTCGATCTTTGCTTCTCTTGCCTGTGCTTCGGCTTGTTTCAAATCGTTAAAACGTGTATAGGTCAGATCAAAAACCTTTGCGAAACGTAACAGTATATCAAAATGTTCATCTGACAATGATTCAAGAGTGGCCAGTGTCAAACAACCGAAATTATTGAAGGAAGCCGACAAATATACTCTCTCATTTGCCTTCATATTGGCAATTACAAAATCCGGCAATTGTGAAAGTTCTGTTTCAACGAATAAAAACTTATCCCAGGTTTTTTTGACTTCGCCTTCAAGTATGTACTGCCATTTCAGATTTCGTTCTTTCCATCCTTTAAGAAAAGCGAGATAAGGGGGCTGCTCATGATATTTTACAAATAAGCCTATTGGTTGTAAGGGGGCCTCAGGATTGGACATCCACCAGGTTACACCCATTGATTTATTATCATAAATCATGATAAAGCATCGGTCGAGAATCAGATCAAGTTTGGTCAATTCAGAGTAAACGGTACTGATCAATTCTTTTAACTCATCTGACTTTTGCATAGCCATGGCTCTTGCCCTGACTCTTTCCAATCCTAATTCTATTTGTGATTCTCTTGTTTGCGCTTCGGCCTTTTGCAGATCAAGAAACCGTTTATAGGTAAGATTAAATACACCTGCAAAACGTTTCATCACCACTTTTGCTTCTTCAGGAAAATCTGTTTCGCGAAATGCAAACATGGAACCAGATTCAAACATCGCAGCATAATAAAGTTGTTTAAGATGTTCAGGATGCTCCACCATGATTTGCGATTCCGGAAGTTTGAAGTTGGTTTCCATCACCGCTCTGTAATATTCACTCATATCTTCACCTTCCAGAACATAGAAAAAATCTTCCTGCCTTAGCCATGCAGCAAAGTCACCTTTGAGCAACGGATGAAGGTCCATTGATTCATCACCGCAAACCTGAACAGTGCGACCGTGTTCTGCAATAGTGGTTGTCCACACTTCCGCGGATCTTTTTTCTTTATTGAAGATTCCGATCCCGCAGCGTAGCATTCCGAGATTTAATTTATCAAGCTCTTCAAAAACAATGGCAACAGCGTCATTGAAATCATCGCTCTTATGCATTGCCATCGCTTTTGAACGCACCCGTTCAAGTGCAGCTTCTATTTTTGCTTCCCTTGTTTGCGTTTCGGCTTGTTTCAGATCCAGGAAACGTGTATAGGCTCTTTCAAATTCTATTGCAAAACGACATTGGATCTTTTTTTCTTCGTCAGTTGCAGGTTTGCTAATACAAATTCCAAACGAACCATATTTCATCATGGCATCATAATAATATACCCCAGTAGGAAAAGTTGATGCCACCATTATTTCTTTGGCCACACCACCAGCATCATCAGCAATACGTTGAAATGTATCCAACCATTCCTGTACACCTTCCGGTGGCACATAGTTATCATGAATTTTTACTCCAGCCCGCCAAGATACAAGGCAATCATTAAAATACTCTGCTGCTTCATCCATAGTATACGCAGTAATACTTGTCTTATAATCCGGCCACGTGATCCAAAAAGTAGTATCATTTTTTGATTCATCAATTAACCAGAAATAAGAGAACTGCCAATCGATATTTAATTTTCTTAATTGTTCACCAAACACCAGTGAAGTTGCATTCAATTCTGTTGAATTGGTCATGGCCATCACTTTTGC
>DASUTO010000266.1:0-26704 GCA_036374555.1 Chitinophagaceae bacterium
ATTCTAAGAACCAAAAAATTTCCGGATTTACGTCAGCAACATTCGTTGCCCTTTTTTCATTTTTAATTTTTACTTTTTAATTTACTTCACTCATGCAGAACCAAACTGTACATAAGAATAAGTTTTCTCATTTTATTTCACTGATTGGGCAATCACTTCGCGGAAAGGAATATGATTATACGCAGGGCAGTATTCGTGTGGCGATCGTATTACTGGCAATCCCGATGATCCTTGAGTTGAGTCTTGAGAGCGTATTTGCCGTAGTTGATATTTTCTTTGTCGCAAAGCTTGGCTCAAAAGCAACACAAACTGTTGGCTTAACAGAATCGGTGATCACAATAGTTTATTCACTGGCAATTGGCTTAAGCACTGCCGCTACAGCCATGGTGGCAAGAAGGATCGGTGAAAAAGATCCTGAAGCTGCTGCGCATGCAGGAATGCAGGCATTAATAATGGCGTTGATAGCAACAATAGTTGTGAGCCTTGCAGGAGTAATTTTTGCACCCGAAATACTCCACCTCATGGGCGCCTCGGATGAAGTAGTGAAAGAAGGCGCCATCTTTACCCGCATCATGCTTGGTGGCAGCTTTGTTATCATTCTTTTGTTTCTTATTAATGGAATTTTTCGCGGCGCAGGCAATGCGGCTATTGCTATGAAAAGTTTATGGCTGGCAAGCTTAATAAATATTTTTCTTTGTCCCGCTTTAATAAACGGCTGGGGCCCGCTTCCTGAATTAGGATTGAAAGGTGCAGCAATTGCTACAACAATCGGAAGGGGCGCAGGAGTTTTATACCAGTGTTATCATTTATTCCTGAACAAAAAAGGTGTCATCAACCTGGGCAAAGAACATTTTATCATTGATTTTCCACTGATGAGATCGCTGATAAAAATTGCCTGGCCCGCTACATTTCAATTCATCATTGCATCGGGCAGCTGGATCGTTTTATCACAACTGGTGGCAAAGACGGGTGGTGAACATGCCTCAGCAGGTTACCAGATCGCTATCCGTAACCTTGTGTTTTTTATTTTACCTGCATGGGGATTAAGTAATGCTGCAGCAACCTTGGTAGGACAAAACCTTGGCGCCAAAAGACCAGACAGGGCAGAACAAAGCGTATTGCTGACCACAAAGTATAATGCTTTTTTTATGACAGGTGTTATGCTGCTTTTTATATTTTTTGCAAAACCGATCATCAGCATTTTTACACATGTACCCGAAGACCTGGCGTATGGCGCTCAATCATTACAGATCATGGGTGCCGGGTTTATTTTTTACGGAATCGGCATGGTAATGATTCAGTCACTCAACGGCGCCGGGGATACAAGAACGCCGACACGGATAAACCTTGTAAGCTTCTGGCTTTTCCAGATACCATTGGCTTATTTATTGGTAAAGGTTTTTAAGATGGGAGTTGAAGGTGTTTTTATCGCCATCCCGGTTGCTGAAACATTCCTGGCACTTTCAGCATGGTATTATTTTAAGAAAGGCAAATGGAAAGAAGTGAAAATTTAAAGGCGGCCTCTTCCCCCATTCCCCTTCTCCATTATAGAAGGGGCGGTACAGATTGCAAGGCCACGCATTTTGTTCTATCAATTCTATCTACAGCTCAATGCCGAACATTGATACGCTGATGATTTGTTATTGCTGATTCTGAATAATAAAATTTAGCCGGGCCTCCCTCTCCTTCGGAGAGGGATTTGAGGGAGAGGCCGTAACTTGCTGCGATGGATACTCATGTAATACACCAAAACCGGATTCGGCAAATATTTTTCCTGATCGTGATCACGTTGCTGGGGCTTTTGTTATTTCGTGAATTATATACTTTCATTCCTGCATTACTCGGCGCTATTACGCTATATATTATCATGCGGAAATGGATGTTTCATTTGACCATGAGGAAAAAATGGTCAAAGCCATGGACGGCAGCGTTACTGATGTTTCTTTCGCTGATCATCATTTTATTTCCGATCGGTGTGCTTGTTAATATGGTGTCCGCCAAGGTCACTTTCGCTGTACAACATTCAAATGAATTGATTGACGCATTGAAAAAGATCGCCGCTGATCTTGAACAAAGATTTGATATCGAAATTGTGAGTGATGAGAATATCAACAAACTGGGAAATTTTATTTCAAATGGCATTCCAAGATTGCTCAGCGCTACTTTTAATACATTGGGCACGATCTTCTTTATGTACTTCATTCTCTATTTTATGCTGGTGAATGGCAGAAAAATGGAGAACAATATATATGAACACATGCCATTAAGAGACGAGAATGCAGCCATGCTCGGAAAAGAAGTGAAGAATATGGTTTTAAGCAATGCAGTTGGTATCCCTGTCATTGCTATTCTGCAAGGCGTGGTTGCTTTAATTGGTTATCTTATTATCGGTGTTAAAGAACCCTGGTTTTGGTTTGTTGTCACCTGCATCACAGCAATGCTGCCGGTGGTTGGCGCTGCATTGGCTTATGTACCGCTTGCTATTATCTTTTTTGCCAACGGGCAAACAGGTAAAGGGATATTCATGCTTATCTACGGATTTGGTGTAATAGGTTTGGTGGATAATATCTTTCGTTTTACGCTGGCAAAAAAGATCGGGAATATACATCCGCTTGTTACGGTGTTTGGGGTCATTGTCGGCCTGAGTGTTTTTGGTTTTATCGGGTTAATATTCGGACCATTACTTATCTCACTATTCTTATTACTATTAAAGATCTATAGCAGCGAGTTCATTACCAAGCAACGCCAGGTACATCATCACCATCACATGGAAAACTGATAGTTCCGTAAGTAAATCTTCTATTTACTGCGTAGCGTCCTGAGTATTTACCACATATAAGCAACAATAATTACTTTTTGAGCTTGCATTTTGATTAATTGGATAATATTTTTACGTTTAAACACGTTTAGAAATCCGAAATCCCGTACCCGTGTCCAGGTTCATAAAAGCCATATTATCCTCCCTGCCAGCTGCTGCATTTATGCTGCTTCCTTTATTAAATACAGGAAACAATCCGGCGCTGTTAAAATTTCAAACCAACTTTTTTACCAACGATTCGATCCGTACAAATTCATTTGATGCGGAAATAGAACTGATCTATGACAGTCTTCAACTTAAAAAGAGAGGGTTAAAAAAAGAGGCATTCGTGTATGCTTATAAAGGTTATAAAAAACTGGAAGAGGATGGAAAACTTAGTAAAGAAGGACTGATCACTATTTGCGATCTCAGCCAATCATCAAAAAGAAAAAGACTTTACCTGATCGATCTGAATGAATGCAAGCTTTTATTGAATACATATGTTGCTCATGGAAAAAATTCCGGTGGTGAGTATGCCAGAAAATTCTCTAACAAACCTGAATCAAGGCAAAGCAGCCTCGGATTTTACAGAACTAAAAAAACTTATTACGGAGGCCATGGTCTTGCGTTAACATTATCCGGCCTCGAACCTGGCTTTAATGACAAAGCCGAAAGAAGGAAGATAGTGCTACATGGTTCATTGTATATTGGTGATACTTATAAACGCTGGGGTAAATATATGGGCCGCAGTTTTGGATGCCCCGCTGTTCCAATGAAACAATCTAAGAAACTCATCAATACGATCAAAGACGGAAGCTGTCTCTTTATTTATCATCCAAGTAAGAACTACTTGTCAGGATCTAAAATATTAAACGGCTAATTGGACGTATAATAAGGATGGATGAAACAAAAAGCTCAATCTGTACCCTATGATTGGGCTTTTTTGTTTTTATGAATTGACAAAATAATGTGCGGCCAGCTGGGAAAATATACCGATCATGAATCCATAATAAATTTCCTTTGGAGTGTGATCCGAAACGATCAACCGTGAAGTACAAACAATTCCCGATATTAAAACTGCAATTGCCAGGTAAAGTGAAAAGCTGCTGCTGTCAGTAAAAGCCAGCAATGCAATAAACGTGGTCATTACCCCGGCCGAAATAGCATGCATACTTACTTTCATGGAAATGTTCACTAAAAAGCCAAACACACATGCATTAAATATCGCCATGCTCATACTTACCAGGTCCTTTACTTCATGGTTATTCTTAAAAACATACCAGTTCCAGAAATAAAAGATCATACAAATGATATAAGGAATAATGCGATCCTTTTGTGTTTTTAAAAAAACAGAATCAATAAATTTTAAAGCACGAAGCAGGAGTATACTTGCTAATGGAAGAAAAGTGCAGTTTACAAAAACCTGCAAAAATATCCAGAGATCACCCAACTTACTGATGCCGGCAAATTGATAAGAGCGGATCTCAATAATGAAATAAGTAATATAAAGGGGTATAAATAATGGATGAAAAACGTAGGAAATAAATTTTGCCAGCAACTTTATAAACAAGGGCTGCTGGGGCGTTTCCGGTATACTTACTTCTTTTAGCTGATTTTCTTCGGTTATAATTAATCTGTCGGGCATGCTATAATTCTTTTCGCAACCGGGCAACAGGAATATTCAGTTGTTCCCGGTATTTTGCTACTGTTCTGCGTGCAATATTATAACCTTTTTGCTGAAGCATTTCTGTAAGGTGTTCATCACTCAGCGGTTTCTTTTTATTCTCTGCTTCAATAAGATCACTCAGAATTTTCTTCACTTCCCGTGTTGATACTTCTTCGCCGCTTTCGGTACTCAATGATTCGCTAAAGAAAAATTTCAAGCGATAAGTTCCGAATTCGGTTTGTACAAATTTGCTGTTGGCAACACGGCTTACGGTAGAAATATCAAGCCCGGTCTTTTCTGCAATATCTTTCAGGATCATTGGGCGAAGCGTGGTTTGATCACCGGTAAGAAAAAAATCATGCTGGTGATTCATGATCGCTGTCATTGTATCCAGCAACGTATGTTGCCGTTGTTTGATGGCATCAATAAACCATTTAGCGGAATCAATTTTTTGCTTGATAAAGAGAACGGCTTCCTTCTGACGTTTATCTTTTTTTGTGCCACGATCATATTCTTTCAGCATATCACGGTAGCCTTCACTGATACGAAGCTCCGGTGCATTCCTTGAATTCAATGTCAGCTCCAATTTGCCTCCATTGTTCATAATAAAGAAATCAGGCACTACATAGCTTTCTGCTTTATTTATCTCTCCAACATTACCACCAGGTTTTGGATTCAACCGGATGATCTGTTGCATTACTTCTTTTAATTGCTCATCATTAAGATCAAGTCCCCGTTGAATTTTTTCGTAATGCTTTTTCGTAAACTCATCAAAATATTTGGAAATAGCTTTAATAGCTACGCTTACATTTTTCCCTTCATCCTGCAGCCTGTTCAACTGAAGTAATAAACATTCCTGCAGGTCTCTTGCTGCCACGCCGGGAGGATCAAAATGCTGTATTCGTTTTATTAGACTCTCCACCTCTTCGTCCGTTGTCATTACATTCTGACGAAAGGCGAGATCATCAACAATGGCGCTGGTCTCCCTGCGCAAATAACCATCCTCGTCAATGCTGCCCACGATCTGTTCCGCGATCTTTTGCTCTTTTTCATCCAGTTTCAGCAGGCCGAGCTGGTCAAGCAGGGTTTCATAGAAACTTGTTTCCGTTTTAAAAGGGATTGTCTTTTTATCATCATCATCGCTGCCATAATTATCATCCCGCATTTTATAATCAGCGATGTCATCATCCCCTTCTTTTACATATTCACTGATGTCTATATTATCATAATCATTCTCGCTGCCGTCTGGTTCTTCAAAGTTTTCCTCGGCGGTCTCCGTAAATTCATCTTTCGCTTCCTCATAGTCATCGTGATTCTCTTCTTCCTGTTCAAGGGCAGGGTTCTCCTCCATTTCTTCTTTGATCCTCTCTTCGAGGTTTGCCGTAGGGACCTGCAGCAGTTTCATAAGCTGAATCTGCTGGGGCGATAATTTTTGTAAAAGCTTTTGTTGTAAATTTTGACTCAGAGCCATGGTTGCTTATTGTGTGGTTCCTCAGTTAAACATTGCCCTTTTGAAAAAATCGGGCCAAATATCAAAAATCAGGCCGTAAATTTACATACAAATAAAATAAAGGTGCTGCAACGAATAAATATTATTCTTGTTGTCTTGTTAATGTTAACAGGACAAAGTTTTTCCCAGGATACTTTATGTGATCAGAATCAGCCTCTTTCGAATAAAATAAGCAGCAATTGTTATTTCGGCGTATCAAAAGAGTATTTGAAAAAAATTAAGCCAGAAGATTGCAAAAAATTTCCAGTTAATTACGAAGTTTTAAAAAAATTTAATTATGAGAATCAGCTTCGTTTAGATTATCGCCCTCAAAAGACCAGGAATGATTCTTTAAAAATAACTGACCAAAGATTTTTACTTAATACTCCTGTTCAATCTTCTTTTTATGCAGAACATCTTGGCTTCTTTTGCAAAAAAGAAATTCAATTGGAAAAGATCACTTCTGTCCCTTTACGTTTCCGGCTTGGTTCGCTTGATTATGTAGATCGGCTGGAAGGGAAGAAGTAGAAATATTTTGAATGGGATTTTTCGGCAACCATTCCATTTCGGGAACTTTCGCAGGTAGTTTATAATAATTATTTCTCAAACTATCGTTCCATCCATTAGGATTATTATTAAATGATTTGCTGCTAAAATAAATACCACCTTGCACATTGGGGTATTGTCTCAACAATTTTATCTGGTTAGGTAATTCATTTGGATTTCGCCATGCAGCATTACTACCTGAGCGGTAGATACCGAGACCTATATATAAATTGCGGCCATACGAATTTTTACTCCACCACTCTAACATTTTTGCATAATCAATTTTATCATGACCTATTTCCAGATAAAGCTGCGGTGCTACATAATCAACCCATTTTTCTTTCAACCATAATAAAATATCGGCATAGAGGTCATCATAATTAGTTTGACCAGCCTTGCTATCGCTGCCTCTTGGATCTTTGTCTTTATTTCTCCATACACTGAATGGGGAAATACCAAACTGCACCCATGGCTTTTCCTTTTTGATAGCAACAGCAAGCTTTTTCATAATTGTATCCACATTGCTTCTGCGCCAATCATCCTTATTTAATTTGCTTTTTGACTTTTTATACGAGTCATCATCGGGAAATTCTTTGCCAGCTATTCGGTACGGATAAAAATAATCATCCATGTGTATCGCATCTATATCATACCGGTGAACAATATCAGTGACTACTTTAACAACAAACTTTTGTACCTCTTTGCTGGCCGGATCAAAATATTTTTTGTCGCCATAATTTAAAAACCATTCAGGATGGATCTTTGTAACATGGTTTGGCGCAATGGAAGATGCGCCAATTTTAAAATCCGCCCTGTAAGGGTTACACCAGGCATGAAACTCCATTCCACGTTTGTGAGTTTCTTTTATCATGAATTCAAGCGGGTCATAATAAGGGAAAGGTGGTTGACCCTGTACTCCTGTAAGCCATTGGCTCCAGGGCTCCAATTGTGAAGGATAAAAAGCATCTGCAGCCGGTCTTACCTGAACTATCACCGCATTCATACCATTGCTTTTGTGCATTTCCAACTGGCGTATAAATTCGGTTCGCTGGCTATCAGGATCTGTCATTCCTTTTAGCGGCCAGTCGATATTATCAACCGATGCTATCCAAACGCCACGAAACTCAGGTTTTGTCTGGGCTAATAAATTTGAAATAAATAATAAAAGGAAGACTGATAGGGTAGTACGGCGGTTCGGTATTTTCATGCTTTGAATTTTGGATCAGTTCAAAGCGAAGATACATCAATGATTATTTCGAAGTTTATCTAAAAGATTATTTAACGTTTCCAGCTCATCATCAGATAGGTGATTTACTACGGCATCCAACTCCTCATTTCTCCGGTCAAGGTTTTCAAGCAATTCACTTCCCGTAGGGGTAATGATCACATCCACCATCCGTTTATCTTTTTCTGAAACTGCTTTTTGTACGAGGCCTTTCGACACCATTCTTTCCACGATACGGCTTGTATCGCTCATTTTGTCCAGCATTCTTTCCCGCAACTGTAATGTAGATAGCGGCTCGCCTGCGCCGCGTAATATGCGAAGAATATTATATTGCTGAGGAGTTATGTTCTCCGATTTTACAAAGCTCTTAATGTGATCCACCATCCACGCATGGGTAAACATGATGTTCACCATCGCTTTGTTCTGATTGTTGCGGAACGTTGCTTGTTTTATTTCTTTATCTATTCCCATTGGTCCGGCATTTTGACTATGAAAAGGTCAAAAACCCGACCAAAATATTTTTTCATTAAACCAAAATTCACAGCGGTGGAGAAAAATACCACGAATGTGGTAGCTAAGTGTTGTCTATTAAATGATTGCTTTAAGTAATTTTATGTTTGATTAATCGTAAATCGACCACCATGAAAGTCATTTCTGAATCTATCCGCAATTTTTGGGAAGGTTTTGTCTCGTTTTATACTGCATTATATAAGGAAGTAAAAAATTGGAAATAGTCGCTCACCCTGTGTAACAATTTGAATAAATGGGGATATATTTTCCCACACATTTTTTTCGCTTCGCTCCCACGACATTCGTCGGGGCAGGCAGGATGACAACGAACAGTTCAATCTAGGCGCTTTCCCACACCTTTGTTCCTTCACTGCAATTGGAACATATATCTATATTCTTTCTGCCTTTTAAAATAGCAGTCCGGAACTTTTTATACTCTCCATTCTCCCATATTTCTTTAAATGATCTCTGTTTCAGATCCCCTAATTGGTGCTGCGCATCTTTATCAAAACAGCAGGGGGCAACCAAGCCGTCCCATGTAATTACGGGATCGTGCCATAGCCGCCAGCAATGGTTGGCTAATTTTCCTTTAAACTCATAGCCCTTATTGGTTTTTTTATAGCGACTGTATTTATCAATTGTAGGTATTAACTTATTTGGATCATTTTCATAATCGTAAACCTGTGCTGTTTTAAACCACACATCATCAACGCCAATTTCTTTCGCCAGCTTTTTTACATCTTCAATTTGATGTTCGTTTGGTTTTACCACTAAGAATTGAAAAACGATGAATGGCGTTTTGCTTTTCATTTCCTTCTTCCATTTCACCACATTTCTTGTTCCTTCTAATACCTTTTCAAGTTTGCCTCCTACACGATATTGCTGATACACATCTTGTGTAGTGCCGTCGATCGAAATAATTAGCCTGTCCAATCCACTTTCGATGGTTCTTTTCGCATTATCATCATTTAAATAATGTGCATTGGTAGATGTAGCTGTATAAATTTTTTTTGAAGAAGCATATTTTACCATATCTAAAAAATCAGGATTGAGATAGGGCTCTCCCTGGAAATAAAACACCAGGTATAAAAGCTGTTGATGAAGCTGGTCGATCGTCTCTTTAAAAAAATTCTTTTGCAACATGCCGGTTGGCCTTGTAAAAGCTCTTAAACCACTCGGGCATTCGGGGCATCGCAGGTTACAGGATGTTGTGGGTTCAAATGAAATAGAAACAGGCAGGCCCCACTGAACTGGCTTCTTAAACCATTTGCTGATAAAATAGCTGGTTAATACTTTGCTACCGTTCCAGGCACGGCGAAAAGTAAGTTTGGAGAATAAATTAAGACTATCGTTCCAATTAAACTGCGACATCGAAGGGTAAAGGTAAAAAACAACAGGCCGTATTAAGTAATAATTTTCTAATTTGACAAACCATTGCATGGGACAACTGCCCTCTTATAAGATTTTCCCGTTAGGTGACGCGGCACTTATTATCGATTTTGGAAACGTAATTGATGAATCGATAAATAGGCTGGTGCATGCTGTCTTTTATCAATTACAAAAAGACCCGATTCCAGGAATGATAGAATCTGTACCTGCCTACTGTTCACTTACGATCTACTATGACGTTTTCTTTATCCGAAAAAATATCAGTGGGCAAAAACCTGCTTTTGACTGGATCTCTGAAAAAGTGAAAGAATATTTATCCCGGGAAAGAATTGAAGTGGAAGATAACGGAACATTCATCCGGATTCCTGTATGTTATGAAAAAGAATATGGGACTGATCTTGATTTTATTGCATTGTTAAATCAAATATCAATTGAGGAGATAATTAATTTGCATACATCAGCTATTTACCGTGTTTATATGCTTGGCTTTCTTCCGGGCTTTGCGTATATGGGGCTGGTCGATGAGAAAATTGCTGCGCCGCGTAAGCAATTCCCGGCACCGGTAGAAGCCGGCAGTATCGGTATTGCAGGAAGACAAACAGGAATATATCCATTAAGATCACCGGGAGGTTGGCAAATTATCGGAAGGACTCCATTGAGTCTTTTTGATAAAGAAAAAGAGAATCCAACTTTATTTAAATCGGGAGATTCTGTTCAATTTTATTCAATAACAAAAGATGAGTTTGAAAATAGTAAGAGCGGGAATGCTTGATAGCATCCAGGACATGGGTCGCTACGGCTATCAGCAGGTTGGCATCAATCCAACCGGCGCTATTGATAAGTATGCCGCGGCTATCGCAAATATTTTAGTTGGCAATGTTTATAACGAAGCTGTCATTGAAATGCGTTTTCCTGCTGCGGCTATTTTTTTTGATGAACCCGCAATTATTGCACTAAGCGGCGCTGACTTTAACGCAACTATTAATGGAAACCCCATACCGATCAATCATGCTGTGATCGTCGATAAAAACTCGACGCTCCAATTTCATTCACCAAAAAATAAAAGCCATAGTTATTTCGCAATCAAAGGCGGAATGAAATTATCTAAATGGCTGAATAGCTATAGCACGAATCTGAAAGCTGAAGCAGGTGGGTTTGCAGGTAGAAGATTATTAAAAGATGACGTTATTGAATTGAATGAAGTACCAGGTGCAAATAAAATTGATGAAAGTGAACCTCCGGGAACCGGGTTTAAAATTTTGCCCTGGCAGGCAAGCGAAAATTTTGGGTTGGATGGTAGTGAGCAGTTAATGGCATTGCCGGGAGCAGAATGGGAATGGCTTGATAAGAATTCGCAGGAAAAATTTTTAAGAAACCCTTTCTTCATTTCTCATAATTCCGACCGGATGGGTTACCGGCTTGCAAGCGAACCATTGCAGGTGATTTCAAAAACAGAACTTGTTTCTTCTGCTGTAAGTTTTGGAAGCATTCAATTATTACCGGATGGACAGCTTATCATATTAATGGCCGATAACCAAACTACAGGTGGATATCCAAGATTAGGAAATATTATCTCAGCTCATTTGCCCATGCTTGCACAAATGAAAGCTGGTGATAAAATACAGTTTAAATTTACCGATCATCAAACTGCTGAGGACTTCATCGTAAAACAACAACAACACTTGACGCAATTGGAAATTGCCTGTAAATTGAGACTCGAAAATTATATCCATGAAAAAGGCCACGATTGAATGGAATGAACGCTATATGGCCATCGTAAAAGAATGAATGTACACATGAAAACGATCGACATTAACTGTGATTTGGGAGAAGGAATTGGTAATGATGAATTGATCATGCCCTATATTTCATCTGCCAACATAGCCTGCGGCTATCATGCCGGTGATGAAAAGACCATGAAGCAAACCGTTGAGCTTTGCAAAAAGTATAGTGTCGCTGTTGGCGCACATCCTTCTTACCTGGACAGGGAGAATTTTGGAAGGACAGACATGTTGCTACATCCCGGGGAAATTTATGAACTGATAGTTAAGCAAATTAATTGCCTGGAAAAAATTGCAGCAGCAGCAGATGTTCCCGTTCATCATGTGAAGCCACACGGCGCTTTATATAATATGGCTGCAAGAGATAAGGGCCTTGCACCTTTTGTTTCCCTTGCTATTATTGATACCAATAACAAATACCTTTTATATGGTTTAAGCGGTAGTTATTTGGTAAAAGAGGGAAAGAACCTCGGTTTAAAAACCGTGAGTGAAGTATTTGCCGACCGCACATATAAGGATGATGGAAGTTTGACTTCCCGAAGCAAACCCGGCGCATTGATTGAAAATACTGATGCGGCCATTGCGCAGGTATTGCAAATGATAAAAGAAGGAACTGTAACATCTGTAACAGGAAAAAAAGTGCCGATCGTTGCTGAAACTATCTGCATACATGGAGATGGCGAACATGCGGTGGAATTTGCAAAAGCAATTCACGGTGCGCTAAAAGATAATAATATTGCAATTAAAGCGAGGTCATAGCTCTCCGCCATTGGGCGGATTGGGAGGTAAGAACTCAGCCATACTTGGTGCCGCATTCCTGATGGCAACTTCGGCGATCGGTCCCGGTTTTCTTACTCAAACATCTTTGTTTACCGAACAACTACTTACAAGTTTTGGATTTGTAATTCTTATTTCTATTCTCCTGGACATCGGCACACAAATAAATATCTGGCGGATCGTAACAGTCAGTGAAAACAGGGCACAGGATATTGCGAATAAGATTTTCCCGGGTCTTGGTTTTTTTCTTGCATTCCTGATCGCATTCGGAGGATTGATATTTAATATCGGGAATATTGCGGGTTGTGGTTTGGGTGCAAATGCTCTGCTTGGTATTGACCCGAAATATGGCGCCATCATCAGCTGTGTGATCGCATTAGGAATCTTTTGGTATAAAGAAGCCGGGAAATTAATTGATGGTTTTGCAAAATGGCTTGGTATAATAATGATCGGTCTCACTGTTTATGTTGCATTCGCATCCCACCCGCCACTTGGTGAGGCTTTGTACAGAACAATCTGGCCCGAGAAAATTGATACGATGAAAATTGTGACGCTGGTTGGCGGTACGGTTGGTGGTTATATTTCATTTGCCGGTGCACATCGTTTGCTTGATGCAGGAATAAAAGGAAAAGAAAATTTAGAAAATGTTACAAGAAGTGCAGTGAGTGGGATCCTTATTACATCACTGATGAGGTTTGTTTTATTTCTTGCTGCATTAGGGGTTGTTTGGGGCGGAGTAAAATTAGCGACGGGAAATCCGGCAGCATCAGTTTTTCAATCCGCAGCAGGGGAGTTGGGTTATAAATTCTTTGGCATCGTTATTTGGATCGCCGCTATCACCTCGGTTGTTGGCGCTTCATTTACATCGGTTTCATTCTGGAAAACGCTGCATCCAGTTGTTTCAAAAAATGAAAAAATAATTATCAGCTTATTTATAATTGCATCCACCATCATTTTCGTCAGCATTGGCAACCCGGTTCAGTTATTAGTGTTTGCCGGAGCGGCAAATGGAATTATTCTGCCTGTCGCATTAGCGGTAATTCTTATTGCTGCTACAAAATCTTCTATCATGAAGGATTATAAACACCCGGTATGGATGCAGGTTGTCGGTTGGATCGTTGTGCTTGCTATGAGTTGGATGAGCATTCTTAGTATTCAGCAAACAATTGAAAAATTATAGCAATAAAAAAATCCCGTCTGGTCTTAGGCGAGACGGGATCTACTATTAATAAGAATTTTTTTTATTCAATTACTTTT
Organism: Chitinophagaceae bacterium; assembly: GCA_036374555.1. Classification (GTDB taxonomy): domain Bacteria; phylum Bacteroidota; class Bacteroidia; order Chitinophagales; family Chitinophagaceae; genus VBAS01. The sequence continues at coordinate 13,438 of DASUTO010000266.1, forward strand.
ACGCCTTTAATAGTCATGATCACTTCTTTCTTTGGTTCTTTTATTTTCTCGATCTCTTCTTTGCTTTTGCCGGCATCTTCAGCATAGTGCTTAAGCATAGCCACTGAAGTCTCTTTTAGTTCAGCTTTTCCTTCCACCACGATCGTTCTGCCACCGATATCTAAAGGCATTGCGAATTCATGATCTTTTACTTTGATCATAACCATGCTGCCGTCTTCCTTTTTTATTTTGGCCCAGCAACCCATGGCCTGGCATACTTCTACTACTTTGCCCTGGATCTTTCCTTCGAACTTATTATCGTTCATCTTTTTTTCAAGCTCATTAACGCTTATAGGGGTCATTCCTGTCTCAGAGTATTTACCATAAACAACACCCGGTTTTGCAGATTCTGCATCTTGTGCATTTACAACCGCTATCATTGACAAGGCAACCAGCAGAGAAAATAATTGTTTCATAATTCTAAATATTTTGGACATCAAATATCGGAATTAAATTGGGACGTTTCAAATGGATTTTGAGCCGGCCATCTACCAGAAAAATGGGATTTTCAAAAAAATATCCAAATAAATTAGTGTTGATTTACTAAAATCATTAGTTTCGCTGTTCAAATAAATTTTTAACCATAGGCCCTTGAAAACCTAATTTTGATCCATGGCAAAAACAGCAAAAGAAAAAACTACCGATATGTCAACCAACAATGAAAAATTAAAAGCGCTAAAGCTGACCATTGACAAAATCGAAAAAGATTATGGCAAGGGCAGCGTCATGATGATGAATGAAAAAGGGATCAATGAGATGGAAGTAGTATCCACCGGTTCCATAGGGCTTGATGTGGCTCTTGGTATAGGTGGGCTGCCGCGGGGAAGGGTTGTGGAAATTTATGGTCCAGAATCTTCTGGTAAAACAACTATTGCTACGCATGTGATCGCCCAGGCCCAGAAAAAAGGAGGCATGTGTGCTATCATTGATGCGGAACATGCGTTTGACAGTGCCTATGCCCAAAAGTTAGGAGTGGATGTTGACAATCTATTGATCTCTCAACCGGATTATGGTGAGCAGGCTCTTGAAATTGCCGATCGTCTTATTCTTTCCGGTGCACTGGATGTTGTAGTGATCGATTCGGTAGCGGCGCTTGTTCCTAAAAGTGAATTAGAAGGTGAAATGGGTGATAGTAAAATGGGCCTGCATGCAAGACTGATGAGCCAGGCATTAAGAAAATTGACAGCAACCATTTCCAAAACAAATACGATTTGCATTTTCATAAACCAGTTAAGAGAAAAGATCGGGGTAATGTTTGGCAACCCTGAAACAACAACTGGTGGCAATGCATTAAAATTTTATGCGTCTGTTCGTTTGGATATTCGCCGGATGGCACAAATAAAAGACGGCGAAGAAGCAGTTGGTAATCGTGTAAAAGTAAAAGTGGTAAAGAATAAAGTGGCTCCTCCTTTCCGTGCTGCGGAGTTTGATATCATTTTTGGAGAGGGAATTTCAAAATCAGGCGAGATCGTTGATATGAGTGTTGAATTGGGCATTGTCCAAAAAAGCGGAAGCTGGTTCAGCTATAATAATGATAAACTGGGCCAGGGTCGTGATACCGTAAAACAACTATTAATTGATAATCCTGAGCTGGCAAATGAAATTGAAACCAAGATCAGGGAAAAGATAAAAGAAATGCAAGCTGTATAATTTCTGTTTTTAGAATTAAACAAACATGGGTTAGTTAAGCCCGTCCTAAAATTCAGGACGGGTTTTTTTATTATCCTATATCAAGTAAAGTTTTCAATGCCGGATCAAACTTTGCATAGACTGGTTTGTTTAAAAAATACGTCAAATATTTTCCAAAGAATGCTTAAGCATCCAAAAAATAGAAAAATTCTTAAATGGGCAGTCATTATTGCCGGAGGGCTGTTGCTTTTAGGTGGCGCTGTCTATTTCTATTTCGCAACACTTACACATGATGATACCGCTCAGTTAAAAGTTGACTATACAGTTGAGGCGATACCATTTATCAAAGAATTTGAAAAAGATCACGAGGCTGCCAATAAAAAATATGCTGAAAAAATAATTTCTGTAAAAGGAATAGTAACTGCAACCGAACCCGCAGACACAACGATAAATATAAAGATGACGGATACTGTAACCGGTTCCTATCTGATTTTTGCTTTCCAGGATCAGGACATGGCCCAGGCAAAGAATTTAAAACCGGGAGATGAGGCAGTTATCAAAGGTTCCTGCAGCGACGGCGTCTACAGTGAAATCCTCGGGTCCTATTTTGTAAGCTTTAAGCGCAGTACAATAGAAAACAATTAATTCTTTAACTAAAACAAATAAACATTAAAATGAAAAAAACAATTTTATCCCTAATGATCGCTACAGTGTCGATGATGGCTTTTGCGCAAAAGAAAACATCCACATCAGCTATTGTGGCTTTTGATGCATCTACCGCAATTGACAATTTACCAAAAGCAGAAAATAAAACGTCTATCGCGGCAATTGACCCGGCAAAGAATACGGTGCAGTTTGAAGCATCAATTAAAAATTTTGCCTTTTCCAATCCTAAGATCCAGGAGCATTTCAACCAGGAAAATTGGCTGAATTCGGATAAGTTCCCTAAAGCCACTTTTAATGGTGTTATAACAAATCCATCAGCCGTTAACTTTAAGAAAGACGGAACCTATAATGTTACTGTTGAAGGTGATTTAACAATAAAGGGAAAAACAAATAAAGTAACTGCCCCTGCAACAATTGTTGTTGCTGGCAATACACTGAAAACAAGTGCATCGTTCAGTATTAAATTGGCCGACTTTGGAGTAGAAGGTCAGCCGATCACTGCAGGAAAAGTTGCTGCTGAACCGAAGATCATTGTATCAGCGGAACTGAATTAATTAGTTGTATCTTTAAAATATGATGCCTTGCCTTGATGGGAAGGCATTTTTATTTAAACAGAAAGTATGAATACAAGAATCATGGAACGCCGTAAGCGTATCGCCCTGGTGGCGCACGATAATAAAAAAAGAGAATTGACCGAATGGGCGGTATTTAACAAAGTAATACTTGCCAAACATCGCTTGTATGCAACAGGAACTACGGGTAGTTTGCTTGAAGAGAAACTCGACCAATCAATAACAAAATTTCAGAGCGGACCACTGGGTGGCGATCTGCAGATAGGAGCCAAGATCGCAGAAGGTAAAATCGACGTATTGATATTTTTCTGGGACCCGATGGAAGCACAACCTCATGATCCCGATATTAAAGCCCTGCTGCGCATATGCGCAACCTGGAATATCCCGGTTGCCTGCAACAGAGCCACAGCAGATTTTATCCTTACATCCCCCTTGATGCAGGAAACCTATGAACCAATAATTGAAGATTATTCCGTTTATATTAAGAGACAACTGAAGTAATAAGATAGTAAATTTGTTACCCTTCATTTATGCCTTTTAAACTTCATACACCTTATCCTCCCGCCGGCGACCAGCCCGATGCGATCCGTCATTTGACAGAAGGAATTTTGAATGGAGAAAAATACCAGACATTACTTGGAGTGACAGGTAGCGGTAAGACTTTTACGATCGCGAATGTCATTCAGAATGTTCAAAGACCAACGCTGGTCCTGACACATAATAAAACACTGGTTGCCCAGCTTTACGGGGAGTTCAAACAGTTTTTTCCTGAAAACGCGGTTGGATATTTTGTTTCGTATTATGATTACTATCAGCCGGAAGCTTATTTACCGGTAAGCGATGTCTATATAGAAAAAGACCTTTCTATCAACGATGAGTTGGACAAGCTTCGCTTACACGCAACATCTGAATTATTAAGCGGCCGCAGAGATATAATTGTTGTTGCATCTGTAAGCTGTATATATGGTATTGGCAACCCGGATGAATTTGCCAATGGCATCATCCGCATTCACAAAAAACAAACGATCTCTCGACAGGGATTTCTTCATTCCCTTGTTAATATTCTTTATTCAAGAACAACGATCGAGTTCAAGCGGGGAACTTTCCGTGTTAAAGGAGATACGGTTGATATCAACCTCCCTTATCTTGATACTGGCTATCGCATTACATTCTTTGGCGATGAAATTGAAGAGATAGAAAGTTTTGATGTGGTGACCGGAAAAAGGATCAGTGTAATGGACAATGCTGCGATCTTCCCTGCCAATCTTTACCTGGCACCAAAAGATATGATCCAGCAAATTTTGTATGAGATACAGGACGAAATGAATGCCCAGGTCTCCTATTTTAAAGATTCAGGAAAATATATTGAAGCGCAACGGCTGAGTGAAAGAGTGAATTACGATGTAGAAATGATCCGTGAATTGGGTTATTGTAATGGTGTAGAGAACTACTCAAGATTTTTTGACAGGAGAAAACCGGGTACAAGGCCCTTCTGTTTGTTGGATTATTTTCCAAATGATTTTTTATGTGTGATCGATGAAAGTCATCAAACAATCCCCCAGGTAAGCGGTATGTATGGCGGCGACAGAAGCAGGAAACTGATCCTTGTTGATTATGGGTTTCGTTTACCCTCTGCGTTGGATAATCGTCCATTGAATTTTCACGAGTTTGAATCAATGCTGAATCAAACAATTTTTGTTTCTGCAACACCCGATGATTTTGAATTGGAGAAATGCGGTGGTGTAGTGGTGGAACAGGTTGTTCGTCCAACAGGTTTGCTTGATCCGCCGATTGAAATACGTCCAAGTGTAAATCAGATTGATGATCTTTTAGATGAAATTGACAAACGGGTAACAAAAGGCGACAGGGTTTTGGTGACAACTCTTACCAAGCGAATGGCTGAGGAGATGGATAAATATCTTCATCGCATCAATATAAAATCAAAGTATATACACAGCGAAGTGGATACGCTGGAAAGAGTGGAGATACTCCGGGAATTAAGATTGGGTAAGATCGATGTATTGGTTGGTGTAAATCTTTTGCGTGAAGGGTTGGACCTTCCCGAAGTTTCCTTAGTTGCCATCCTTGATGCAGATAAAGAAGGCTTTTTAAGAAATGAAAAGAGTTTAACCCAAACAGCAGGTCGTGCTGCAAGAAATGTAGATGGCCTTGTTATTTTTTATGCAGATAAGATGACAGAAAGCATGCAGAAAACAATTGATGAAACGAACCGGCGCCGGGAAAAACAGATCGAATGGAATATCAAATTTGGCATCACACCCAAAACAATTATAAAAACTACGCAGGATGTTTTTGCTCAAACATCTGTATTAGATATAAAAGGATACGACCCCGCCAATCCATATGCCCTTGCACCGGGTGAAGACCTGGTTACAATCGCTGCAGAGGACCAGGCTGAATACAAAACTATTCCCCAGGCAGAAAAAGCCATTTCAAAAATTAAAAAAGAGATGGAAAAAGCAGCACGAGACCTTGACTTCATGGAAGCTGCGAGACTTAGAGACGAAATGTTTCGCTTGCAGAAACAACTAGATGAAATGAAAAAATGAGTACAATCCGCAAAAAATATTCGTAGCATTACGAAATTTCCCCGTGTACATTTGCCCTATTTTTTTTTTAGATTTTATAAAATTTTGAGGCTCATTATTCGTTTTATAGTTTAGTCGAACGAATCTAAATCCAATTTTTATGAAAAGACGCATCCGCAAAATCGTTAACTTCTTTGCATTTAACCTGCTGTTCTTTGCTCTTTACCTGAACTTTATCCATAAGGACAGGGCGAATAATGATATAGCTCCTGCTGTCGTTGGCACGCCGGCGACCAATGCTTCTGCTTATTCAGGAACTGTTCTTGTTCAAAATCCTGAAAAATATTTGCGTAAGGAAGAAGAAGAAGAGAAAAACAAGGAACATCAGCAGTAATTATTGCTGAAAAGAAATTGATGCCTTAACCGGAAGAACGATCTGGTTAAGGCATTTTTATTGGCTCGCTATGATTTTTTTATCTTAGCAGGATGTCAAAAAAGCTTTTTCTGCTCGATGCCCTTGCTTTGGTGTTCAGGGCCTATTATGCACTCATCCGCAATCCGCGAATAACATCAAAAGGGAAAAATACAAATGCGCAGTTTGGTTTTACCAATACGTTGCTCGAACTGATCAATAACCAGAAACCTACCCACCTCGCGGTGTGTTTCGATACAGAAGCCCCCACAGAAAGACACACCGATTATGAAGAGTACAAAGCAAATCGCCAGGACGCTCCGGAAGATCTGTTAGCCGCTTTACCTGATATTAAAAAGATCATCCAGGGATTTAATATTCCTGTTGTTGAACTCGACGGCTATGAAGCCGATGATATAATAGGCACGTTAAGTAAACTGGCGGCAAAAGCAGGTTATGAAGTGTTCATGGTAACATCCGATAAAGATTACGGACAATTAGTAAATGATAAAGTAAAGATCTATAAACCCGGATACCAGGGTGGTGATGTTGAAATAATGGGGCCGAAAGAAGTTTGTGATAAATGGGGCATCAAAGATGTGAGCCAGGTAATCGATGTATTAGGTTTAATGGGTGATGCAGTTGATAATATTCCGGGCATTGCAGGAGTGGGTGAAAAAACTGCCGCAAAACTTCTTGCAGAATATGAAACATTGGAAAATGTTTTAAAGAATGCCGGTAACATAAAAGGCAAGTTGGGAGAGAAAGTAACAGCAGGAAAAGACCTTGCTGTATTAAGTAAAAAACTGGCAACGATCATTACCGATGTTCCCGTGGAATTTCATGAAGAAAATTTCAGGATAAAAGAAATGAACAAAGACATATTAAGAGATGTTTTTGCAGACCTGGAATTTAAAACACTTGGTAAAAGAGTCCTGGGTGAAGAATTTGCGATCACTGTTGCCAACAAAGATTTTATAAAAAAAGAACAGCCTGTTGGAGTACAAACCGATCTGTTTGGAAATATAATTGAAAGTGCCGCCCCGGCAATACCTGTTGAACAAGCTTCATCTAATGGAAATGATTCGGGGGAATCAATATCTGTTAGTAAGAATATTAATAATACTCCGCATAAATATGAAGCCGTAGAAGACAATGCAGGCATAAAAAAATTAGTGGCAGAATTAAAAAAGCATGATGAAATATGCTTTGATACAGAAACAACAGGCATAGATGCGAACGAGGCAGAATTAGTCGGACTTAGCTTTTCTATAAAGCCCGGCGAGGCCTACTATATACCATGCCCGGCGGATCAAAAAAAGACAAAAGAGATCCTTGCGTTGTTTGATCCGTTGTTCAATGATAAAAGCAAGATATGGATCGGGCAAAATACCAAATATGATATGCTGGTATTAAAATGGTATGATATAGAGTTGAAAGGAAAAATCTTTGACACCATGCTGGCTCATTATGTAATAGAGCCGGATGGAAAAAGAAGCATGGATCAATTGAGTGCCAAATATCTTGGTTATGAACCGGTACATATCGAAGAATTGATCGGGAAAAAAGGAAGAACACCACAAGGAAGTATGCGTGATGTGGAACTTGAAAAAATTAAAGAGTATGCGGCTGAAGATGCTGATATCACCCTGCAATTGAAACAGATCTTTCTACCCCAGTTGAAGGAAAAAGAAGTTGAAAGAGTTTTTTATGAAGTAGAGAATCCGCTTGTAAAGGTTTTGACAGATATGGAGTTTGAGGGTGTAAAGATCGATGAAGAATTTTTAAAAGATTATTCTAAAGAATTGGAGAAAGATGCGAAGAAAGCAGAGGAAAGCGTGTACAAACAAGCCGGCGTTCGTTTTAATCTTGCCTCGCCAAAACAATTAGGCGAAGTATTATTTGATAAGCTGAAGCTTGATCCATCGGCTAAAAAAACCAAAACTGGGCAATACCAAACCGGTGAAGATGTATTATTAAAACTCGCCGCAAAAGAAAATAAGATCGCTGATGATATTCTTGTTTTCAGAGAAATGACAAAGTTGAAATCAACTTATGTGGATTCGTTACCCTTGCTTATCAATAAAAAAACAGGCAGGGTTCATACAACTTATGGGCAAGCAGTAGCGGTAACAGGCCGGCTTGCCAGTAACAACCCTAATCTTCAAAACATACCGGTAAGAACAGACCGTGGAAAAGAAATTCGAAAAGCTTTTGTGCCCAGAGATAGCAAACACATTCTTTTATCGGCTGACTATTCCCAGATCGAGTTGAGGATCGTTGCAGCGATCAGCAGCGATAAAAATATGTGCAAAGCATTTAAAGACGGAACTGATATTCATACCGCAACGGCTTCAAGAGTTTACAATGTAGAAGAAAAAGATGTTACTAAAGAAATGCGTTACAAAGCCAAGAGTGTAAATTTTGGAATCATTTACGGCCAGGGTGCGTTTGGTTTAGCAGACAATCTTGGAATAGCAAGAAGTGAAGCCAAAGAGATCATTGATAATTATAAAAAACAGTTCCCGGGTATACAGAAATATATGGATGATACGATCAACTTTGCCCGTGAACATGGTTATGTCCAGACATTGATGGGACGTAAGCGCTGGTTAAGAGATATCAATTCATCCAACTTTACGGTAAGAGGATTTGCAGAACGAAATGCAATTAATTCACCCATACAAGGGACCGCAGCCGATATGATAAAGCTGGCGATGATCAAAGTACATGCCGCTATGAAAAAAGAAGGATTTAAAAGCAGGATGATCTTACAAGTGCATGATGAATTGGTCTTTGATGCTACGAAAGATGAAGTAAAGGACTTAAAACCCTTGATCGTGGAATGCATGCAGACCGCAATGCCTTTGCCAAATAAGGTTCCGGTAATTGCTGAATGTGGCGAAGGGAAAAACTGGCTGGATGCGCATTAGACGGCCGCAGGAATTATAAGATTTTTGCAGGATTAAGAGGAAAATGAGTTATGAAAAAAATCTTTTTCATTCATTTTAATGAAGTCGAGATCAAAGAGAAAATTCAACCACTGAAGCAGGCGGGGTATAAAGTGGACTATCATTTTAGTACGGAAACAACAGCAAACTTTAAAGATAATTTGCCCGATGTATTAGTGATTTGCCTTGACAGGTTACCCTCACATGGCAGTCGGTATGCAGAGTGGTTGTGGGAAGCGAAGAAAAGACAGCATATTCCAATTATTTTCTGTGGTGGTAAACCGGAAAAAGTGATTGCGGTCAAAGAAAAACTACCGAACGCATTTTTCTGCAGCAATGAGAACCTATTGGCAACGCTTGAAAAAATGAAATAAGAGATGACCTGGGATGATTATTTAAAAATACTTCAGAATATCAGTTTGAGATATTTCTATTTAGCCGGCATTGCATTTCTATTGGGCTATGTGTTGTTTCGTAAATGGCTTATACATAAAAAAATTCAACAGCGATTTCCGAAAATAACTGATTACATCCGTGAAATTTCTTATTCCGTTATTACGATGTTGATGTTTGCCTTTGTTCCTTTCTTTCTTATCAAGAATCCGAACGTTGAACCCTACACAACGCATTACACAAAGATCGAAGAGTATGGCTGGTTCTATTTTTTTGCAGCCTTTCCATTAATGTTCATCATGCATGATACTTATTTCTATTGGACACATCGGCTGATGCATCAACCAAAAGTTTTTAAAATATTTCATCTTGTTCATCACCAGTCAACCAATCCGTCGCCATGGGCCGCTTATGCTTTTCATCCGTTGGAAGCAATTGTGGAAGTTGGGATAACTGCAGTTTTCCTTTTCACCATTCCAATTCATAGTCTTCATTTACCCGTTTTCTTTTTAATGTCCATTATATACAATGTGTATGGCCATACCGGGTACGAGATTTATCCAAAAGGTTTTAATAAAAACTGGTTCGGCAAATGGATCAACACTTCTGTTAATCATAACCTCCATCATCAATACTTTAAAGGAAATTATGGTCTATACTTTTTATTCTGGGATAGAATAATGGGGACCATCCGCAGCGATTATGATGAAAGGTTTGAAGAGGTGAAAACAAGAAGCCGAAGAGAAATACCGAACCCTGAACGGAGCGTCGCAACAGATGCTTAATAACAGCACTTTAGTTAATAATAAAATTAATTTCCCTACCCCGGAAAATTTCCTCAACTTGATTGTCAATCAAAGACTTTTTTATGGCTTTCATAAAAGTTTGTTCGTTGAGCGAATTACCGAACAATTCACAAAAGATAGTTCCCTTAGGCCCACATAAAGTCGCATTGTTCCATTTCAACAACGAAATATCAGCGATCGCAAATGCATGCCTGCATAAAGCAGGGCCATTGGGTTTGGGATTGGTGGAAAATAAATATGATGGATCATATGTGACTTGTCCATGGCATGGCTGGGAATACAATATAAAGACCGGTAGTGCGCCGCCGGGGTATAAAGATCAGCAGGCAGTTTTTGAGGTCAAAGTGGAAGGTGATGACGTATTGATAAATGAGCAACCAATCGTGAAGGCACACCGTGAATTGCATGACCTGAAAGTGATCGAAGACCTCGTCAAGCTGGATTATCAAACAACTGCGGACTCAAAAAATATTTTGGGAATCTCTACCACGAATATGAATGCTGCGTTGCCAAGATATAGCACATCGGAAGCTGCATTGGAAATGGCATTGGATTATGCAAAGGAATATCATGGTGCAGCCACAAAAATGATAAAGCTTCGTGACCTTGGTTTTCGTGCATGCGAAGGCTATTACTCGCAACATGTGAATGCCTGCACCTGGCCATGTAGTATTACTGAGATGAAACCGAAAGATGGAATGACAGAAGTGTATCGTAATATGATCTTATGGGCAGATATAGTTTTGGTATCAACTCCCATCCGCTGGGGTAACCCCTCGTCACTTTATTTTAAAATGGCGGAACGATTGAATTGCGTGCAGAACCAGATCACACTAAAAGACAAAGTGCTTATAAAAAATAAAGTAGCTTCATTTATTATCACCGGCGGGCAGGACAATATACAGCAAGTAGCAGGACAGATGATGGTGTTTTTTACAGATCTTGGTTTCACATTTCCGCCGTTTAGTTTCCTGGGCTGGAGCCGTGGTTGGACGGCTGAGGACATGGATAAAAATGTCTTGCAATTCAAACGAAGCGAATACATTCAGCGTACAGCAAGAGAATTAGTAGATAATAGTATAGAAACACTTGGCCAGGTAAAACACATGCATCATGAAAAAATGAAAGCGCCGAAGCCACATAAACAAGATTCGCTTACGGCCGATATCATTAATCCGGATATGAATATGTAATAATTTCATTAATTGGACAAACGGTCAACATTAACTTTGAGCATTCATTAGCTTGGTATTTAAATAAAATTTATGAGACGATCACCTGCATTCATTCTATTTGTTATTTTTTTTACATCCGCTGCGCAGTCGCAGGAAAAAATGGATTTTGAAAAATATAATCCAACTCCCACACTCGTGGTGCCGGAACATAAAGTAACAAAAGCAAAATTTCCATTTATTGATGTACACAATCACCAGTTCAATATGCCCACAATGGACCTCGGTACGCTGATAAAAGAAATGGATAAGCTAAATATGAAAGTAATGGTGAACCTCAGCGGGCAAAGCGGAAACAGCATCGTACAGTCTGCAAAAAATATAAAGGATAATTATCCAAACCGGTTTATTGTGTTTGCAAACGTTGATTTCAGCAAAGTGGGTGAAGCCGGTTGGGGGGAAAAAGCAGCGAAACAATTAGAAGAAGACGTAAAAAATGGTGCTAATGGATTAAAGATCTATAAAAGTCTTGGCATGTCGTCGAAAGATATCAGTGGAAAAAGGATACCAGTTGATGATGCAAGATTAGATCCCATTTGGATAAAAGCAGGAGAATTAAAGATCCCTGTTCTCATTCATACGGCCGATCCAAAATCTTTTTGGGACCCCATGGATGAAAAGAATGAAAGATGGCTGGAGCTGGCTACGCATGATCGTCGTAAAAGAGGCGATAATGATCCGGCACCATGGCAACAGTTGATCGATGAGCAGCATCGCATGTTTAAGAAACATCCAAAAACAACTTTTATCAATGCGCATTTTGGCTGGTATCCAAATAACCTTCCAAAGCTCGACAGTCTGCTTACTGAAATACCAAATATGTATATCGAATGCGGGGCTATTATTGCAGAATTGGGCAGGCAACCAAAAGCAGCAAAAAAGTTTTTTGAAAAATACCAGGACCGAATTCTATTTGGTAAAGACAGTTGGGTGCCGGAAGAATATGCAACCTACTTCCGCGTATTTGAAACGGAAGATGAATATTTTCCTTACCACAAAAAATATCATGCATTCTGGGCGATGTATGGTATGGGCTTGCCTGATCCTATTTTGAAAAAGATCTATTATAAAAATGCACTTCGTATCGTTCCTAACATAGATAAATCGCTGTTTCCTGATTAAATGAAAAAAGATATTTCAAACAGAGAAGACTTATTAAAACTTCTTACCCTTTTTTACAATAAACTGCTGGCAGATAAATCTATTAGCTATTTATTTACTGATATCGCTAAAATAGATCTCCCTCATCATCTCGATATTTTGGTAAATTTCTGGGACAGTGTGTTGTTTCAAAATGATGTATACCGTAAAAACGCGATGCAACCGCATTTGATATTGCACCAGCAATCGCCGCTGCAAAAACATCATTTTGAAACATGGCTAACGTATTTTAACGAGTCGGTCGATGAACTTTTTGAAGGAGAAAAAGCGTTTCTTGCCAAAGAAAGAGCTTTGAGTATCGCTACCGTAATGCAAATAAAGATCACCCAGTTGAACTAGAATTTGCCCGGGAAGCAAAACATGATCTATTCCATAAAATCTATTACGACATTTTTTTATTTTTTTCTGCAACTTGTTTGTGTAATCTGGTGAATGAGCTCATCCTTGAAGCAAATGAATGCTTATGCAGCGACTATCATTTGCTTTAGACCCCCGGTACTTCCAGGTGGTTTTCCAGGCTATCTTCCTTAGTTATGGAATTCTTTTTCTCCGCTGGAATCCCGATTGGCAACATTATATCATCAGTATTGGAGGATGTTTATTATGTCAATATGCAGCCGACTCAATGAAGGCAAAAAAACTTCTAACCCCCGGAGAGTTTGACCGATGGGGTTTCAGCGTACTTATCAGCGCTATGAGCTTATGTCTTTTATTAAAAACAAACTACTGGTATGTGAGTTTGCTTGCGGCTTTCTTAACCGTAGCTTCAAAATATATTCTACGTTTTAATAAGAAACATATTTTTAATCCTTCAGCGTTTGGGATTGTTGCAACAATTCTTCTTACAAAAGGCGCAT
>DASUTO010000267.1:0-7163 GCA_036374555.1 Chitinophagaceae bacterium
CCCGATGGAAAAGTTGTTGCTGAAAATCTTCGTGGTAATGCATTGGGACAAAAACTCCAGGAATTATTGAACTAGATAATTAGTGGGCGGGAAATAGAGTAGATTGGCAATTTTCTCTCCGCATACCTTACTCATGAAAAAACCGTCTCATTTTTTTGAAATGAGACGGTCAATTTCTTAGTTAATTTTAATCAGCTTTAATAACCTGGATTTTGAGTAATAACCGGATTTTGTATGACTTCGCTCCCAGGAATCGGCCATAGAAAACGAAAATCTGAATAAGGGATTGCAGCCTGGGTGGCATTGATTGCGCCACCGCAATTATAAATAGCAGCACCTTGTGAAGCATTTACATATTTTGCGGGGATTCCACCAGTACTAAATACTGGATCAACGGCATTTCTATGAATATCGTGCCAGCGTCTTCCTTCACAAAGGAACTCAATTCTTCTTTCAAACAAAATAGCTCTAATTAAATCATTCTTAGTCGCAAAACTAGCCAGAGTGTAAGCCTGTGTTCCGGGAGAAGCTAATGCCCTGTTACGGACAGCATTTAGAAGGTCAAGACCTCTTGTGGAAACACCAGCGGATTGACGTGCTTCTGCTTCTGCTAATACAAGCAAGACTTCGGCGTATCTGATATGTGGCGCAAAATCTTCCCTGGTCGTATACTTCGTGTACTTTTTGGTGAAATAATTGAATGTTGAAGCACCGTTTGAATTTGTTCCTGACACCGTAAGCAATGATCTTCTTAAATCATCACAAAGCCACTTTGGGTCATTAAAAATTATAGGAGAAATGGCAACGAGGCCACGGGCCCCTAAATTAGCCGGGCCATACATGGTAGGCAAAGCCCCATTTACACCAGAATTGTCCAATTGGTCATGTCGAATGGAGAAAATACTCTCTGTCGATGTGTTATTTGTAAAAGGTCCGTTTGGCGACGTGGTTAAACTCCAACCGCCTATCGGACTCGCAAAAGGGCCTGCACCAGCCGGCACTAACTTGTTACCTTCTGTTATTACGCCAGCCCAATCTCCCATGTGAAGCTTCACCCTCATTTTAAGAGCAATTGCTGCAGCTTTTGAAGTCCTGATGGTACTTGGGTTATTAGTTGCAGGCAAATTAGCTTCAGCAAAATCCAGATCAGCTAAAATTTTTTGATAAGTCTCAGCTACGGTTCCACGGGGAGTTGATTTTGCCTGCTCTACCGCAGAGCTTGAATTAATAGCAAAATCTCTGTATGGAATACCCTCTTTATTTCCGCTACCATCGAGAAATGGTCTGCAAAAAAATACGACCGCTTCATGATGAGCCATAGCCCTTAAGAAGCGGCACTCCGCTTCATATTGTGTAGCCACAGCAGCAGTAATAATGCCATTTGTTCCGGCATTCTTAAAACCTTCAATCGAAACGTTAGCTTTATTGGCCAATGCATATAAATTTTCCCACATTCCTACGTTGTTAGCCGTAGTCGGGTTGTAAGTTGCCTGATAGGTTATCTGGTAAAAAGCGGCTATATTAATAACGTCTTCACCCCGGGCATCATTTTGCTCTATACTGGCAGCTCCAAATGGATATCCCCGGTCAGCACCAAGGTAATTTCCGCTTTGGGCGGCATCATATACGCCATTGAGAGCTAATAGGCATCTATCCGCCGTTGCATAGGCATCATTATCAGTTATTGCATTAAATGGGCTTTTGTCCAATGATTTTTCACAACTCGCAACAGTAAAAAGGATTATCAGTGCGATCAGTATGTTGATTGATTGTTTCTTCATTATAAACATTTTTAAGGGTTAATTAAAAACCAACACTTACTCCAAAGGAAATTGTTTTTACCTGGGGTGATACAGCGTTATCCAATCCCAGAGCACTAATGTTATCAGGATCTGCACCTGAATATTTGGTCCAAACCGCAAGATTTTGCCCCTGCACAAAGACGCGGAAGCTGGAAATAAAGTTATTTGTCAACTTGGATAAGGTAGCGGCAGGCACGGAATAGCTTACCACCACGTTCTGTAGTCGCAAATAATCTCCTTTTTCAACAAATCTCGAGTTAGCGATCTGGGTCTGGTTTATATTATTGCCTTGTCCATAATATAACTTTGGAACATTTGTCTGTTGTCCTGGGGTTGTCCAGCGTTCGAGAATTTCACGACCATTATTTTGGAAACTTTGATTCATTAACGCTTCCTGCCTTGTAATGTTCATGATCTTATTTCCTCCGGAATAAGTGAACATAAAATCAAGCGAGAAATTTTTATATCCAAGAGTATTGGAGAAGGCGCCAAACCATGTTGGGGTTGATACTCCCAGAACATCCCGGTCTGCAAATGCCAAAGATGTAGCTGCCCCTAATGTTGCATCATCCTTATTTGTCGCAACATAATAACCACCGATTGATCCACCAGGAGATAAATTTAACTGAACTAGTGATCCATCTGCCTTAAAATACAATGGATGTCCATTAGCAGAGTTGACACCAGCCCACCTGTTACCGTAAATAATATTGATTGGATCTCCTACCCTTATAATATTGAAGCCACCATTCTCAACAAAAGGTACCGGCACACCTCCTACCGAGTATAAAGACAGTACCTTATTTTCCACCTTGCTATAGTTAATATTGAAATCCCATCTGAATCCCCCCTTTTCTAAAATATTGCCGCTAAGAGAAAGCTCAATTCCTCTATTCTCTAATTCAGCAATGTTTTGTGAAATTGAATTGCCCGGAACGCCTGTGCTAAGGGGAGTAGGAACAGCAAAAACAAGCCCATCTACCTTATTATGGAACCAGTCTGCCGTTAGGTTGAACCTGTTTTTCAGAATTCCCAACTCGATACCCACATCGTATTTGCTGCTGGTTTCCCACTGCAGGTCAGGATTACCGACTGCTGAAACAGAAATGCCGCTAATATTTCCATATGGTCGGGAGCCATAAGTACTTAAATATGGGAACCCACCGAGTGAATTTCCCACCTCAGCGTATGAAGCCTTAATCTTTATTTCATTGAACAAATTTGAAAGATTTGAAGAGTTTCTCCAGAAATTTTCTTGTGATAGTCTCCACCCCACAGAAAATCCAGGGAAAACACCATATCTCTTATCAGCAGCAAGCGAACTTTGTCCATCTCTTCTGATGGTGCCTTGTACAAAATACTTTCCTTGATAATCATAATTTATCCGTCCAAACAAAGATTCAAAACCGCTTTCAGATTGATTGCCAGCAATTGACTGGATAGCAGCTGTCCCTGAAATAATATTTCCACTTATAAAGAAAACGTCGGAAATATTAGTTCCTGTTCCGCTATGCGATTTATTTGTTTGCTGTTGTAACTCATGCCCACCTGTAAGAAAGAAATTGTGACTTTTAAAAGAAAAATCGTAATTAAAATAGTTTTGCCATACATATCGAAGTATATTTTGGCTAAAATTAAAATTCAATCCATTTGTTCCTCCCGTGGGAGTTCCATAGCCATCACCATGTAATGGGCTATATCCCTGGTAACTATAATCGGAAAAGACATCAGCGGAGAATTGCGAACGAAGTTTAAGCCCTTTAATGGGGGAAATTTCAATAAAAGTATTATTGATAACCCGATACTTATCAGAGTAAAACTTATTCTCACGGGTTGTAAAAGCAACGTTTGTGAAATTATCATCTATAGAAGTCGTATTGGCGCCGGGATTCATAGAATTGCCATTAGGATAATTAATGTTGTACCCTGAAATATGATTCGGGTTGTATGGGGATACATTGGGTAAAAGTCTGAGTGAAGACGCAATAGCACCGCTCAAGGCATTTGATCCATTATTCTGATCCCCATCTTCCTGGCGGCTTAATGTAAGATTATTTCCAAATTTGAAATATTTATTTGCTGTATGGTCAATGTTTAGTCTGACTCTGTATGATTTATTATAATTACTTATGATAATTCCCTTTTGGTTAGAATAGTTTAAGGACATGTAATAACTTGTTTTGTCACTACCTCCCTGAAGACTCAGCGTATGACTTTGAATCGGAGCGTTATCAATCATCGCCTGAGCTTGCCAATCGGTATTTGTATTAGCTGCATCCATATTTGCTCGCAAAGGTTGGTTCGCATTTGATAATTTTTCATTTGCTATGGTTACAAACTCCTGGGCATTCAGCAAATCAAATCTTTTTAATGCGGTACTAAATCCCTGGTAACCATCATAAGTAACTTTTGCCCTGCCTTTTACACCCTTTTTTGTTGTGATCATTATTACACCTGCTGCAGCTCTTGATCCGAAAATAGCCGTTGCCGATCCGTCTTTTAAAACATCAATAGTTTCTATATCAGCAGGGTTTATATCACCCAAGGCATTTGAATTTGTTGTTCCAGCGAGATTCCCAGAAATGATTGGTATCCCGTCAACAACAATTAAGGGGCCCGTACCCTGGTTAATCGAGTTGATACCTCGGACAAAGATGCGGGCAGGAGTATTTACCAGGCCACCCGAATTGGTTACCTGGACACCTGTTGCTCGTCCTGCCAGTTGCCTGTCAATTGAAGGTGTCATCAGGTTTGCAAATTTTTTGGCATCGATTTTTGAAGCAGAGCCCGTAAAAGATTTTTTCTGCTGAGTGCCATATCCAGTTACAACAACTTCAGACATCATTCTGTCTTCGGCAATTAATGTTGCATTAATTTCTGTCTGAACGCCAATGTTTGCTTCAGTAGCACTCATGTCGACTGAAGAAAAAACTAAAGCCCTTGCATTGGCGGGAACCGATATGGAATAAGTGCCGTCGGGTTTGGTAACAGTACCAGTGGTAGTACCTTTTACCATAACTGAAGCATTGGGAACAGGGTTGCCTTTGTCATCAGTTACCTTTCCGGTGATAGTGCGTTGTGCCAGAGCGAATATACTGAGCAGCACCAATCCGGACAGGAGTAGTAATTGTTTCCTCATGTGTGTTTGTTTTAGTGATGAAAAAATGATATAACGATTGAAATTTATCAATCGGCGTTTAAGATAAATCTTGCGGATAAAGTAAAATGTAATTAACGGTTGCTTAAGTGAAATCCTTCTTAAGGTAACAAGACATAAACGATTCCCATTCTGCTGCACAAAAATAGGGGATTCGGCTATTTATTTTTACGTATCAATGTAATTAGTAATGATGGCAACAAAACAAGGTTAGTAATAGTGGCAGTAACTAAGGTAAGCGAAGTAAGCCAGCCTAGGGATTGTGTGCCGCCGAATCCACTGAAACAAAAAATGATAAAACCTGCAATAAGTACAAGTGACGTATAAATAATGCTGATGCCGGTACTATGAATTGTAGAGATCACCGTACGCTTCATATCGTAATTATGCCGCGCCAATTCTTGTTTATAGTTTATAAGAAACCGGATCGTGACATCAATAGCAATACCAAGAGCAACACTGAAAATTAAAACAGTAGAAGGTTTTATCCTAACGCCGAGCCATCCCATAACACCGGCCGTAATCACCAGGGGAATGATATTCGGAATCAATGAACATATTAAGATCCTGAAAGAACGAAACAGGTACATCATGCAGACAGCAATTAATCCAAATGCCCACATAATACTTTCCTTTAAACCATTAATGATAAAATTGCTTCCTTCAAGAAAAGTAACACTGGCGCCGGTTAGCTGTACATGAAAATTAGTTGTATCAAAAATTGCATCAGCTTTTCGTTGTATGGTATCAAGAATTTGGGGTAGACGATAGCTGCCAACATCCCGCATACTTACACTTATTCTTGCTTCCTGTTTATTGCTGTCAATAAATGAAGACACCAATTTGCCAAAAGAATTTTCTTTATTACCTGAATCGGGTTTGAAATCAAGATATGATTTCAGCGGGACCATATCAAACTCTGTCGGAGCTGAATAACTAGCCGTATCACCCTCATAGAAAGCCTGCTTTGCAAATTTTAAACCTTCAGTAATATTAAGTGGCCTGCCTATCTCTGGCATTGCCGCCAAAAATTGGGAAAGCGAATCAATTTTTAAAAGAGTGGAAAGAGATCGGGTAACGCCTCTTTTCTTTTTTGTATCAATAACTATTTCAAGTGGCATTACACCTTTAAAATTCCTTTCAAAGAATTTCAGGTCCGTATATATCTTATCAGTTTTAGGAAGATCATCTACTATATAACCATTGCTTTCCAGCCTTAATATCCCCAATACGGCTACAATCAAAATTCCAACGGTTAATGCGTAAATAAATTTTCTGTGATTGAGTGACCAACGTTCCAGTCTATCAAGCCAGCGTCGTAATCTTGGGTTGTCCAAATATTTTGTGTGCCGCTTTTTCGGCGAAGGAAGAAAGCTTAATACCGAAGGGATCAGTATCAATGAAATAAAAAACAATAGCATAATATTGACCCCGGCCACCGCACCAAACTCTTTCAATATCTGGCTGCGGGTTAAAAAGAAAACAGCAAAACCAATGGCGGCAGTGATATTGCAAAAAAGGGTAACGATACCCATTCGGTCCACCATTTTTACAAGTGCTTTTGATTTATCACCTGTCTCACCATAAGAAACGTGAAATTTATTCAGGAAGTAAATACAATTTGGAATACCAATTACTACTATCAATGGCGGAATAAGTGCTGTAAGCAAAGTGATCTTGTAGCCCATCAAAACCATCATGCCCAAACTCCATATTACCCCGATACCAACTACTGTAATTGATAACAACATACTTGTTACCGATCGAAAGAAAAATAATAATATAACTGCTGAAAGAAATACAGATAAAATCAGGAACCATCGCATTTCGTCAGCAATTCTTTTTGCTAATACGGTGCGGATAAGCGGCAATCCGCTTAAATGTGTGTCTAATGAATGTTTTTTGCTGAATGCATCGGATAAAGAGGTTATCTGCGCCACTGTTTTTTCCCTTGCTTTCGAAGCAAGGATCCCTTTGTTAATATGCACACCCAACAACCATGCATTTGAATCAGGATTGTATAGCAAACCCTTATAGAAAGGAAGATTATAAAAAACTTTTTTGGAACTATCGATCTCTGCTTGCGAAAGTGGCTTTTCCTCAAATATAGCCTGGGGTCTTAGTTTTTCTGTTGCCGAATCTTTTATAAGATTAACGGCTGTCGTTATTGAAATAACATCTTCTACACCGTTTACTTTTTTGAT
>DASUTO010000268.1:0-8968 GCA_036374555.1 Chitinophagaceae bacterium
CCTGCATCACCTATCACACCAGGACATTTGTCATCTGCATCCAATACGCCATCTCCATCTGTATCAGCTGGGCATCCGGTAGCATTTACTTTAACACCCATTCTTGTATCGGGGCATTTATCATCTGCATCCAGGATACCATCTTTGTCACTATCAGCTGGACATCCGCTTGCATCTACTTTAACTCCCGTTTTAGTGTCTGCGCATTTATCATTTGCATCCTGCACGCCATCTTTGTCTGTGTCAGGACAACCCATGAACATATCAGATCCTTTTGCGTTCGGGCATTTATCTTTTGAATCTTCTATGCCATCACCATCACTATCAGGGCAACCTTTAAACCTTGGATCACCTGGCACATCAGGGCATAGATCATTATCATCGCTTACAGCATCATTATCTTTATCCTGGCAGCCATTCATGCCTGCCGATCCTGGTATAGAAGGACATTTATCTAAATAATCTGCTACACCATCTTTATCAGTATCAACCGGGCAACCCGTACCATCTACTGCAACGCCAGGCGGTGTAGAAGCACATTTATCTCTTTTGTTTTTAACGCCATCGCCATCACCATCTTTTTTCATTTCAAATTTTGATGGGATGGGTGCCTCGGTTTGGGAATACACGGGCAAGCATACGGCTACAAGTAGTATCACTGTAAACAGTCTTGCAATATTTAGATAATTCATAAGATCAGATTTATTATTTGTGAAAAATTAGTAGCTACAAAGGTTGGTATATCTGTAATGGTAAGTGTTATATAACTATAGTAATAACTTACATCATTCACATGTTTCGCTTGCTAATCTTCTAAAGGCTCATATATTATTAAGCTTTTTCTTTTGCGGCTTTATTTTCTTCTCCCTTTGTTCCACCCCTGTGAGTTGCTTTTATGGCTGAGAACTTTATTTTCAATCCTGCTATTTTCGTATTATCACCATCGGGAAGTTCTTTTTCAACTGTATTCTTACGGGTATCCAAAGCTTCATACAATACTTTTATTTCATCCCAATCTTCACGACTATAATTATTTTTATTTTCGTCAACCGTATTTACAAATTTTCTGTAGATGCTCAGTAAATTATTGGCGGTAGCGAA
The DNA here is from genome assembly GCA_036374555.1 of Chitinophagaceae bacterium. Lineage (GTDB taxonomy): Bacteria > Bacteroidota > Bacteroidia > Chitinophagales > Chitinophagaceae > VBAS01. The sequence continues at coordinate 1,102 of DASUTO010000268.1, forward strand.
GCCAAAACTCATATCAGAACCAATGATACCTTCTCCAAACAAGTTGTTTCTTAATGCCTGCCTGTAATCCGGGGCAGTTATCACCGCAGTTGTTTCTGCTTCTTTGATCTTTATTTCGTAAGTGGTTTTCAATGCAGCATATTGTACTTTGCTTTCATCCAGTTTTGCTTTATCAGAGGCCTCCAGTGTGGCCATTGTATTATCCGCTTTAGTTACTCTTAACTGGTATCCGTTATCAAGGTCGGACCAATAAGAAGCTGTATAAACCGGGGTGAGGCTTTCTATTGAATCCACATAGTTGTTTAAATTCATTGCATCTTGTTGCGCAATTGTTGGAGAGTTTTTGCAGGCAATAAAACCTGTTACAACAAGTACCGACGCCATCACTAATTTAATTTTTTTCATTTTTCAATTTTTATTTTGTTTGTTAAGAGAATTTTCGAAATAAAGAATCATGCATTTGCCCGGGGAGATAGCAGGAGTTGTATCATTCACATTCCTGGAAATATCATGAGTAACTACATTCTTGCCATATACCAGCTCAACTCTTTTTCTATTTTTTCGTAATGGAAAAAGGCGGTAATATTTTTTTGCAGGCGAAGAAAGGCAGTTTCGCTTTTCACTACATAATCAAAAGCCCTGTGATGCATACAACTGATAGCCACATCTATTTTGTCCTGGGAGGATAACATCACAACCGGGATCTCAGGTTTTAATGCTTTTATTTTATCCAGGGTTTCTATACCGTTCATTGCGTTTTTATCTATGCCATTCAGGTGATAATCTAAAATAATTACATCGGGGCTGTGGGATAGATTTTCCAGGCAGAGTTCACCTGTTGCAAAAGTTTCAACAGTGAAGTCTGTATGATGATGAAATTCAATTTCCAGGGATTTCAGAAATAAAGCATCATCATCAACCAGGAACAGATGCATTTTGTTCTCTTTTTTCATGAGCCGGCGTTTTTAATCGTGTTAAATTCTTCTGTCAATTCTATACAAGCCTGCCCACAAATAATTTCAAGCTGTAAAACCATGTCAGGTATTCCATCTGGCAATTGTTGTGTACTTGCATAATCCTGAATTTTTTTTGCCATGTTTTCGAAATCTGCACTGATACCCATAATGGAAAATGAAGGGATCATTTTATGTGTGGCTGCATGCAAAGAACCCCAGTCTTTATCCCTGAAGCTTTTTTTCATTATCGCGATCAAGGGTGGAGTTTGCTCCAGGTAAAGGGAGATCATTTCCATCATCAGTTTCGGATCAGATTTGGTACGGCGGATAAGGTAAGCAAGGTCAGTACATTTTATTCTTTCACATTGGCGGTTTTCATTCCCTTTATCTTCACTATATTTTATGAGCGCCGGTTTTCTTACTAACCCGATTATTTTACTGTACAAAATTCTTTCATCCACCGGCTTGGCGATGTAATCATTCATACCAACCGCTTTGCATTTTGCCAGGTCAGCTGTGGTTACATCCGCCGTTAAAGCAATAATGGGGATTTTAGAATTCATGGTTTTGCGGATGAACTCTGTCGTCTCAAATCCGTTCATTTCCGGCATCTGCAGATCCATCAGAATAATGTCGTACGATTTGATTGTTCCGTCGGCGCTCTTTTGAGATAATTTTTCGATAGCTATTTTCCCATTGGCAGCAATATCCTGTTCAAATCCGAAATCATCCAGCAATGTTTTCATCAGGAGCTGGTTGAGGGCAATATCTTCAACCACCAATATCTTAATATTCTTAATTTCCGTATCCAGCTCCAGTATTTCTGCTTCAGCTTCCACTTCAGCATTTGTTTTTTGAAAATTTAAATTGAAACTGAAAACGGAACCCTCATCAATTTTACTTTTTACACGAATGCTTCCACCCTGCGGTTCTATCAACTGTTTAACAATTGAAAGGCCCAATCCCGTTCCTCCATATAATCTTGATGTACGGCTGGATGCCTGCTGAAAATTTTCAAAGATCTTTTCTATTTTATCTGCCGGTATTCCAATTCCAGTATCGGTCACTGCAAATTCAACCGTAACTTTCTGTTCATCTTCATGAATTAAATTGACGCTTACCGTAATTCTTCCTTTTGCTGTGAACTTTACTGCATTACTTACAAGATTTAAAATGATCTGGTGTAAACGCACCGGGTCGCCTAAGAGCACTTCAGGGATCCTGTTATCATATTCTTTCACCAGTTCTAAATTCTTTTCCTGGATTTTTGGTTCAAACATGTGAAGCATGGCCGATATGGATAAGGCCATTTTGAACGGAGTTTGTTCAAAGGTCATTTTTCCTGCATCTACTTTTGCCAGGTCGAGTATATCATTGATCAATACAATCAATGCATCGCCACTTAATTTTATGGCTGTCAAATATTCTTTTTGCTTTGCAGACAGATCAGTTTTCAATAACACTTTCGTAAAGCCAATGATGGCATTCATGGGAGTACGGATCTCATGACTCATGTTTGACAAAAACTGCTGTTTTGCTTTCACCGCATCTTCTGCTATCCCTGTGGCCGTCTCTGCTTTTCCTTTTGCTTCTTCTGCAATTAATGTTGCCAGCTCAGCAAATACTTTTGCTTCTATTAATTCTTTTTCATTTCTTTTTTGTTCAGTAATATCCCTTGCCACAACGACTGCACCAAGGACACTTCCCTGTTCATCTTTATAAACAGAGCCGTTAAATAGCACATCTGTTAGTTTATGATCTTTAATAGTTAAGGGGTAGTCTGCTACAAATCCCTTTGCGAATACTTCCTGGTAGACCTCACGGGCTTTTTGTGGTTCGGTAAAATAATCAAAGAAGTCTGTACCGGTAAGTTTTTCGCGGGTCATGCCAGTAATACTCGCCATCGCTTCATTCATGTCAGTGATCTTACCTTCAGTGCTGACAGTTACCAGGGGATCCAGGCTGGCTTCTATCAAACTTCTGGCATATTGTGATTTCTGTGCTTTCGTGGTTTCCACTTTATTTGTTTTAAAGTTTATTTGTAAAGGTCAATTGCCTCTATCAATGCCATTTGCTCCGGAAGTTATCGGGGTCCCGACCTCTTCAATGGATCTTCGTCTCTTATCTTTCAGTTGCCTGAAATGCGAAGGAGTGAGACCTGTAACTTTCTTAAATTGATTGGATAAATGAGCAACGCTGCTGTAATTCATCTTCCAGGCAATTTCCGTAATGTTCAACTCATCGTAAATGATCAATTCTTTTATCCGCTCAATTTTATGTGCAATGATGAAATGCTCGATCGAGATTCCCTGTACTTCGGAAAACAAATTTGCCAGGTACGTATAATTGTGACTTAATTTTTCACTCAAATAATCAGAGAAATTTATTTTAATGTTTTCATCTGAATGATGAACCATTTCAATAATGGCCGTTTTAATTTTTTCAATCAGTATAGCTTTTTTGTCGTCCATTAAGTCAAATCCTGAGATCAATAACGCGGTTTTCATTTGCTCCCGTTGTTCCACGGAAATATTTTCCATGATCTCTACCTCACCTAAGTCGACGACAATAAAATGCAGCCCAAGCTTTCTCAGCTCTTCTTTTACCACCATTTTACAGCGGTTGCTTACCATGTGTTTAATGAATATTTTCAAAAGCCCCTCTTTTTATACCGGGTACTGCTAAAGTTGAGTCATTTTGCCCCGGGAGATGTTATATAATACTTCAAAAAAGTTATACAATTCACACATTAATTGAATTCGGTTGAACTAATGCTGATTCGGTACAGCGTTTCATTGCTAAGGACAATTATCGGCACTCAGATGACAATATGTACTCAGTAATTTAATTTCTATCTGTATCACTTAAGTAAAACGATTTTTTCCCAACCATGGTCAAAAAATTCACCAGTTGAAAATTGAATGCGGTGGGATTCTCCAGGTTGGTTACATGGCCTGCATCCGGAATGATTTGTAGGCTTGAATCTTTAATTAATTCATGCATCTGCTGGGCAGCAGCAATGGGCGTTATTTTATCTTCTTTGCCCACGATGATAAGCACGGGGATATTTATTTCCGGTAACCGGCTACAGGTTTCTTTACGTTCCGCCAGAGCATGCAGAGTATTGCAAAGAGTTTGTATCGGAGTATTAATGATCATCTCCTTTACTTCAGCAATTACATTTCCCCTTTTTATAAAGGATTCAGCAGCAAAAAGATTTTTTATAATTTCATCAGCATACTGTTCCACTCCTTTTTCTTTAATGCGGATAATTGCGGTGCACCGGTTTTCTTTTATTTCGGGTGTATCAGCTATACATTGTGTATCATTCAAAATAAGCCCATCAAAAAGATCGGGATGCTTTAAAACAGCATTTAACGCAATGTATCCACCCAGGGATAAGCCACACAGGATCGATTTTTCAATCTTTAACTTTTCCATGAGACGGAGCAGGTCGATGACAAAAAGGTCAACAGAGAAATCGTCAATACCCGGATCAGAATTTCCATGTCCGCGGATATCATATGTTATTACCCGGTAATTATCTTTTAATGCTTCTGCTTGCCCGTGCCACATGGATTTGTTAAAAGGAAATCCATGAATAAAGATGATAACAGGGGCATCATTCGGACCATGGTCACTATAGCTGACCGTAAGCTTTTTTACCAATATCCCGATATTGTTACCAGTGCGACTCATGATTTTTGTATTACAATTGAAGTACTAACATGCAAAAGTGAGCACTCTTTGAAGCAGAAATGTTATACAGTTTTCTGAATAAATTACATGATTCACACATTTAAGGGGATTAAATTTCTCAATGTGTAATAATTTCAACCAGTCTTTTAGCTAAATATCAAATATATAAGCATGACTGTTATTATAAACCACCTGTTAATTTTTTTACCGGAGCTATAGCCTTGATATTTTTTATAGAATCCTCGGTGTTTTTAATTTGCTGTTTTTTTCTTTTGTCTTCTTCCTTTTTCAGTTCGGCAGCTTTTTTGGCATCTGCTTTTTTCTTTTTATTAAAAAAACCTTTTAATAAAATATTACTTTTTGCGGCTTCCATATTTTCGTTGAGCCCTTTTGTGGCTCCTTGTATATTACGCATGGTCGTGTCAAGTGATTCACTCAATCCGCCACTATTAATTTTAGCTGTAAACAAAGCAAACTCATTGGAAGCTGTCTGCAGGTTTGTAAGCGTACTTTGCAGACTATTGGAGAATTTTTCATCACTGATCAGTTTTGAAAGTGCCCCATTTCCTGTATTCATCTTAGTGGTAAATTCTGCGAGTTGTGCTGTGATCACACCGGCATTATCCACACTTGTTTTTGCGCTCAGCATTACATCCTCCATTTCTATGGCATTTTTTGTGAGAATAATGTCTTCATTTTTTACCGGGCTTTTACCGGGTGTGCCGGGAGAAATGGTTAATACTTTGTCACCCATCAATCCATCGGAACCAATGCTTGCCCTTGCATCTGTTTTGATGAACTCCTGGTATTTCTTTCTGATCACCAGGTCCACCATCACAGAAGTGTCCGTTAACAATTCCACTTCATTTACATTGCCAATATTTATACCCGAAAAACGAACATTATTTCCCACTTTCAAGCCACTTACTGTTTTGAACTGGGCTTTTAAATGAAATGTATTTCCGAAAATATTTTTTTGCTTACCAACAAAATAAATAGTGGAAATAAACAACACTAAACCCAGGACTACAAAAATTCCCAGTTTCCATGCTCCTCCAGATTCTTTACGCATAACTTATTTTTTTATAAATGATCAAATAAAAAATGAACGCACCCATGCATCATCGCTTTTTTCCAATGCTGCATAACTGCCCTCTGCTACCATCACTCCATCTTTTAGAATCACCAACCTGTCACCGGTCAGCTTCGCACAAGCCATATCATGTGTAATAATGATGGAGGTTGTTTTATATTTTTTTTGAATGTGCAGTATCAATTCACTTATTTCCCTGGAAGTGATGGTATCTAAACCCGTTGTCGGTTCGTCATAAAGTATGATCTCAGGACGTAAGATAAGCGTACGAGCCAGCCCGATCCTTTTGCGCATACCACCTGATAATTCCGAAGGCATTTTATCGATTGCTTCTTTTAGCCCGACACTTTCCAACGCTTCATTTACTGAATGTTCTACTTCTTTAGTCGTTAATTTTTTTGAATGACGTTTTAAAGGAAAGGAAAGATTTTCTCTTACTGTCATTGAATCATACAGCGCTGAATTTTGAAAAAGAAAACCGATCCTGATCCTTATTTCATTCAGTTGCTGATTGTTCAGTTTGGTGATATCGGTGTCAAATACTTCTAATTCACCCATGTCGGCAGCAACTAAACCAACAAGGCATTTTATTAATACTGATTTACCTGAACCTGACTTTCCTAACACCACGAGATTCTCGCCTTTTCTTACAGTAAGATCTACACCTTTCAATATATCTGTATTTTTTCCAAATGATTTATACAGTCCTTTTATATTTATCACAGGTCCAACCTTAGTATTTATTTCATGGCCAGGGTGATCCGTTACTGCTTGTTTTATTGTATTTGTTTCTACTTGTATCATTTTTATTTCAGAAAAAAAGGTCAGTTAATTGTACAGCCATCATATCTATAATAAATATCGCAAGGGATGCTGTTACCACCGCAGAGTTAGCAGCTTTTCCTACACTTTCAGTACCATTGGCTGCGGTAAATCCTTTATAACAACCAATCAAACCAATGAAAAATCCAAAGAAAAAAGTTTTAATCGTAGCCGGTACAATATCTAAAAATTCAAGTGAGGATAACACCTGTGAAAAGTAACGATACATGGTGACGTCACTATGAATATTAATTCCTACATAGCCGCCTAAAATTCCAATTCCATCTGCCAACACCACTAACAACGGCACCATCAGTGTAGTTGCGAGTACTCTTGTAACCACCAGGTATTTATAAGGGTTGATAGCAGATACTTCCATCGCATCTATTTGCTCTGTTACTTTCATAGAACCTAATTCGGCGCCAATACCGGATGAAATTTTTCCGGCACAGATCAATGCTGTGATCACAGGAGCGATTTCCCGTATCAAAGAAAGTGCAACCATGCCTGGCAACCATGACTCCGCACCAAACTCTGCCAATGTAGGCCGTGACTGAATGGTAAGCACCAATCCCATAATGAAACCGGTAATGGCAACTAGGGGTATGGATTTATATCCTATAATATAGCATTGTCTTACGAATTCTTTTATTTCATAAGGCGGTTTAATGGCTTGCCTAAAAAACCGTGCAATGAATAATGTGACATTACCTGCTTCTGCAAAACTGTTTTTTAAATTAATAACCAACATTTAGTTTTTTAAAGGTTTCATGCTTAACCGGGATCACGGAAAAGAAGGATAAATGATACAACGAGAAAAAGAACTGAAAAAACCAGCGAGAATACAAAGCCGGGAGTATATCGTTTCATATTTTTTTGAATTTAATCAGCAAATGATCTTCAATTTTCTACGCAAGAAATGAATTGCGGTTTAAATTGAATTTTTTTAAAAGCAAAGTGTTTATTTTAAACCCGAATTTTTTTCAGGGAACTAATACCCCAAATACCTGCAGCAGCAACAACAATCACGGCAACTATCTTTAAGGTGTCTTTAATTTTACGATCCACCAGGAACGTAGTGTTAATAAGCCAAGAATTACGCCAACCATGCTCGGATCAATTAATATAGTAAGCATGGGAATAAACATTATTCTTAAAAAATATAGATAAAGGTCTGACACCTTCTGAGTAATTTTGTTATACAATCATTGAAATAAGTTACATCATTCATATATGGAATAAGAAAACAGGAATGATGATGGTTTATATTATCAGCATTGATAAAAAAAGGAACCCC
>DASUTO010000269.1:0-11393 GCA_036374555.1 Chitinophagaceae bacterium
AATCTTTGCACAGGCCGATCTTAGATTGAAGTATGATATAAATGTCACTGCGGGCCTTAGCATTAATAAGTCATCAATTAAAATACAACGACTTTCTATTCCTTCTTTACCTGAGCAAAAAAGATCTTATAAAAATGAAGCTGCACCAAGACTGGCCATCTCAAAAAAAATTGTAAACGATCTATATTTATATGCCAGTGTTGCCAAAGGATTTTCACCTCCAACTGTGGCCGAAGTATTGCCTTCTACCAGCGTAATAAGCACTGAGTTGAATGCAGAACATGGAATTAATTATGAGGTAGGGTTTAAAAGTAGTTGGTTGCAACGGCGATTATATACGGAAGTAAACGCTTTTGATTATCGTTTAAAAAACGCCATTGTGCAAAGAAGAGATGCCAGCAATGGTGATTATTTTATCAATGCCGGTTCAACAAAGCAAAGAGGGATAGAGTCGCAGGTGTCGTACCTGCTTTTACAACATAATTCTTTTGTCAATACCGCCCGGGTCTGGGTTAGCTATACATGGAATAATTTTACGTATAGCGATTTTAAACAACTCACAAATGACTATAGCGGAAAAAAATTGCCGAGTGTAGCTAAAAATACAGTGGCTTCGGGTTTAGATATTTCAACTAAACCGGGCATCTATATTAATCTTACTTACTATTACAGCGATCCCATTCCTTTAAATGATGCGAATAGTGAATATGCTTCATCATATAATCTTTTGGGTACAAGGATCGGTTGGAGAAAAGAGCTGAAGAAAAAAAACAAGCTTGAATTGTTTGCAGGAATTGACAATGCATTTGATGTTACATATAGCCTCGGGAATGATATTAATGCGGCGGGTGGCCGCTATTATAATGCAGCGCCCGGAAGAAATTTTTATGGTGGAGTTTCTTTAGGCTTGTTTTAAAAGATGCATGAATGAATTTTGTGAATGAAAATGCGTCATAATAAGCGATACAGTTATGCAGTATAATTAACTTTTTGAATCACAATAAAAAACCCCGGCAATCATTACCGGGGTTTGAAAAATATAATTTCAAAAAATGGCCGTGATCAGTTTACAACTTCTGAATTTTTACATCCTGGTCATTACCTGCACCCTTAACACTTAAATAATAAGTACCTGCTGGTAATCTGTTCATATTAATAGTAAAGTTGTTTCCCTCACCTTTTTTCACTTGTTGTGCGCCTTTCAGAAGTATTCTTCCGACATTGTCCATCAACTTCCACTGCACTTTTCCGTTTTCCGGCGAAGCGATCGTTACCTTCACTTCATTAAGTACCGGGTTTGGAGAAATGCCCAGTTTACCTGTGACAAATGGCATTGAAACAGAAACAATGTTTGAGTATTCTAATGAGCCATCAATATCAACCATCTTCAACCTATAATATAATCTCTGCGATGATTGATTCACTGCATCGTTATCGGTAAATGCATAATTAAAGGATCCGCCGGCATTGTTACGACCATTGGCCGTTACATTTCCAATACCGCTGTAACGAATACCATCTGCGCTTCTTTCTATTACAAAATGAGAAGTGTTGATTTCATTCTCAGTTTTCCAATTCAACAATACTGAATTATTATCTTGTAAATGTCCTGTGAATGAAAGTAGGTCTAATGGCAATGTAAAATTGCTACTGCTGAAGTAAAACGAAGAAAAGCTGGTTATGTCACCCTGCAGCACATAGCCATTTGCGCCATGTGCCTCGGCAAACGTGGGTGTTATTGCCAGGGTAGCTTCAGTGATCGTGGCGCTACATGGATCATTGTTTTTTAAGATTTGCAGGTTATTAATACTGAAAACTCCACTGCCTGCATCAGCGATCAATGCATCTAGTTCAGCTTTAGAAATATAAAATCTGATCTTAACTGTAGATGAAGGTTGAGTTTGCGGTGTAATTGTGATATTCCTGTCCAGGTAAAAAGTAGTGTTGGCTACTCTTATTGGGCCGGAGTTTTTATAAAAAGATGAAGTGACAGTTCCGAGGTTATTTCCATTGGCAAAAATTTCCGCCATGATATTCCCATCTGGTCCGGTAATTGGAACCCAAAGATTATTATTTGTGTTGTCAATAGTTATTGTAGTTCCGGCATTACATGAATTAACGGTACCATCTGCGACATCAATAGAAGTGGGAATAGTACTTTTGCCGGCATTATCATAATAACCAAGGAACGTATACTTCTGAACGCAACCTGCACAATTTGGTACAACAGGATTAGCGGATCCAGGACCTGATGTGGTAGAAGTATTATCCATGATAACAAAAATGTCTTTACCATCAGGAGAAAATGCAAGATCCCTGAAGCGGTTCTGGCTTCCAAAATAACTGATTGTATCATTTACGGAATTGTTAGGTAATGTTGCAGTGCCTGCACCATTTAGTTTTAATCTTAAAACGCGGCCCCATTTAAGGGATGCTACTGTCAAAGAATTTTTCCATCCTGGAACTACTTTATTGCTATAAAGATCAAGACCGGACCAACCTTCAGATGGCCAACCACCATTGCCTGGATTAGTTTGCCAAATGTTAGTAATTGTAGCCTGTGGTGCCGCATAGGCAGAAAAGAGAGGGTCCTTATATAATCCGTTTCCGTTTGCGTCAATAGCAGACTTGTTTGCAGCTTCACTTCCAATAGGCGGACAAGTAGAAATTCCGCTGTTATCTGGCCATGGAGATCCTGCCGATACGCTCGTATTAGTTCCTTGTATAGAATTTCCGTTGTAGTTGCCATCTGCAAAACCAATGATCAACGGATGCCCATAATTTTTGAATGGTTCAATTATATTAATTTCATCATCACTATAAGCGCCGTGTGATGAACCATATAAAATATTCAGATCCGGATTATAGGCAAAGCCCTGGTTATTTCTAATGCCGATACTCCATACTGCGCTTGTCGGAGAATAAGGATTGTCATTAGGTATCCATGCATTACCTCCGGCATCGCCATCAGAGATTAGGTTAAATCTCAATATCTTTCCTTCGTATGACGCAGGATTTTGTGCTTTTTGTGCCCGCATTCTGTTTCCAAATTGACCCGATCCCATATCCCCTGACGCATAGAACAAATAATTAGTTCCTCCGACAGGTGCAATGATTATTCTTTGTGAATTATGGTCATTGCTACCAGACAAAGTATCACATAGAACTGCTGGTGATTCTAATCGTTGAGTTCCTTGATTATACGTAAACCGTACCAGCTTATTTCTGAAAAAATATCCTGATGGTGAACTGCCTCCCAAATACCTGTGAACATAAGATATGTATATATAATCATTAAGACCAGAACCATCCAAAAAATTCGGATGAAGAGCCAACCCGGCCATTCCGCCCTGTGGCCACGGATTTTGAGCACCCGAAAACTGCACATTCAGTGAATCGGAAGGTGAAGGAAGCCATGTACTTCCCTGTGATATATCAAGTACAGTAGTCTTTGTTCCCGTATTGGGATCCATTTTATAAACCTTGGCGCCCCTTGCTTCTGTTATCCATAAATTATTGTCAGGTCCGTAAGTTATCTCCCATGGATATTGCAATGCGCCGGAACCGGAAAGAATTGTTTGTTTGTAAACTTCTTTCATTCGTCCAGCAACTACAAGCACAGGTGGTGTTGGATTGGTTATACATATATTAAAACCACCATTACTTGCCGGGCTGCTTCCAATATTTGAAATTCTTACATGATAGGTAAGACCAATACTCAATGCAGATGAGTTTACTGAAGTAGTACCACAAGCTATTGAACTTAATGATCCGCATGTGCCACTATATAGTTGAATCTGCGGATTCGTAAAATTTGTACCCTGCCCACTGATTGTAACTGTATGCGTGGTATTTGAAGCAACAAATTTATACCATACATCATAGTGAGTTCCTACCGACTCACAGCCGACCGGCAAACCAGTACTGGTAGAAGAGTTTGTTAACGAACCAGCAGTTGTTGAACAACTTGTTGCTGAAGTTAGAGTGACGGCACCACTACAATCATCATTTGCAGGTGGAGGCACATAAGTTATACAAATATTATAATCCCAACGGGTTGCTCCATTAGTATTTGGATTATCATCAAGGGTAAATAATCTCAATCGATAGCCAGTGGATGGGCTGACGGCTAAGGTCAGTGTTGTTCCAATTGGTGTACATGAACTAACTGATGTAGTGCCGCAATTGAGGTCATTAAACACTTCCATAAAAGTATTGCTTGCCGTTAAGTTATTTCCGCCGGCCGATACCGAGGCCATATCGATATCAATTGAACTACATCCTGCAGGCGTAGTAAACGTGTACCATACATCATACTTAGTCCCGGTGCAAGATCCCGTTATTCCTGAACTTGTAGCATTGAACAAAGTTCCATACGTGTTTACACAAGTTGAGCCTGGCGTAAGCGATGAAGGGGAATTACAATCGTCTGATTGTGCGAATAAAAATTTTGACAATGTAATAAAACAAATTGTCAAAATGCTGGTTCGTGCATTTGTTAGTGACATGGTTTTTCTTGGATTTTAGAGTTGCTAAACTATTTATAAAACTCTATTAATGCCTAAGCATTACTACCCGATTTATATTAGTAAAACCCCGTCTTTTTTAAAGTACAAATGCTCTTGCTATTAATAGATAGTTCCACTTATTTTGTTCGTTATCCAATTACTGAAAAACCAAAGCACCTTTAGACGAAATGAAACGTTTCCGATATCCTTATTCCACCGCCATCTCTGTATTATTAGGTCTGATGCTTTCATTTAATTCATTTGCTCAGCCCTCCAATGATGAATGCTCCGCTGCAATAACATTAACGTCATCTACATCCTGTGTGAATACTGCAGGTACCAATGTAAATGCCACATGGAACCCTTCTGTTTTTCCAGGTACGAGTATAGGTTGTGGTGCTTCTGATAAGTATGATGTGTGGTATACTTTTGTGGCACAAAGTTCTTCACATACAATTACACTGTCATCTGCTCCTGGAAATGTCCGTGTACAACTTCTTTCGGGTAACTGTGGTTCATTTACATCATTAGCATGCGGAAATGCTTCGCTAACTTACACTAGTCTTACTGCAGGCAATACTTATTATATCCGCGTTTATACACAAAGCAACGGTAGTGCCGGGGCATTTAATATCTGTGTTACTCACACCCCTCCGGCAAATGATGACTGTTCGGGCGCAATAACTCTAACGTCCAATACTACTTGTATCAATACCGCCGGTACATTAAATGATGCCTCTGCCAGCGGCAGTACACTGGGTTGCTTTGCAGCAGGTACTTATTACGATGTTTGGTATTCGTTTGTGGCGACAACAACAACGGAAACTATAACCCTAAGCAGCTTAGGTGCAAATATTACAAATCCGCAAATGCAATTATATAGTGGTACCTGTGCATCATTGACCTCCGTTGCATGTGGTACTACTTCGATCACACAAGCGGGACTCACAATTGGAAATACATATTATGTTCGTGTAGCCAATTTAAACAACAATCCTTCAGGCGCTGGCGGTGTTGCGGGCTTTAATATTTGTGTAACCCATACTCCACCTGCAAATGATGAATGTGCGGGGGCGATAACCTTAACATCCAATTTATCTTGTTCAAATACATCAGGTACATTAGTGGGAGCGACTCCTTCTACTATAGCTTCAATCGGGTGTGGAACTGCAAACAGAAATGATGTATGGTATAGTTTTGTTGCCGTTGGTGCGAACACAACAATTGCTTTGTCATCTGCTCCTGCTAATCCCCAAATACAGTTATTTTCGGGATCTTGTGCATCACTTGCTTCCGTAGCATGTGTCAGCGGTACTTCATTAGTATCTACAACTCTTATTCCGGGCACTACTTATTATGTTAGGGTCTACACAGATCCGAGTACTACAAGTGCCTCTAATACATTTAATATATGCGTTACGCATACAGGTCCAACTAACGATGAATGTGCAAATGCAATTTCATTAACGTCAAATACTGGTTGTATTAATACAACCGGTTCATTGAACCTGGCCACAGCCAACGGCGCCACGGCATTGGGCTGTTTTGCAGCCGGTACCTATTATGATGTTTGGTATTCGTTTGTAGCTGTTGCCACTACTCATACAGTAACATTAAGCAACCTTGGTGCGAACATCACAAACCCCCGCCTACAGATGTACTCCAATGCCTGTGCAGCACTGGGAGCTCCTGTTTGCGGAAATACAACGATCACTCAAAGTGGGTTAACAATCGGTACTACTTATAGGATCCGTGTGTCAAATCTGGGAGCTGATCCCTCAGGTAGCGGAACAGCGGCAAGTTTTTCTATTTGTGTAACTCATGCCGGCCTGGCAAATGATCTATGTGGTGCGGCAACATTGCTGATATCGGGAGCAACCTGTGTAAATACAGCCGGAACACTAGTAGCCTCTACGTATACGGCTGGTCTTACAGACTGTTCCGGCTACAATTTTCTTGATGTATGGTATGCATTTGTTGCCCAGTCACCAAATCCTACAATTGCCTTGAGCAACGGTTCTACCAATCGAGTACGCATTCAATTGTTTTCCGGCTCTTGTGGGAGCTTGACCTGCATAACAGGAACCACAAATAATGGGACCACTCAAACAATAAATGCCACTTGTCTTACAGTTGGTCAAACATATTACGTTCGGGTTACGACCAACAATGGTTCGACACCTACTTTTGACATATGTATAACTGATCCCGCAGCCAATGCTGCGCCTTCGAATGATAACTGTTCAGGCGCTACTACATTAACTCCGGTGACATCCTGCGGTAGCACCGCTGGAACATTGGCAGGGGCAACGGTATCAAGTCCATCAGTTTCCAGCTCATGTTCAGGTACACCCGGGGCTGATGTTTGGTATTCATTTACGGCAACATCAGCTTTTCCAACCATTACTTTAAGCAGCGTTGGGTCAAATATATGTACATCTTATATTCAATTATTTTCAGGGTCTTGTGGTTCGTTTACAGAATTAGCCTGCGTTAGTGGTACAAGCCTTTTGCCTGGGGGGACAGGATTGACAATTGGAAACACTTATTACGTTCGGGTTTATACTCCTAATACTTACACTCCGGGTACAGGATGGAATTTTAATATTTGCATTACCAATCCTGGTACCTCATCATCAGCAAATATCGATTATAGCAAAAGTTATATCAATATCACTAAACTTGCAACGGGAGGCGGTGTAGAACCAGGTGATATATTGGAAATTAGAGCAACATTTGTTGTTCGTTCTGGCACAGTAGATAGTTTAGCTTTCTTTGATACATTGCAGAATAATATAGGCTATACATTAGTTTCCGGGACCCTTTCTACACAAACAAATGAAGGCAAAACATACAAATCATTTACAGATGCAAGAGACAGTGATGCAGGCTGGTACACCGTCAGTGGTTCTGATACTATCATCCAGATTAATTTAGGACCGACTGCTTCCTCTGGTTATAGGGGTTCATTGTCTAATTCTTCCCGTCCTTCTTTTTATGGTGGTACATGTATCATAATGGCTACCTACCGGGTACAGGTTTACGCAACATATAATCAAAAAATTAATTGGGGTGGCGGAAGCTTTACATATAGGGATGGTTCTAATATGAAAATGGTGAATTTTAAGAATGACAGTCTTGTTGTTTATGCCAGCCCTGGTTTATGTTCAAGCTCACTTTCCGCCACGAATCAGGTTGGCATCGAAACAAACGGAACATTCGGAACAGCTAATGTTCCAAGAAACCGAGGTACATCAACAGCAGTACCAGGGTATACCTATTCGATTTTCAATACCGGTGGAGCTGGTCCAAACGATTACTTTTACGGAATTGCAAATAATACCAGTTCAACCTATACCACGAATAATGCTATTGCGAAGCCAATTTCCGGTTTCAGAACTTTCTCGGTATGGGATATAATAGGAGATCATACCGGCGCTACCAATACCGCAAAAGGTAACCCACCATGTGACACAACGCAACCTGTAAGTTCTACCAACCCTTGTGGTTATATGCTGGTTGTAAATGCTGCTTACAAAACTGACACAGCAGTCAGATCTATTATCACTAACTTATGTCCTGATACTTATTATGAAATCTCTGCGTGGGTAAGAAATGTATGCTATAAATGTGGTTGCGATTCTGTAGGAAGAAACCATTCTAATGCAGGTTATATTCCTTTCGCAACAAATGATTCTTCGGGCGTACCACCCAATCTTGCCTTCCAGATTAATGGACAGGATTATTATCAAACAGGCAATATTTACTATACCGGTACCGGGCCTGGTATTACACAGGCGGCATCGGATTCAGTCAACTCATGGGTAAAAAGAGGATTTGTTTACAAAACAGGACCAACCGAAACCGGCCTTGAATTATTAATACGCAATAATGCACCCGGTGGCGGAGGTAATGACTGGGCTATTGACGATATTGTTCTGGCGACTTGCAGTCCGGAAGTGACAGTTACTCCCGGGCCAAATCCTTTTGTTTGCGACAGTAATATTGTTGATGTGGGAGCAATTATCTCATCCTATTATGATAATTATGTCTATTATACATGGGAAATTAGCACAGATAATGGAGCCACATGGACATCAACCGGGGTTAGCGGCGGACCTGAAACTCCGACATGGAATGGATCTTCATGGGAATATGCTGTTTCCTATCCACCGTTTGTTGCCTATGCAGCAGATAGTGGTTCGCTGTACCGAGCTGTTATTGCCAGCAGCCCTACCAATCTTTCAAATTCAAGTTGTCGTTTTTCCGCGGGAGCCACTATAGAATTAAATGTAGACCCCTGTAACTTTTTGTTAGATCTTGAATTTCTCTCCTTCAAAGGAAGAAATGAAAATAACCAGGGAGTTTTATACTGGACTACTTCCAAAGAAGATGAACCGGTAAAATACGAAGTTCAAAAAAGTAAAGATGGAAGCAGATTTGTTTCTATTGGAGAAATACAAGGTTTTAAGGATCCCGCAGCCGAATTAAATAATTATTCCTACACCGATCCGGAATTATTAGACAATACTCTCTCGTGGTATAGAATTAAAACGATCCACACACAAAGTAATAAGTACAAATATTCTAAGGTTATTCAATTAATTGGTGATAAAGCAGGTTTACAAATTGAATCGCTGATCAATCCATTTAAATCTCAGGTGAAATTTGATCTAATTTCCGGTGATGGTGGATTGGTACAAGTTCAAATCCTCGATCAGTATCAACATAAATTAAAATCAGCAAGTTATAATTTAGTAAAAGGGAAAAACAAAATAACTATTAGTAATACCGATAATCTTCCTGCAGGCATTTATATTTTAAAAGTCGTATCGGGTACCAATATTATTAATCGAAAAATAATTAAAAGAAACTAACCTCTCAAAAAGTGAATATTTGATTGATTTTTTAAACCCTCTTTAACGAGGGTTTTTTCATGGTAAAGCTACTTTACAAAGTACTACACGAAACACCAGAATGATATTTCTTAATCTGAGTGTATTTTACCAGTATTTGTTCCTTGTCCAGACTTTCATCTTAGCCTACTTTCATATCATTAAAAATTCTACCTTATGAAAAAGCTTTTTGTATTTGCCGTTGCATTTATTGCATTTACCGGCTTTACCTTTTCAGGTAAAAATGAGGCAGTTACCAGCAAATCAATTGCTTCTGTAAATGCCAATACTAATCATGAGTTCCGCTATTTCCGTATTCATCATCAATCCAAGAAGAATGTAGTACTGAATTGGGGTATTGATTCACCAGCCGGTGTTTCAGACTTTAACGTTGAAAGGTCTTATGATGGCGAGTTTTATGATGTCATCAACCAGGTAGCCTGTAACAATTCAGTAAGATTTTCATGGAAAGATGAAGGCATTTTCCCAGGCGTTATCTATTACCGCATTGCCTGCAACATGAATGATGGCACTACCCATTATTCGACTGTTGAATCAATTCGTGTAGTTCAACGCTAATAACTGTATTGGTAGAATGCAGGAAAGGTCCACCCCACCTTTTTTCTTTTCCTGTATGAGTGGGTGATTTAGTGACTTTTCAATTTACGCTTATGAAACAATTTTTACTTTCATTATTAGGGGTGGTATTTTTCTCAGTCATCGTTTCCGCGCAAATTACCACACCGATCATTAAAGCTGGATTTGGAGTAGACGCCGATTTACGGGCAAACTTCTTCAATGGTTTCGTGCAAAGTGGTAATGATGATTGGTTTAATAATGGTACTGCCGGAACTGGTCTTTTCGTGATTGATACCACCGGTGCTGCTGCAGTCGTTGCCGGCTATTTGAGTGATGCTAGTCCCTGGCCAAAAAGAATGGCACCGCTTTATCGTTCTATGAGTAGACCTAAGTTTTCGTTGATCAACAACAGGCTTTGGTTGGATGCGTTGTATGTTCGTGATTATCACGGAAACGATTCGACTGTTTTTACGGCCGGATCAGATAAGAATGGAATGAGCCCGGCGGACTGGACAGGTGGTGTACAGGGAATCCCTGACAAAAATGATATCCTGGATGTTTTTATGCACGTCAGAAGGTCAACTCCCACTGTTCCTGCCACTGACTCTTTATGGATGTTTGGTGCTCTATCGCTTGACAATACAACTGGTAACCGGTATTTCGATTTTGAAATGTACCAGACCGATATTTATTATGATAGGGCAACTGCAAGTTTCTATGGTTATGGACCGGATGCTGGCCATACAAGCTGGCAGCTGGATGCCGCGGGCAATATAACTAAGCCGGGTGATATTATTTTTACTGGTGAATACCAAAGTTCTACACTGACAAATATTGAGGCTCGTATATGGATTGACCGGGCTACTCTGAGTATAACACCCGCCAATTTTATCTGGTCGGGACAATTTGATGGCGCGACTATGGGAGCCCAATACGGCTATGCGAGTATATTACCAAAAACTGCCGGAGCTTTTTATACCGGTCTGGGAAGTGGTAACAATACATGGGCCGGTCCTTTTCAATTAGTGCTGCAGGATAATAGTCTTGCTGTTAATTATGGTAAAGACCAATTCATGGAATTCTCGGTTAACCTTTCTAAGCTGGGACTTGACCCGGTAACTTTATTGGGTGGGGACGTTTGTGGTTCTCCATTTAACAAGCTTGTTGTAAAAACAAGAGCTTCTGCATCCTTCACCGCAGAGTTAAAAGACTTTGTGGCACCTATTGACTTGTTTTTAGCACCAAGAGCCGATATTACTCCGGAAATTCCATTCTTTTGTGGCATGTCTGATACTGCTACAAGTGATATTTATGTTGCGAATCCACATCCAACTTCTGTTTATACGTGGAGTACTATTGGTGGAAATATTAGCTATACTGATCCTTCCGGTACATGGATACAAGTAAACCA
>DASUTO010000270.1:0-9240 GCA_036374555.1 Chitinophagaceae bacterium
ATTACTTATTAAGACTCTTGGAGAATCTTTATGTGTCCTGAGAATGCCGACGGGTTTGCCTGATTGAATTAATAGCGATTCATCATTCTCTAATACTTTCAATGCTGCAATAATATTATCGAGTGCTTCAAAATTTCTTGCCGCCTTCCCCCGACCGCCATACACAATAAGATCGTCCGG
Organism: Chitinophagaceae bacterium; assembly: GCA_036374555.1. GTDB lineage: Bacteria > Bacteroidota > Bacteroidia > Chitinophagales > Chitinophagaceae > VBAS01. The sequence goes on from DASUTO010000270.1 coordinate 181, forward strand.
CCGTTCTGCAACTTCGGGATTAAGATTGTTCAATAGCATTCTTAAAGCCGCTTCCTGTATCCAGCCTTTGCAGCTGAGCTTATTTCCCGTTGGGGTTTTGTATTTGATGGCGTCGTATCGTGTTTGAGTAAGTGTTGACATAATACTTAATTATGAGTTATGAATGTCCCCTTGCATGATCTGTCATTAAGCCATTCATGATTCATGATTGCAAAAATCGTTAATCTTTCACAAATTGAATATCTTCATTTTAAAACAAGTCATTATCTATGAGTATTCATATTAGTGCTAAGCCGGGGGAAATTGAAAAGATCGTTTTACTGGCTGGCGATCCTTTGAGAGCAAAATATGTTGCCGATAACTTTTTACAAAATGTAAAACTGGTTAGCAGCACACGCAATATTTATTTTTTCTCCGGCACCTACAAGGACAAACCAGTAACCGTTGGCGCCAGTGGTATGGGCTGTCCTTCGATCGGCATTTATTCTTTTGAATTGTTTACGGAATATGAAGTAGATTGTATCATTCGCATTGGTACTTGCGGCGCATACACAAAAAAAATGAAGCTGTTTGACCTGGTCAATGCCGAAACTGCCTGCAGCGAATCTACTTATGCTGAATGCGCTTATGGTTATAAAAAAGATAGATTCAAACACCAGGGAGATGCTTTTGATATTATTAATAATACAGCTGTTGAATTAAACCTTGAAGTAAAGGCCGGACCCATTCATTCCGGTGACGTTTTTTACCGTGCTGAAAAAGATAAGCCTGCAATTGTAAAAAAATATAAATGTTTAGCGGCGGAGATGGAAGCATTTGCTTTGTTTGCCAATGCACGGTATTTAAAAAAATCTGCTGCCACTCTTCTTACTGTTTCAGATATTATTCCTACGCATGAAAAGATATCTGCTGATGAAAGGGAGATGGCATTGCTACCGATGATGAACCTGGCATTGGAGAGTGTGGTTAAGATGTAACTGCTCATACTCATTTCTTCAAATACAAAGGACAATTTCGATTAATTAGAGTCTTATCATTATAACCTGAATATACTAAAGGTATCGTCCAGTACAATTTTTTTCGAAGTGGCAAACTCATTTATCCTTTCTACAAAAGAAAAATCTTTGATAATGCCGGCGATCTTGTTGATGTCATCAGCAAATATCCTGTCTTCGGAAGCAAAGCTGACATGCTCACGAACACGATCATGAGCAAACTCTAATAATTCAGAGCTTTTTAATGGACGACGAAATTCGATTGCCTGGCAGGCGGAGAGCAATTCTATAGCAAGTATGAATTCAAGATTATCCAAAACACGGTTTAATTTTCGCCCACTGATGCTACCCATGCTTACATGATCCTCCTGCCCCAGTGATGTTGGAATACTATCAGCACTTGAAGGGAAACATAAGGTCTTATTTTCTGTCACGAGTGCGGCCGTAGTGTATTGAGGGATCATGAAACCACTGTTCAATCCAACATCTCTCATTAATAACATGGGTAATCCCCATTTGCCTTCGAGTAATAAATAGCAGCGGCGATCAGAAATATTTCCTAATTCAGATGCGGCAAAACAGGCATAATCCAATGGCAATGCCAACGGTTGTCCATGAAAATTTCCCCCGCTTATGGTATCATCTGCGCCAAGTATGATCGGATTATCAGTTACCGCATTCAATTCTATTTCGGTCAATTCTTTTAGATGTAACCATGCATTACGGCTTGCACCATGCACTTGTGGCATGCAACGTAAACTATAAGGATCCTGCACCCTTCCACAATCAACATGACTTTGCATAATAGCAGAATCTCTTAGTAATAATCTTAACCGTTGTGCTACTAATTTATTTCCATTGAACGGACGCAGGTCATGTAAACGTTCATCGAATGGAGCTTTGGTGCCGGTCAATGCTTCGAGACTCATGGCACCGATAATATCTGCAGCTTCCAAACAATTATGCATTCGTTGCACAGCTTTTACTGCAAAAGATAAAATGAATTGAGTGCCGTTGATAAGTGCTAACCCTTCTTTGGGTCCGAGTTGTATTGGTCGAATTGAAAACTTATTAAGGACATCCTGTGCCTTGTACCTTGTGCCTTTATAATAACATTCGCCCAAACCAATCAACGGCAAAAACAAATGTGATAATGGCGCCAGGTCTCCGCTTGCACCCACACTACCTTTTTCCGGAACAACAGGTATCGCATTATTCTCAATATGCCATAGTATCCTTTCAATAGTTGATAACTGTACGCCACTGAATCCTTGTGCCAATGCATGTACTTTTGTGATCAGCATTAGTTTAGCCACTTCAACGGGAATTGGGTCCCCCACTCCTACACTGTGGCTTTGCAAGATCTTATACTGCAGTGTTGCTGTATCTTCTTCAGAAATTTTTGTATTGGCTAAAATGCCAAAGCCAGTATTGATGCCGTAAACTGTTTTATTGTTTGCGACAATTTGTTTTACATGATCATGTGATTCATGTATTTTTTTTGAGGCTTCAGCATTGAGCGTACCCTTCAGCCTTCCGTTTGCAAGTGCAATTGCTTTTCCTGTAGTCAGTGTATCAATTCCGTAATTAAATTTTGAGATCATGGCATTCTATTGGTGTTCAAATGTAATGCTTTAGGGAAAGTTTCTTACATTTGCGCCTCTCGAAATGGTCCGGTAGCTCAGCTGAATAGAGCAGCTGCCTTCTAAGCAGCAGGTCATTGGTTTGAATCCAATCCGGATCACAAGAAAACCTCTCAAGGAGAGGTTTTTTCATTTTACTTAACTTCAAACCTCAAACTCTAAACTTCAAACTATTGATGGATGTAAAAATTGAACCACATTGGAAGGAAATTCTCAGATCCGAATTCGATAAACCCTATTTTCAGCAGATCGTGCTGCACCTCAAAACCGAAAAAACACAAAACAAGATCATTTATCCCCCCGGTTCACAAATTTTCAATGCTTTTGACACGACGCCGATCGATAAAGTAAAAGTAGTTATCCTTGGACAGGATCCTTATCATGGGGCGGGACAGGCACATGGTTTATGTTTTTCGGTACAAAACGGCGTGCAACCACCGCCCTCATTAATAAATATTTTTAAAGAACTGAACGAAGATGTTGGTGTGCCCATTCCAAATCACGGTAATCTTACTCATTGGGCAGAACAAGGTGTGTTCTTATTAAACGCATCACTTACTGTTCGTGCAGGTGAGCCCATGAGTCACTCTAAAATTGGCTGGTCGGAATTCACAGACACAGTGATCAAAAAAATATCTGACGAAAAAGAACATGTTGTCTTTTTACTATGGGGAAAATTTGCACAGGAAAAAAGAGTTTTAATTGATGAAAGCAAACATTTGATATTGCGGGCTGCGCATCCTTCACCTCTTTCTGCACATGCAGGCTTTTTTGGTTGTAAACATTTTTCCAAAGCAAATGAATGGCTTATTAAAAATGGTATAGATCCAATTAATTGGAGGTTATAAATTCAAAAGTTAAAAGTCAAAAAAATAATCTTACTACACCGTCATATAGTTTTTACTTTTGAATTTTAAATTTTTACTTTACCACATGACAATTCCTCAATCATTAAAATTAGAAACCGATAAGGTAATACTTCGTCCAATGCAGCATGTGGATATTGCCCCTTTTGCAAGAATAACAAATGATGCATCGGTCTGGCGGTATTTCACTTTTTTATTAAATAACCCAGCAGAACTTCAACGATGGGTGGAAACAGCTTTGAAAGAAAGAGAAGAGGGAAAAAGAATTCCTTTCACCATAATTGAAAAAGCAACCGGCGATGTATGCGGAAGTACAAGTCTTGGCAGTATCTCTTATTATGATAAACGAATTGAAATCGGATGGAGCTGGCTCGCTAAACATTACCAGGGAACAGGAATAAATTTTCATGCTAAATTTTGCATGCTTAGTTACGCATTCGATGTGCTGGATTGGGAAAGAGTAGAAATAAAAACCGATAACCTGAATGAAAGAGCCAAACAAGGTCTTCGGAAAATTGGTGCAAAGGAAGAGGGTGTATTGCGCAGTCATATGCAAATGCCGCTGGACCGAAGAAGAGATTCCGTTTTTTTCAGCATATTAAAAGAAGAGTGGCCGAAGATCAAAAATTCAATTTTTAAAGAGATAACTACTTTCCAGCATTCAGCATGAGAATTGTAAAAGAAATACTGGGTCGTGTTTTTGCCTTTTGGGCTTTGCTCAGTTTTCTTATTACCTTTCTTATCATTTTTATTCCCTCCATGCTCTGCTGGCTGATACCTGAACCAAAGGGCCAGGATATTTTTATAAAAATTGCAAAGCTCTGGATGAATGTGTGGCTTACTCTTGTTGGTTGTCCAATTAAAGTGAGAGGCAAAGAAAATTTTATTCCCGGTAAAACATATATCGTTACCTGCAATCATAATTCGCTAATGGACGTACCGCTTTCGTGTCCTTATATACCGGGACCCAATAAAACAATTGCCAAAAGCAGTTTTGCAAAAATTCCTTTGTTTGGTTTTTTTTATATGAAGGGATCTGTATTAGTTGATAGAAAAAGTGAAACAAGCCGCAGGAAAAGTTTTGAAAAAATGAAAGAAGTGCTTGCAAAAGGAATGCACATGAGCATTTATCCCGAAGGCACGAGGAACAGAACTTCTGAACCCTTGAAAAAATTTCATGATGGCGCATTCAGGTTAGCAACCGAAACAGGGCATGATATTATTCCTGCAATAATGTTGAATACAAAAAAAGTATTGCCGATGGGTAAACCATTTTATTTCTGGCCACATAAACTGGAAATACATTTTTTGCCTGCAGTCACGGTAACTGATAGTGGTTCTTTCCCGGCACTAAAAGAAAAAGTATTTACGATAATGAAAGATCATTATGTAAGTAAACTTTATTAATCACCATAGAAATATCTTGTACGGTTTACCTTCAGATCCTGCAGCATGCCCGATTTTGGACTTATTGTAAAACTAAAATAACGATAAGGACCAACCGGCGTTACATTAATGGATAACTGCCAGCAATGCATCTCCCTGTTAATACTCATCGTAAATGTCTGCAGATTTTTTGTCACGAAATCATAATAACCATTTACCGCAAAATTCCACTTTGGCGTCAGTGAAAAACTGCCATTGAAGTTTACGTTGCTGCTGAATTCTTTTTTAAATTCCCTGCGATCAAGTCTGAACCTTTCATTATAATAAACACTAAGACTAAGACTTATACTCCATGGGATATTAAAATCAACAAAATCAGCCGGATTGCGGCGCATATAATCCAACTGGCTTTGCGCATCAGTGGCCAGTAATGGATCATTCAACAGTTGTTGCTCCATTTGTTTTCGTTCCTGTTCCTTTTTTTCATCTCTTGGCTTGCTTCTGAACTCTGTTGACATGGAAAGACTACCCGTCGTAAATCTTCCTAACTTAAACCCTTCTCCCTGCCATGCATATTTATTTACAGGGGCGCCTGTTGTATCGAACTGGTAAGGATTCAATACTGTACTTGCCGTGATATTTATTTTATCAAACAAGGTGCTACGCAGGTAGAAATTAAGGGTACTTAGCTTAAATGAATCGGCAATAAAATTATAGCTACCATTAAACCCAAATCCATCGATCAAACGGATCTTCTTCTTATCAACGGTCGTATCTTTTTTGGATCTCTTTTTCATCTCCAGGTTATTATCCACGCCAAAACTTATACCGCCAAAATCTTCCGGTCCATAAAAACCAAAAAGGCTTCGTTCAAATTCCGGGTAGGAATATAATTTCTCGGTAGTATCAATTCGCGTTTTATACCAATGTTCTTTTGATAAGGAGGGAGAATAACTGAAACTGACAGTTGGACGAACCACATGCCTGATCGCCATCTCTTTTGGGCCTTTAAAATTAAATGTGCCATATAACGCCGTATTGACACCGATACCAAAAGATGCCCGGTGATCCACATAAAAACCTTTGGTAACCGTAGTTTCAAGCGTATCCAATACATCATTCCATTTTCTTCTTACTTTTTCTGCTATCCAGGTATTTTCATAAGATACGTTGGGCGATATTAAAAATTTGCCGCCCAGGATCGGTGGCAGCGAAAGTGTGATAGGGAAATTGTGCTTTCCACCCCATTGCAACGTGTCGAGCAGATCATTTACACGCACTGCCGTATCATAAAATGAAACCTGGCTTCTTACATTTCCATTGTAAGCAAGCCCTAGTTTATCATACCATTTTGGTGCGCCGATCATCTCCTTTCTTTGAAATGGATAAAAAGTGTTCAGCGAGTAACCAATATCGGGCAGGTTTAAATTGATCAGATGAAGGCTGTTATTCTGATTATGATTTGCACTAACCGTTAAATTGGAATTCTTAAATGTCTTTGAATACGTGATAGAAGAGCCCAACTGGTTTTGAAAATTTGTGTTTACATTGTTTGGCACATACTGGTTATACCTGGTGGACGCAGCATTTACATTTGCTGAAAAACTTGTACCTGGTCTTGCACGGCTATCAGTAGAATGACTCCACTGGATACTATAACTTTTGTTTATCACGTAATCCGGATCACCTTTGAAATTGTATTTGGTATTTTGAATACTGAAATTCATTTGACCCTGGTAGCGATATCTTTTGCGATAGGTCGGAACTACATTGAACGTCCATCCTCCATAAGAATAGAGATTGGTTCGAAGCGTGACATCAAAATATGGACTTAATACTTTATAATAACCTAACCCTTCAAGTCCCAAACCAAAATCTTCGTTCGCTGTAAAGGTTGGCGCAAGGATACCCGAATGTCTTCCCTTATTCATTGGGAAAAAACCAAACGGCAAATAAAGCGGGACTGGCACTCCTTCAAATTCCGGATGGACAGGGCCAGTTATTGCCACTTTATTATTGACCACTTTTATTTTGTCATAACGAAAACCAAAATGAGGGTCGTCAAGATTACAAGTTGAAAGCACACCCCTGCGGGCATAAAGAACATTCCCGACCCTTTTAGATTTCTCCGCAGACATGACCATCTCATTCATCATGGTGAATGTATTCTTCGTTAACCCCTTTTGTGTTTTAAAATTATACCTGATCGTGTCGCTTTGGAATTTTGTTTCACCTTGTGAAAAATGGGCCCTATCTATAAGTTCACCGGTACTGTCCACACTTTTAAAGGCTGTAAGGATCTGCGTTTGCTGGTCAAGCTCCATTTTCGGAGCCGTTAGATCGATATCCTTGTAATGCATCTTCGCTTTTCCGTAAAGAATAACCTTCTTGTCTTTTACCAGCACTACAACAGAATCTTCTGCTTCATATTCAACCGGGGCATCAAGTGTATCCTTTGATAATTTCAGATCGAACGTGTCGATCCTGATGATCGTGGTATCAGCCAGCGGATTTATATTTGATATTGAATCTATTTTAGAAGTATCGGCAGCATTTATGGGCGGCCTTTTTATAAGACTATCTTTATTTTTTTGCGGAACAGTATCCAGCTGAGGTGTTAATGCGATGTAAAAATTTTGATGATTGCTATAATTAGCGGTACTTTTCCACGTTTGTGTAAAGAAGATTGCAGTCAGCAGGCCGGCAAAAAGGTAATTTGATCTAAATTTGTGCAGTCGCATCATAGCGTTGGAAAACAAAAATAAATCATTCAGACTTAAAGGATTTGTGAAGATTGAAAACTAATCCGTTAAAATTAATATCCACCATGTCCAGGAGAGTTATCAGCGTTCTTGTTTTTATTGCAGTTCTACCTTTCGCATTTGCATTCAAAAATGCTCCTGTTGCTAAACGTAAAGGGGTTCAAACCATTATTATTGACCCCGGTCATGGCGGTAAAGACCAGGGAGCAAGAGGTCTTATAACCACAGAGGCCAGGATATGTCTTGCAATCGGGTTAAAGCTCGGTAAGGCTATTGAAGAAAAATTTCCCGGTGTTAAGGTCCTTTATACAAGAACAACCGATGTTCTTGCCGGTAATAAACCGGATAAAAACCTGGCTAATCGTTACCGTGCAGAATTTGCCAATCAATCGGGCGGCGACCTCTTCATAGCTGTTCACGTAAACTCAGCCCCTAAAATAAGGCACAAAGTGCAGAGCGGATATAAATGGGTTGGTAAAGGGAAAAAAAGAAGAAAGGTAAAAACTTATAGATATTATTATACGCCTAACCCCGCTCACGGAACAGAAACCTTTATCTGGGCTGCCGACAGAGCCGATGCTAAATCAGGCACTATCACACCTGATGATGAGTTTGGAGAAACCGATAGTACCATAACCATCCCTGAGATCAATGACCCGGTAATGAAAGCTTTTCAATTATTGTATACAAAGAAATATTTTGAAAGCTCTCTTCATTTTGCCAATCTTATCGAAGCGGAGTTTGTAAAAGAAGGCAGGTTCAGCCGCGGTGTTAAGCAAAGAAATGATAAAGGGATTTGGGTGTTGCAGGCGACAGGCATGCCAAGTGTATTGGTTGAAACTGGTTTCATCAGCGATAAAGAGGAAGAAAAATATCTTGATAGTGAAAAAGGCCAGGATGAAATCGTACAGAACTTAATAAGTGCTTTAGCTAATTATATTGCTTCAAAAGAGAAAGCTCCGGCAAGCAATGGCGGCAAGAGTCCCGATACAAAAGCTACGCAAACTGATGCTGCAAATCTCAACCGCAAAAATGTGTCTCAAGTTCCGGTGACTAAACGCTGATAATCACATTTTATCCCCGCTTTTTAAAGTTTTAAATAGCTTGAATTATTTTATTAATTTGGCATCCTGTAAACATATAGGGGTAAACAAATATTCATGAAGATCAGTAACGAAACCAAAGTCGGGATTTTAACCATTGTCGCTCTCACACTACTTATTGTAGGTTTTAATTTTTTGAAAGGCAAAAATGTCTTCAATAAAGAAACCCATTTATACGCAGTTTTCTCCGATCTCGGCAGCCTTAGAAAATCAAATGAAGTAAAAATGAAGGGGCTTCCGATTGGCACCGTTTACGACTATACTGAAATCGATAAGAATCTCAGTGGCATTATTGTTACGATCAC
>DASUTO010000271.1:0-12838 GCA_036374555.1 Chitinophagaceae bacterium
TCAACCAATTCATCCCTGTAGTTCACGAAAGCAGTTTCGTTCATCCGCTGGCAGCGGTAACAGGCAATGTAATTATTGGAAAGAATTGTTATATAGGTCCGGGTGCGGCATTACGGGGCGATTGGGGACAGATCATCCTGGAAGATGGTTGTAATGTGCAGGAAAATTGTACCATTCATATGTTTCCCGGTATAACTGTTTTACTCAAAGAAGGTGCCCATATCGGTCACGGCGCAGTAATACATGGTGCAACAATTGGAAAAAATTGTTTGGTAGGAATGAATGCTGTGATTATGGATAATGTGGAATTAGGTGATGAGTGTATTGTTGGCGCTTTAAGTTTTATAAAACAAGATGAAAAAATTCCTGCGAGAAGTTTAGTAGCCGGCAACCCTGGAAAAATAATTAAACAGGTAACAGACGAAATGATCGCATGGAAAACTGAAGGAACAAAACTTTATCAGGCACTTCCTAAAGAAATGTTTGAAAGCTGGAAGGAATGTGAGCCACTAAGAGAAATACCTGCAGGTTTATCAGTGCAGAATGAAACCTATCAGCCCTGGAAAAAAACTGATCAGCCGTAAAAAAATAAAAGGCCAACTTTCGTCAGCCTTTATATTCCATCTTTCATGGCATATAATTTTATTATCAATCCTTCACACAACGGCAATTATATCCATCCCCGCGATATGAAGCCTGAAGCGTTGCCAGGTACGTGTTATCACTAATGAATAAACCTGTGGCATGATTACCAGACGCGGTAGCTGACCAGTAAAAACTCTCGCCATTGCTGAAAACAAATCCGCCATCTGCAGTCCGGAACCCACCCGAAGGAAGCTTCAGGTTGGACATATAGGCAGCCAATGCACCGTCGAGATCGTCATAATTTTTTAAATTCTGCCAGTCTGCTGCAGTAGGTAATCGCCAGCCGGCACCCAACGCAACACAGGGATCTTTTCCGTTAGTAGAAGTAGTCGAAGTGCCACTCCAGGTATCAGTGGATAAACCGCCCGTACCCCACCATTTGGTGCCTGCAGTTAGCCCTACAATGAAATTTGGATTTCCTGAAGGAATATTAGAAGGATTTAACAGCGAAGGTCCTCCTGTAATGGTTGGGCTGTTGCGAACCTGGTGGCCATCATCCCAACGTCCCCATTGAAAATAATCCCCATAAGATGCCTCGTCCCAGACGGCCATCGCTACTTGTGGCGAACCCAGGTTTTGTTGTAACCAGATCTTGCCATCACCGGCTCTCACTGTTGTATAAGCTACTGGTTGTCCTCTATAGGTAAAATTAATAACCCCTGTTGATCCTTCTGTAGGACCCGGATCGACAGTAGGGCCGGAAGCGGGTGCGTTGACAACCATAATGAACATCATACATTGCTGAATGTTACCAACGCCAATCCAAATATAAAAAGAGCCCGTGCCGATCGGTGTGCCGGTGGCAGTGAATACAACTGATCCGCTGCCAACATTAAATGTTCCGGCTGGTGCCGAAACAGTGATCCCATTCACGGTGGCGCTGGTGAAAGCAGCATAGCTACCACCCGGACTGTTTACATAATTTTTTGTAATCGAAACATTCGCAGCCACCCCTTTTATAAGGGTTGCGGAATACTGAGGATTTTGGTTACAATTAGTGAAATAAAAAGGAAGCGGTTGGGGCGGATCCTGAGGTTTTCTCTTAGTTGCAATTTCTTCAGTTGTTGAAGTTTCAACTGATTTTTTGCAGCCCTGGAAAATAATTGAAAGCTGGACACACAGGATCGCTGTTAGCGTCGGTAAAAAATATTTGCCGGTAAATAGTGGTGTTTTCATGACAATGCTTTTAATTATGATAACATGGTTTATAACGAGATTGAATGAGAGCAATAATTGATTTAAAATAAATTATGCGCTGCCTGCGCAATAGTTTTCAAGGGAACTTTAAAATGAAGTACGGATCAGCATCATCCATATTGAAGGCGGTAAAAGGGGTTGATTTTTCAATTATAAAAGCAAATCGTAAGCAATAAATTAAAAGTTGCCAGTAAATATTTTTTGATAATTAGAACGCATTCGATCGGGAGATGATCATTATAGTTAAATGTGAGAGCAGCAAGTTCTTAAGTAAATTTACCAACACAGGGCAAAATTATGGGCCATCCTGCCACTGATGCTCCATCCAAAATTTTTTCTTCGGATTAACAGGGAATCTTCGTAACTTAATTTTCCTTTCAATCAAATCAAAACCTTGTGTATGAGAAAAAATCTACTTTCTTCGGCCCTTCTTCTTGGTACGCTAAGCGTTTCTTCATTTATCTATGCTCAAAATGATCGTTTTGCTTTTGCAATAACTGATCTGCAATCAACCGGTAGTGGATGGAATGCATTGCGCAAGCTCGATTTGAAAACCGGTGAGTTCACCCAGGTATTATTAAATGGTTCAGATGCTACAATGCCCGCTTATGATGTTAGTACAAGAAAAGCATGGAAGGCAATACCGGATCTCAAATTCGGAGATTATATGCAGGCTCCTTTCAGCACAGGCGTAGCAGCAATGGCTTATGATAAAAAGAATAACCGTCTTTACTTCACGCCAATGTTCATTGACCAGTTAAGGTATATTGATCTTAAAACAATGAAAGTATTTTATGTAACTGATCAATCATTTACAAAATTGGGCAGCATGCATAATGACGAAGGAAAGATCATCACCCGTATGACGATCAATCCTGATGGAACTGGTTATGCAGTGTCCAACGATGGCAATACTTTTATTCGCTTTACAACGGGGAAAAAATTACAGATCACCCAACTCGGTTCTTTGGTTGATGACCCTTCTAACGGAGGAGTTTCTCTTCATAATAAGTGTAGCAGCTGGGGTGGTGATATGATCGCTGATGATGAAGGAAATCTCTATATCCTTTCTTCACGTAATAGTGTATATAAAATAGATGTAGCAACAAAAGCGGCAAAGCTGTTAGGATATATTAAAGGATTACCGCAGGATTTTACAACCAACGGAGCTGTTGTTACAACTGAAGGAAAAGTTTTAGTAAGCAGCGCTGTAAATGGCAACGCATATTTTTTGGTTGATCCAAAAGATTGGACGGCTACTCAATACGAATCAAAAGCTGGTATCTTCCGCAGTTCTGATCTTGCAAACAGTAATTATCTGCAAACAAGACCAAAGAATACAACTGAATCGGAGATCGTAACACGGAAAGCCCCGGATAATCTTATAGCTCAAAGTAAGATCTCTATTTATCCAAACCCCGTTACCAATAATCAATTCACATTGCAGTTTGGAAAAATACCTTCCGGCAATTATGATATCGAAATGACAAATGTAACAGGACAAGTAGTGATGCAACGGGCAGTGAACGTACAATCGGAAGACCAGGTAGAAAATATCTCCATAAAATCATCCTTTGCAAGAGGTGTTTATCTTGTAAAAGTGACCGGCAGGAACAATGAATCAGTTCTTAGCCAAAAGTTAGTGGTGCAGTAAGTATCCATTTACTGCGTTACAGCGCCGACCCCGTAAGGCCGGCGTTTTTTTTTTGCCCAACCCCCTGTCCCCTAAAGGGGAGCCGTAGTAAGTATCTACCCGTTAGATATTGTTCATTTATTAATTTCTTTTTTTTGTAATCAACTTCAATTTTTTCTTCAGCCAGGTTGCGTTGCCCTCTTCAACTTCCTCTGTTCTTATCACCAATTCAAGAACCATTACTTTTGCCGCTCAACTTTCAGAATTGGAGAAAACAAACTTTGTTGACCAGATCAGGATCTTTTGCAGAAGCGGGCATGGCGGCGCCGGGAGCAGGCATTTTGCCCGAACAAAGTTCAACCCGTTGGCTGGACCCGATGGGGGGAATGGCGGCAGGGGAGGTCACATCATCTTAAGAGGTAACCGCAATCTCTGGACACTGCTTCATCTCCGCTATTTTAAAAATGTATTGGCAGAAAATGGCGAAGGCGGGATGAAAAATAATATGAGTGGCCGCGATGGAAAAGATATTTATATCGAAGTACCGCTTGGTACGATTATAAAAGATGAAGAAACGGGAGTAAAGGAAGCAGAGATCATGGATGATGGACAGGAAGTGATCTGGCTTAAAGGCGGTAAGGGTGGTTTGGGCAATTCAAATTTTGCAACCGCCACAAACCAGGCGCCTGAATATGCGCAACCCGGGCTGCCCGGTGTGGAAGGATGGAAAGTACTTGAGTTAAAAGTGCTGGCCGATGTTGGTTTGGTTGGTTTTCCCAACGCAGGTAAGTCAACGTTGCTTTCTGTTATCACAGCTGCTAAACCAAAGATCGCTGATTATGCTTTCACCACTATCAATCCGCAATTAGGAATTGTTGAATACCGTGATGGAAAAAGTTTTTGTGTGGCCGATCTGCCCGGTATCATTGAAGGAGCTGCCGAAGGCAAAGGATTAGGTCATCGGTTTCTTCGTCATATCGAACGTAATCCTGTATTACTTTTTTTAATTCCTGCCGATAGCAATGATCATAAAAAAGAATTTGAAATTCTCGTGAACGAGTTGGAAAAATATAACCCCGAGTTGCTGCATAAGCAATTCATCATTGCCATCAGTAAAAGTGAGATGCTGGATGAAGAGTTGATGACAGCCATCGAAAAAGAATTACCAAAGAACATCCCGCATGTTTTTATTTCATCCTTTACACAAAAAGGATTGATCCAGTTGAAGGACCTTTTATGGAGAACATTAAACCAATAGTTTCAAAGCAACCTGTCTTATAAAACATTAATGGGGATCCTTGCTTAGCAACTTCAACTTTACAACAACAAACTAATTAATTCTTACTGCTGTTCCTGTAGCAACTACCATTAGCATACTTCCATTGGCACCAACCGTTTCAAAATCAAGATCGATACCAACTACAGCATTCGCACCATGGGCCTGTGCTTTCTGAATTAACTCCTGCATGGCGTTTTGCTTTGCTTCATCAAGCACTTTTTCATACGTGCCACTGCGACCCCCAAAAAAATCACGAAGGCCGCCAAGAATATCTTTAAAAAAGTTAGCGCCGATAATTACTTCAGCGGAAACTACCCCGTAGTATTGTTGAATATTCTTTCCTTCAATATTAGGTGTGGTGGTTGTTATCATTTTATTTATTTTTTAGCTTATAAAAATAATAAGTTTTATCAATGGTGATCATTTGTTCCGCATATTTTTTAACTTAGGTTTGTGCTGATAAAATTTATAATATGAAAAAGCTGTTATTCACGTCTGTCTTTTCTGTCATTTTTCTTTTTAAGTCATTAGCTGATGAGGGCATGTGGTTGCCGCTGTTACTCGGCCAGCAGGTGTATAATGATATGGTGAAAAGAGGGTTAAAACTTTCCAAAGAACAATTATATAGCATGAACAAACCATCGATCAAAGATGCTATTGTTATTTTCGGCGGCGGATGCACCGGTGAAATTGTGAGTGCACAAGGTTTGCTATTTACCAACCATCATTGTGGTTATGGTGCAATTACTTCCGCAAGTACACTTGAACACAATTATCTTAAGGATGGTTTTTATGCAAAGACCAGAGATGAAGAAATTCCTTCCGGTTTATCAGTTCAGTTCCTTTTAAGAATTGAAGACGTTACGCAAATGGTAATGGATTCATTAAAGGGTTTAACGGGATCGGATAGAACGCAAAGGCAAAGTCGTGTGCTGGGCAATTTGAATGCAAAATTTTCGGATGTTTCACAAAATATGGAAGCAAGGATCAGCAATCTTTTTAAAGGCAATCAATATTTGCTTTTCGTTTATCAACGTTACAAAGATGTTCGTCTTGTTGGCGCACCACCAGAAAGTATAGGAAAGTTTGGCGGCGATACTGATAATTGGGAATGGCCACGTCACACTGGTGATTTTTCTGTATTTCGCGTTTACATGAGTAAAGACGGTTTGCCAGCAGAATACAGCGAAGAAAATATTCCGTTGAAACCAAAGTGGTTCTTACCAGTATCAATTAAGGGTTTTAAAGATGGCGACTATACGATGATATATGGTTACCCCGGCAGCACCAATCGCTATGAAACTTCTTATGGCGTAAAGCTGAAAACTGATATTGACAATCCAACACTGGTAAAGCTGCGTGATGTCAGGCTGAAATATATGTTTGAAGAAATGAGAAAAGACCAGTCTGTCAAATTGCAATTAGCATCCAGCTATGCAGAAATTGCTAATTACTGGAAATTTTATGATGGCGAAACCAAACAGTTATTAAAATATGACCTGTTTGGTCAAAAGAAAAAAGCAGAAGAAACTTTTATCAATTGGGCAAAAGGCAAACCTGGTTATTCCACAATTTTTGAAGAATGGGGGAAGGCCTACGATGCATGGAGGCCTTATGCTGAACATCGCATGTATATAAATGAAGGAATTTTTGGCTCACCATTAATGGCTTTTGCTGCCTCCTTACAACAAATTGAAATAGCCCTGGTGCAGCAGGGGAAAACTGCAGCAGAAATAAAAAAAGCACTTGATGAAGCCACCAAAGCAAGAGCCCAATTTCTTAAAAATGAAAACAAAGCTTCTGATGAAAAAATATTGGCTACTGTTACTATGATGTATTATAATGATGTTGATAAGCAACAACATCCTATAGATTTCTACCGAACACAAGTGGAAGCCTGGGGAAAATTAAATGACGAACAAACCTATAAAAAGTATGCAAGACAAGTTTTTGAAAAGACAATGATCTTTGATGATGCTAAATGGAATGCCTTCATTAAAAATCCCGATGGTAATGTGTTGCAGGATGATCCCGCTTATGCACATGCGAGTGCATTCGTTATGAACTACCAGGGTAAATATTCAGCGAAATTCCAGCAGTTCACCACAAAAAATATTGAATACGGGAGATTGTACCTGAAAGGCATTATGGAAATGGATACGGTCAAAGCAAAAATGATGTACCCGGATGCTACGTTTACGATGAGAGTAAGTTTTGGCAATGTGAAAAGTTACCGGCCAAGAGATGGCGTATTTTATGATTATGTATGCACGATGAAGGGCGTTCTTCAAAAATACAAACCGGGTGATTATGAGTTTGATCTGCCGGCAAAACAAATCGAACTTGCTAAGAAAAAAGATTTTGGCCAATATGCAGATAAACTAAAAAAGGATCTCGTTGTTTGTTTCATTACAACCAATGATATTACAGGAGGCAATTCAGGGTCGCCGGTCATTGATGCCAATGGTAATTTGCTGGGCCTTGCTTTCGATGGTAACTACGAAGCATTGAGTCATAAAATCGCATTTGACAAAGATCTGAATCGTACTATATGTGTTGATGTTCGCTATATACTTTGGTGTATCGATAAATTAGGCGGCGCTTCTAATATCATTAATGAATTGAAACTGGTAAGATAATTTTTCCATATTTGAAAGCTGTCTCGTAACAAAAGAGATGGCTTTTTTATTCCTGTGAATATTACTTAACATTGCATCACAACTTTACTTGTGAAGTCATTACGCAATGCTTTGATTATTTTTTTCCTGCTCCCCGGCAGTTGCCCGTTTGCACAGGTAAAGTTCAGTGCGGCCACTGATGTTTCTATCCTGCACAATTTTGATGACCAGCAAAAATTTACGGTAGCCGGGCAAACGGTATTCCCTCAATGGCATTTTGATAAAAAAAATACTGTATATGCATGGTTTACTTATCATGCAAATGCGAAATATAAAAGCACCATTACTGCTACAGCAAAATCTCCTGGCACACTGCCGCAAAGCTTTTCATTTACAAATGAATCGAGCATGCGGCTGCGTCAGTTATCCTTTGGTTTTAAAAGATATCTTATCGGTTCATATGAAAGTTTAGAAAAGTTAAATGTGTATGTGGCCGGCGGCTTTGGATTGATGATGGGAACAGCAACCAATAACTTTTCTACTTACATAGATACGGCCCTTTATACCGTACAGAGTAATGCGGTCCACGGTACCGGCGATTTTAAAAGACTCACTTTTGATATAACCGGCGGGTTAGAGTTTCCGGTCGCATACGAGATCTTCGTATATTCAGAAGTAAGAATGTATGTTCCCACAACAGACTATCCAAGCCGCTATCTTCTGAAAAGTTCCAATGCCCCATTTCTTGGAAGCTTTAATTTGGGAATAAGAGTTTTATTTAATGCTGATCCTTAAAATAATTTCATGAAAGATAAACAGCTCATTTCGCAGGTTGAGATATATAAACTGCGCATGCCTTTAATTGAGCCATTCATTACTTCCCTGGCTTACGAAACTCATGTGGAAAATGTGATCGTTCTAATAAGAACAGAATCGGGAATTACCGGCTTTGGGGAAAGCAGTCCTTATATGCCGGTGAATGGAGAAAGCATTGATACTTGCTTTATCGTGGGACAATATTTTGCAAAACTATTAAAAGGCGCCAATGCGTTGAAGCTGCCGGACCAGCTTGCTGCCATGGATAGATTGATCTATGCAAATACAAGTATTAAAAGTGCCTTTGATATTGCCCTAAATGATATCATTGGCCAGCATAAGCAAGTACCGCTTTATGAACTGTATGGAGGTAAGAATAATAAAGAATTAGTAACGGATTATACCGTAAGTCTCGACAATGCAGAAAAGATGGCGGCGGATGCATTGAAAATAAAAGATAAAGGTTACCCATCTATAAAAGTGAAGTTGGGTGAATCCAAGAAAAAAGATGTGGAAAGAATAAGGATGATCCGCGAAGCTGTGGGTGATGATATTCCTGTTCGTATTGATGCCAACCAGGGCTGGGGTGTAAAAGAAGCGATCGAAACATTGAATGCACTTGATGAATATGGCGTCGAACATTGCGAAGAACCTATTGCCAAATGGAATTTCATGCAATTAAGAAAAGTAAAAAAGAAAAGCCCGATACCAATAATGGCGGATGAAAGTTGTGGCGATGCACATGATGCAGCCAGGTTACTCAAGCTGAAAGCATGCGATATGTTTAATATAAAAGTGGGAAAGGCCGGCGGTGTTTATAACGCTTATGAAATTGTAAAGCTTGGCAACAAAGCAAAAATGCACATGCAGGTTGGCGCCTTCCTCGAATCCAGATTAGGAATGACCGCATCGGCACATCTTGCACTTTGCAGCGACCATATTATTCATTGCGATTTTGACACACCGCTTATGTTTTCTGACGATATTGTTACTGGCGGATTAACGTATCATGCAAATGGAGTGATGAAAGTTCCCGATGTGCCGGGATTGGGAGCAAGTATTGATCAATCACAACTTGATAAATTAGAAAAAGTGATAATTTGATCCTATGAATGAATTTGCACTTTTTCAATCTTTTTTTACTGAGGATGAAGCGGCGTACACCATTCAACAATTTAGAGAGAATGGCATTGATTACCGGCTGGATCGGTCAAAAGAATTACTTGACAGAGCTTTTATTGGTGAGAATCTCGAAAAGAAATTTTTTCTGAAAATAAGGTCGTCTGATTTCACTAAGGCAAACCAGGTATTGGATGCCCGTATTTTACAAAATATTACAGCTCTCGAAAAAGATTATTACTTGTTCTCATTTACAAATGATGAATTGATTGAGATTCTCAGGAAGCCTGATGAATGGAGTCGCCAGGATTTTCTGATTGCAAGAAAAATTCTTGACGAAAGAGGTGAACACATAAGTGAAGATGTAATCAATGATCTGAAATCAAAAAGAATAAATGAACTCGGTCGTGAAGAAAGTGAACCGATCTTCTCAATAATGGCAGGGTATATACTGGCTTTACTTGTCGGTATAGTGGGGCTATTTTTTGGATTAGCATTCATGACAGCCAAAAAAAATATTCCGAATGGCAAAAAAGTATTTACCTATAGCAGAAGTACACGAAAGCATGGGCGGAATATTGTTATTATTAGTGCGGTCTCCCTTTTCATATTATTAATGAATGGGGAAAGGCTGATATTCTTTTTTATGGATTTATTTGGCTCCCTTTTTTATTAACGGTGGATTATCCTTCCAACGCCACAAATACAAGCAGGCATAAGTACGATAAGGCGCCCATTGTTCTGAAATTTTTAGAATTTTAGCATGCATTATTTTTTTCTTGCGATGTTTCAGGTCGTATAAGCCGATCACTGCTTGTTGCAATCCAAGGTCATCAATTGCAAACAGATCTTCACGACAAAGCGCAAACATCAATAACATTTCAGTTGTCCAGCGGCCAACGCCTTTAATCTGTGTCAAATAGCCGATCACTTCTTCGTTGCTCATTTTTGAAAGCTTCTTATGGTCCATTCCCTTTTCAATTTCAAACTTTGCAACATTCTGCACATAACTTACTTTGGCATTACTCAACCCTATGGCTCTTAATTTTTCAAAAGGAGTGTCAACGATCTGTTGGGGTGTTGGTTCGCCGCCATAAAGATCAAGAAAACGTTGTTTGATAACACTTGCCACTTTTGTAGATAGCTGCTGGCTCATGATAGAGTAACAGAGATATAGGTAAAGGCTCTTTTTCTTATTCAGTTTGAAGGTGCCGTGATCCCTGATAAGCTTTTTTAGTTTTTCATCTTTAGAAAGATGTTTTACATAATGCATAGAATCATTATTAGTTTAAATATAGAATTTTGTTTAATGCGGGAAAAAGCAAGGATCAGAAACCTTAATCTTTAAAATAACTAATACCATTCTCCCCCACGAATCCCGGTTTCCCTTGTTCGATTATCTCAAATAAAATGAAATTCCAATTGTAGTTCACCGGGATCTCATATTTCCTTACATATTCATCAAATATTGGCTGGATGACGGGATAAAGACTATTCCAAATAAAAAAACCAACTTTTCCGTTTTGTGTCAATTGGAAAAATCCATCTTTCTCCTGAATGTGATCATATTCAAAAGACAATATAATTTCCTCCTTTTCATTTATCATTCCATACTTTCCGTTGATCACTGCAGTGATATAGGCTGCGGAATTCTTTTTCAAATAACCTCTCTCGTAAGAAGGAAAGTACTTTATGCCATGAGCTGTATAACGTTTTGAAAAGAGATAAACCTTTTTTGCTTCCAGCGGTAAGAATATTCCCTGTTGTTTATCTTTAAAAACAATACCGGTATAATTATTTAAATGCAAGCTATCAAGACCGAATTCCCTTTTTGCTGCATCCACTGCCTTATTTAATTCCTCCGGAGCCACGTAACCTCGTATTTCCTGCAGTTCTCCAGGACCTCTTAGGCTCGGCCGTTCAACTTGTAGATTGGTTTTAACCGTTATTAATTTCCCATCTTTTCCCCATTCAATAGCCTCCCAGTTGACAAGATCCGGCTGGATAACTTTCCTTTCCCGCAGATCGTCATAAATAATCGGGATAACTATTTTTCCAGTATCGTTGATCAGGCCCCATTTATTATCCTTATGAACTTTGAAATGACCATAACTTGTTATGTCCATATAATCATAGATCGGAGGAAAGAGTTCTTTCCCCTTTCTATACACGCCAAACTTGCCCTTGCTTGATACAAAAAATGTAAATTCCGGGAATTGCTGTATCACATTTATAAATTCGTATTTAGGCGGAACGATAACATTACCTTTTTCATTAATTGCCATCGGTTTTCCCTTGAACTGAACGATAGCAATTACATGATTGCCTTTGTAAACTGTATTGTAATCAAAGAGAGGAACGGTATCGTATTTGGCCGGGATCTTTATTTTTCCCAATGTATCCGAATAACCCCATTTAGTTCCCATCCGAAAGGGAATCAATATTCCTGGTGATTGCGCAAAAAGTTCGATACAGAGCAAAAGCACAAATGCAAAAACAAGCAATCTTTTCATAGAAAAAGTATTTCCTTCAACAAGCGGAATTAGGCTATTCAATATTCCAACTCATCTCTCCACCCTTCTCGTCTTTTAACGAAATTCCCAGTCTTGAGAGTTGATTCCTTATTTTATCACTCGTCGCAAAATCTTTTTTACTTTTTGCTTCTTTACGAATATCGATCAACAGATCCATCACTCCTTTCAGCTTTTCATTGTCTGCTTCAGTTATACTTTTCAATCCTAAGACATCTTCGATATAAACTTTCATTTGCTTTTGCAGCAGATCAAAAGTTTCTTTACTTAATGCCGAAACAGGAATTGTTTTGTCCTTCATGCTGTTGATCATAGGCACCAGCTCAAACATGTTCGCCATTACTTTCGCTGTACTAAAATCATCGTCCATGAATTCATCAAACTCAGCTACAAGGTTTTTTACTTTCGCGTCAAGTTCTTTGTCTACTCCCGACTCCTGACTCCCGACTCCTGACTCCCAGCTCATAGCTCTCAGCTTCTCATAAGCCTCCCACAACCGCTTCAATCCTTTCTCTGCAGCCTGCAGCGCTTCATTACCAAAATCAAGTGTGCTGCGGTAATGAGTTTGCAAAATAAAGAACCGGACCACCATCGGGTGATAGGCCTTTTCCAACGCCGGGTGATCGCCGCTGAAAAGTTCAGTGAGCTTGATAACATTATTATAGCTCTTGCCCATCTTTTTACCATTAATAGTGATCATGTTATTGTGTATCCAATAACGAACCGGGGACACATGGTTGCAGATGGTACTTTGTGCGATCTCACTTTCAT
This sequence comes from Chitinophagaceae bacterium, assembly GCA_036374555.1. Taxonomy (GTDB): domain Bacteria; phylum Bacteroidota; class Bacteroidia; order Chitinophagales; family Chitinophagaceae; genus VBAS01. The sequence continues at coordinate 12,610 of DASUTO010000271.1, forward strand.
GATGAGGGAACAAAAGATCCATACCACCTCCATGGATATCAAACTGCGACCCGAGATATTTTGTTGCCATTGCCGAGCATTCAATATGCCAGCCGGGAAACCCAACGCCCCATGGGCTTTTCCAACGCATGATATGTTCCGGCGCCGCATTTTTCCAAAGCGCAAAGTCAGCCATATCTCTTTTTTCTTCCTGCCCGTCCAGTTCTCTTGTTGTCTCCAGCAGATCGTC
>DASUTO010000272.1:0-3337 GCA_036374555.1 Chitinophagaceae bacterium
ATGTAAAACAAATTTTGGAAAAACAAAATATTCAATATTCAAGATATTTCACCACCCCAACTACATTACAAAACTGGCTATGGTATGTTGTTGCGGGAAATGATTCGGGTTATCATATCGGTTATCGATCAGTATTTGACAGTAAAAAACAGATCGACTTTGAATATTTTCCCCGAAATGATTTTTTACTTGATTCCGTAGAAGACACCGAGGCCTTGCAAAAACTCAAACGATTTTCACAGGAATTTTATACAGCAGAAAAATGGGGTGATACGCTGGTGTTCAATGACCTTCGGTTTGGACAAATAATGGGATGGCAAAATCCACGCAACAATTTTGTATTTCACTATTTTTTAAGAGACAGCACAGACAATACACTGGTTGTTCAACGTGGTCGGTTTTCAGGATGGGATAGAAATGCTTTTTCTTCGCTATTGAAACGGATAGAAGGGCACTAAATGCTGAACCCCCGCAGTCAGGAAAAGACCGGACTATGAAAGAATTTCCCTGACAAACTTTATTCTTCCTGTTTAAAATAGAAGGTAAATAGAGTGGTCACCCAGTTGACAATAATATAACTGGCCTTTTGCCAGATACGCCTGAAAACATTAGTTGATGACCGGTAATTTTCCACGGTTATTTGTTTGCAATCCCTTGCTATCAAATTATTCATAACATCCTGTATGTGTTCTGCAAATTCTTTGCTTTTTACATCAAGGTTTAATTCAAGACTTGCATAAGCGCTGATATTATTAACATTGAATGAGCCTATCGTAACGATGTCCTTATCGGCAACACTCATTTTAGCATGTAAAACTGTTGTTTCGAATTCATATATCTCAATATTTTTCTGCAAAAGCCAGTCGTATAAATAGCGTTCGGCATTTTTCGAAATTGGAACATCTGATTTGCCAGCGAGTATCACCCTAACTTTCACACCCTTTGCCGCAGCACGGCTCAGGAGTTTCCGATAAGTGCGACCCGGCAAGAAATAACTGCTCATAATGGTAATACTTTCATTCGCCTTTGCGAAAAGCAAGCGGTATGTATTCCAAACTTCGCTTTTTCTTTTTACCCAGTCGTTTTGCCGAACCCTCACATTTTGTCGTTCATCTTTCAAAATGGATTCACAGAATTCTTCAATGTCATTCTTTTCGATCTTTTCTTTTAATTTCCGGCGTTTCCGCCACATGGCATTGCAAATAAGATGAAGCTCATAAGATATTTCTCCTTCACTGTACAAAGCGACATCAAACCAGGCTCTTTCATTTGGCATATCATTGTAGCGATCGCCAATATTTAATCCGCCAACAAGAGAATACAAACCATCCACAACAAAGATCTTTTGATGCAATCTTCTGCCAAAATAGAAATGACGACTTTTTAAAAGTGGTTCAAAAAATTTAAAATAAACACCAGCTTTCTCAAGATCATACCTGAATTCACCTCTTAATTTTTGTGAAGCATATCCATCAACATGAAGATAAACAGATACGCCTCTCTTAGCTGCGTCTTTTAAGGCTTCAGCAACTTTGCGCCCGGTTACATCATTTTCATATATATAGGTCTGCAAATGGATCACCTGTTTTGCTTTCTCGATCAATTTAAAAAGCAATGAAAAATAATCTTCTCCGCTGTGTACAAGACTGATCCTGTTCCTCGTGGTATATTGTTCGGCCATGAAGAAAGCAAGTTAATGCTAAAGAGTATGCCAAAAAAGGATCAAAACGGAAGGCCACCAACTTCTTTTACTACTTCCCAATATGCTTTCTTTGGTTTTAATTGTGCATCGAAAAGTAACGGATAATCCTTTCTCCCTCTTACAGGAAAATTATCAAGCCAGCTGCTGCGATCGGATATATTCCAAAAAGTAACCGAAGAAATGTTCTTCCGATATTTATTGAATAGCTCAAAACATATTTTATAGACTTCTATTTGTTTTGCTTCTTTCGCCGCGGTAAAAACAGTATCATAATCCGAGGCTTTTCTGTCACGGGCATTATGCTCTTTCGGGTAAACTGAAATGTCAAGTTCAGTAACATGCAATGTCAGACCAAGCTCAGAAAAATCCTTCAGCGTTTGGTCCAGCTGGTCTTTTGCAGGTTCGCTCACAGCCCAATGTCCCTGCAAGCCGATACCATGAATAGGAATTCCTTTTGCCTGCAGGTTTTTGATCATTTTTATGATCTTCTCTCTTTTGACCGGGTTGATCTCATTGTAATCATTATAAAATAATAAAGCCTTGGGGTCGGCCTCGTGTGCCCATTGAAATGCTTTCTCGATAAATTCTTCACCGCATATCTGGTACCACAGCGATGGTCTGAAAAACTCATCTTGTTTATCACTGATCACTTCATTCACTACATCCCAGGCATAAATGACATCTTTATACCTTGTAACTACAGTTGTAATATGTTCCTTTAACCTTTTTAAAAGAACATCTTTTGTCACTTGTTGATTGGTTGATGAATCAAAAAATAACCAACGGGGCGTTTGATTGTGCCAGCATAGCGTATGCCCACGCATTTTCATGTTATTTCGTTTTGCAAATGCTGCGATCGAATCGCCGCCAGCCCAGTTATATACTTTTTCAAAGGGATGAATAGGTCCCATCTTCATCGCATTTTCTGCTGTTATACTATTAAACTCCCTGGTAATAAGTACAGCTTCATCGGTTTTTAATGCACGGGGGGAAACAGCAACTCCAACATTAAAATGATCTTTAAAATAATCTTTTAACCCTTTATTAGCTTTTGATTGCTGCGATTGTGTTTGTATGCATTGACAAATGAATGCCAGCATAATAACAATAATTCTGAATTTCATATGCATAAATTATTTAGTGATGTTGTTCAATATGTGTAAAGTTTTATACGCTGAATACTATAGTCATTGGCCGGTATCCTTACATGTCTTCCCTGGTGATCCTGGTCACCATTCATTCTACGTCCAGGTTTCCAGATCCCATTTTCTCCGTAGGAGTCCGTTTGGACAAACCTTGCTTCATCAATGCTGATAAAACCTGCTTTCTCATTACTTGCTTTTGGTGCAAAGGTCATTACAAAACCAGTGCCGGCAACATAACATACAATGCTATTCATTTGCCCGTTTGTGATTTAATATATTCTGCGACTTCCAGCATCGGTGCTATCCAAAGATCTTTTTCATTTTTCGTTAAATACTGAAGAAAACCACGATGTGCTTCAATGGAAACGTTCAGAGGATTGCCACCGCCGACGCCGTGAAATAAAATAACCAGTAATGAATTTGTTTCTGATGCTTTCTTAACCCATTCGATCATTTGCTCCGCAGTTTCTCCATTAACCATATAACAATC
>DASUTO010000273.1:0-3050 GCA_036374555.1 Chitinophagaceae bacterium
TTATTACTTCTTCATGGATTTGGCGGAACGGGATCCGTTTGGGAACCTTTTAAATCAGAGCTCGCAAAAGATCGAAGATTAATAATTGTTGATCTCCCGGGGCACGGGAGATCAGACTGGATGGATACAACTGATGTTTACTTACATAAAAGAGCAGCGGAATATATACTCCGGTTACTGGATGCATTGCATATTGATTCAGTTAACATCATGGGAATAAGTTCCGGGGGTTTTATTACACTTTATATTGCTACCCTAAGACCTCAACTGCCAAGAAAAATTGTCATTATCGGAGGACAAACTTACTATTCAACAACAACAAGAAATGTGATTACAGCTGTTGCTGATCCCGATAAAAATGGTCCAAACGAGAGTAGAATTAAAGCACATGGAAAACAAAAAGCAACTTTGCTTGCACGTCAATTCTGGAATTTCAGAAAATTGTATGGCGACCCCTTATTTACGCCTGACCTTTTAGCTACAATCAAAGCAAGAACATTAATTATTCATGGTGACAATGATCCGATAGCTCCTGTCTCAAATGCATGGGAAATGTATCAACATATTCCACAGGCTCGTTTATGGATCGTTCCGAATGGGGGACATGTACCGTCTGCAGTGCCTGGAAATGAAAATGATTTTAAACGAAGGACTCAAGAATTTTTGCAAGGGAAATGGTGAATATAATGGATTTCCCATCCGCCTGGTTCTTGCGCCACAGCCCATACAACATAATTAAATGAAGAGGGCGGCGCCGCGAGTTTAGTTACAATAATCGTTGTTCCTGTATCAGCATCTTTCGTCTAAAGTTCTTTAACCGCAATATTGATCGAATAAAGGAGTATAAATTGTCCCCCTGGCGGGGGAAATGCTACGGTATTTGAAGAACTTCCCCTGCGTTGTTTTATTTAAAAAAGAACCTTTCCATTCACAGAAAGGCTCTTTAAAAACGATCAATGCGTTCATTAGATCAAATTCACTCTTTCAAAAACTTCAAGCTGCTGATAATATTGTTTGCTACTTTTCTTCCCTGCCAAAATCCTGTTTCGATAGACTGGCGATAATGTATGCCTCCATATAGTCTTGACCAGCCGGCTTCCTCTCCCGCTTCACGGAATGAGCTATAAGATCGGGGTGAAAGTGAAATTCCCTGCGGTGTAACCAGGCCATTAAATGTACTATCGGTGAATGCATAATTATCTCCGAAAATAATAGTCATTGCTTCTGCATTGGCCGCCGACAATGAAGCATGTGCTGCAGGATATTCGGGATGCGGAGCACCTAAAAGTGCTGTGAATGGTTGACCCATAAAATCATCATAATTGAATGGCCTTGCTAAAAGATACTCGTATTTCGCTTTCCATGTGCTGATAGAAATATCCACATCAATGATCCCGCCGAGGGCATAAGCAATTGCAGCAACATCCAATGTTGATCTTTCCTTTTGTAATACTTGTCTCAAAATACTTATATAATGTCCGGGTGTGCTGGTTCCTGGAAAATCTCTCCACCAAAAAGCTTTATTGTAATTATCCGTACCAGTCGCTGGTTTTGCATTAATTACTTCCAGCGTCATGGCAGGAAGAGCGGCATAATTCGGAGGATTGGGATGAGCGTCGTTGCCGCTACCAGGGACGATGGGACGAAGATTGCCCATGTAAGGCAAAGCATGAATGGGGAGCGGAGCAGGTGGAATCCAATATTGTCCGCCCGAGTGAGGTGGAGAATAAGGATCATTGAGATGTTGGTAGCCATCTGTTTCAGCCCAATCAATTATTTTTTGAGCTACAGCCCGGCCGAAATCAACAGAACGATTTATTATATCAGCACCTGATTCATTTGTGTATTGGGATTGAAGTGCAGCTTCTAATGCATCGATGGCTGCTTTGTCATCAGCACTTGCATTTGGAAACATTTTTTTATTTATAAATGCCAATGCTGCATTTGCACTGGCCGCCCAATGATAGGCGAGGCCAGGAGTTGTTACTGGTAAGCCATTTAATCCATTCAATTGCGAAGCAATAGACTGGTAAGCCGGCATGCCGGGCACCACGGACTCATATAATGCAATACCGCTATATGCATAATGTCGGGAAAAAGCAACATTCCCGACTGTGGTTGTCTTTCTCATGAGTTCTATCTGCATATTCATCCATCGGGTAGCTACATCAGATGAAAAAGTTTTAGTTTGCTTGAGGTGACCATGCTTGTTTTGGCTATTTGCCGCGGTTGAAATTTCTTCCGGCTGTGCTGGTGTTGATACTTGTTTTTGACACGATGAAAAGAAGAAGATAAAAACAAAAACAAAACTGACATTCTTGATCAATGTATTCTTCATAATAATAAGTTTGATGAATGAAAAAGAATATTACATGATCAAGGTAAAAGATAGCTTTACAACCTGCGAACGCAAATCGATAAGCGAAAAAAATTACAGTAATAAAGCAAGGAATAGGTTTCAACTGCTTTTATAGAAAAAAAATGCTGTTTGTCGCAATTACAGCCTGCTTGTCGTTTTTGTAACGGCATTTGAAGTATGCAATAGGTCAAATGGTTAAATTGTGGAGGTTAATATCAAATGAAATCCATTCCTTACTATAATTTTATTTTTTCTCCCCGGTACAGGGTATGGCGACATGTATTTTACTGGTCATTTCATGTAGCGATATGGGCTGCATTCTGGATGGTGATGGGAGTTCCCTTATCTTATGGACGTCAACTGCTTAATATGATAATGTGGGTGCCTGCATTTATTTTATTTGGTTATCCATTAGTATATGGAGCAATTCCGCACCTTTTGTTGAAAGGAAAAGTGTTGGAATTTTTTTTGGTGACATTAGCATGGGGCGTTGTCGGCCTCTTTATTGATTCAGGCTACAGAAGTTATATTTTGATCCCGGCGCAGGAAGCAATGGGTCTCGATAATATTTTACCAAGAGGGCCTCTGGCATTTTGTTATCTCTGCATGACCACATCCGCCGCCAGCCCGATGGTCATAAAATTTTTCAAGTTATGGACCATTAAGCAGCAGGACTGGATGCGTGTTCAGC
>DASUTO010000274.1:0-5757 GCA_036374555.1 Chitinophagaceae bacterium
AATAAGTATTGATATTCTTTTTTGTTGATCCCATTTTCTATCACTTTATTATCAGCAATAAACTCAAGGTTTTGACGAATGGATCTCTTCAAAAGCCAGGTAAACGGATTATACCAGTTAAGAATGCAAAGAAGTTCTGCCCACACAATATCTATCGTATGATTCTGCCTTACATGTACAAATTCATGCCTGACTATTTCTTTTAGTTCTTCGTCAGAATGCTGATTGCGATTTATAAAAACAGCATTTCCAAAAGAGAAAGGGATTATCTCCTTATTTACCTGGTAAATTTTTATTCCGTCATCAGAGATCAGTTCGGATCTGTGGCGTATGCGAATAAAGGAGATATAACGTATAATAAAACGAAGCAACAATATCACTGCACCGGTCATTAGTGCAAATGCCGTCCAATCCCATTTATCATATTGCGTTGACCAAATTGGTATTGGGCAATGTGATGCTTCTTCAAGCGCAATGGTGTATTGATGAACAGATGGGATAAACTGTATAAGATCATTTTTTGATCCACTATTGTTTCCAATTATAGAAGAAATATTTATAAACGGAATAAAAAAAGATAGCAAAGTATAACCTAACAAATACCATCGGTTGGAATTATAAAAGGTAAGTCTTCGCAATATGAATTGATAAAACAGCCACACTACAGCAAGACTTATTGACAACTTTACCAGGTATTGAATAAGTAAAGACATAAAAAATTATTTTACTATTTAATAGTTTTTAAAAGACTTGCTTTATCATCCCAAAGCCGGATACTACCACTACCGAAACTCACCGTTACAATTCTTTTTGAATCACTGACCCAATCTACGCCCCACAAACCTCCGTTGTCTTCTTGCTTTGCAGTGTATAAAAGCTGGCCATCCTTTGTCCAGATACGCAAAGCATCACTACCCGTAGCAAGAAAGGTCCCCTGCTTATTCCAGCGGATGTTTCTATACTCCGTTTCACTTCCATCCCATTCTTTGATCAGCTTTCCATCGGCTTGCCAGAATTGTAAAAGAACCGGTATGCCTTCTTTAGGGTGACCATAATCACCTGTTACAAAATAATTTCCTGAAGGATGCCATTTTACAGTAAGCAAGCCTGCCTGTTGCTGGCGATGTTTAAAAACTTTTAATTGTTTGCCTGACGTATCAAATATTCTTATTTCATCGCCAACAGTTGTGAAAATATTTTTAGAAGGATGCCAGTCCATTCCTAAAAAGTCTTTTGTATCGGGAACACCGCTTGGATCCGTTTTTTGAATTGTTCTAAGCAATTTTCCTTGTTTATTCCATATCCATATTTTACCCGATCCTGCTGCAGCTGCCAGCAGTTCTCCATTGTAATTCCAGGCAACTGCTCTTGAACCATTGTGATCGCCTTCTAATTTAACCTCTTCGCCACTCTCAGGATTAAATATCCATATATTGTTTCTTGATGATATTGCCAGTAAATTCTCTTTTGGATGCCAATGAACTGCTCTTACCATCCCGCCGGCTTCAGTCATTTTATAGGGCTTAAGATCGACCGTAAAAATTCTTAGTAGGCTATCATCCCCGCCCAATGCGATGTATTTGTCATCATGACTTATATCCAACGCCCATAATCCGTAGCCCCATGGTGTTTTAGTGGTCTGACTACTGCAAGTATGCGCCGTTATCAAGAACAGTAAAATGAATTGGTATGATATAAGTTTCTTAAACATTTTTTCCTTTTGAAAATAACAGGTGATCAAGACTGAGTTTGCCTGGCCCGGTAAGAAGGAAATGTAAAAAGATCAGGAGCAGCAGGATGGAACCATCGGCTGCTAAAAATTCCGGCTCACCCATTATGAAACCGATAACTACCATTGTTATGATCAAGGGGATTGCAGCGATCCGTGTAAATAATCCCAACGCCATCAACAAACCACCGGCAAGTTCACATACTTTACCGATGTATGCCGTTGTTTCAGGAGACGGAAATTTCAGATCTGTCAGCCAACTGGTATAGCCGTTCATTTTATCTTCAGAAAAAATCTCCAACCCATATTTAAAAATGGTCAATCCGGCCACTACTCTTAGGATAACTGCGCCGGTTTCCCACACGCCATTCGGTGTATAAATGAATTTTCTGATCATTGTTTAAAGCTTACTGGCCCTTTTCGATCATCGTGATGATTTCTTTCAATTCCTTTGCGGAAAGCTTTTTTTGCTCTACAAAAAAATTCACAAGCTCTTTATAAGAATTATCAAAGTATTCTTTCACTACCTTACCCATAAATTTCTTTTTATAATCTGCCTCGCTTACAGCAGGCTTATATAAATAGGCGTTACCAACTAACCGGCTATCGAGATAACCTTTCTTTTCAAGATTCTTGATGTTGGAAGCTACCGTTGTATAAGGAATGTTTTCATCAAGATGCTCCATAAAGGATTTTACATTTCCTTCGCCTGTTCTCCATACGGCTTGCATGGTTTCTTCTTCAACATGTGTAAGTGGTTCCATATCTACGAAATTTTCGTAAATCTACGGAGATTTCGTAGTCCACCCAATTTATTTTTTGATTTTATTAAAAATTAACAAATACAAGCCTTTATTCTTTGTTTGAAAATATCACGGTTGTATTTCCTTCAAAGAGGTCATGAACGGAAGATTCCTCTTTCAACCCGATCGATCTTAATTCTTCGGCAAAATTTTTCCGACTGATAATGGCGGCTTCGTTTTCCTGTAAATAAATTTTTAATGAATCGAGATTCTTAAAAACGGGAACTCTTTCGGGTAAATAATAAGTATAGGATGGGTGAAAAATTTGATAACTGACTATATGGTCGTATTTCTTTACCAGGTCAATGGTTTTAGACATGGGGTTTTGTTTATAAATGGCAGGATAAAGCCAATTGAACATAAGAACATGGAATAAACAATACAAAATGAAAGAACTTATAGCGGCTTTTCTGAAATTCTTTTTAAGCATAAAATAAAATGCAATGATCGCTGCTGTAGTTAGAATTAAAAGAAATCCTGCGAGGTTTTCCATGCCGGTTGTATTTACTTCTTTTTTTATTCCGAGATATGCCGCAACCGGCAAGGCAATATTTATTATCAATAAAATTATAAATGGATAGAGTGGGGCTTTATTTTCTTCCCAAGCCTTATTTATAAAATGACCGAGCAGGATAGCGACAAAAACATAGCAAGGCATTGCATAATTAGGAAGTTTTGTGCTGCTGACGCTGTAAAAGACAATAAAGATAGCAACCACAGAAAGAGCAAGTCTTAAAAATGCCTGTCTGCCGGTAGGCAGGGACCCGCTAAAATTAGTTTTGAATTTTTTAAATGACTCTCCGATAAAAATGGATGCTGGTAACAATCCTAATAAAACGATGAGTGGAACAATTATGAATGGCCCGCCATGTCCTTCCATTGGTTCAGAAAAGCGACCGAAGTTATGCTGTAGAAAAAACCCTTTTGTCCATTCTCCATTCGTTTCTTTATCTACAAGCAGGTACCATGGAACTGCAACTGCGAACATGACAATACCTGCAACAAGAATTTTCCATGAAAGAATTTCTTTCAATCTTTTTTCCCAAATCAGCCAGATAAATATGGCAGCGCCGGGTAATGCGATTGCCACAGGACCTTTTGCTAATGTTCCTAAACCCATCGTTATAGCACAGATCAATAGCCAATAAAATTTTTTCTCTTTGAAGTAAGTGTAAGCGGTCAATAACGAAACGGTATTTAAAAAAATAAGATAAGGATCAGGAACAGACATTCTGAATTCAAAAAGGAAATGTGTGGACGCAAGCAATACAAGAGACGTTATGAATGCTTGTCTTTGCGTAGAATATTTTTTTACAAAGAAATAAGTAATGAAAATGGTTAATACCCCAAACACGGCTGAAAAAAACCTTGCTCCCCATTCTGTGACCCCAAAAATTTCAAAACCGCCGAACATAAAATAATAATGCAGCGGGGGCTTCAATGTACGTAATCCGCCATTGAAAGTGGGAACGATCCAATCATTACGTTCATACATTTCTCTTGCACATTCGGCATTTCGAACTTCATCATAGATCCAAAGCGGGGTTTTACCCAGGCCGGGAAATAAAAGCAAAGTAGATAGCCCAAGTAAAAGCCAGAAATATTTTTGATTTTGCTGTTGCACAAAAGATGTTAGGTTCCGTCAAAGTTAATTATCCATTGCTCAATCATCTTTCAACGGGTCATGATAAATAAAATATACACCCCATACTGATGAGAGAGCATTTGAAAGATAGAAGAGAAGACTGATGATCGGTGCTACATGCACATCAAGTAAAAAATATTCAGCACCTTTTACAAAAACAAATTCCCTGGTTCCAAGACCCCCGCCAAGTGAAATTGGGATCACTGTAATAACGGCCGCAACAAGGAATATGAAGATCCATTCACTTTGGTGTAGCGGAAGGTGTAAACCCATTAAAATACAATAAACGCAAACGACCTGGAAGATCTGTACAGCGATGCCCCAAAGAAATGTTGGCCAGAAGCCAGGTAGAAAATCTTTGAAAAAATATTTTACGGCTATATAAAGGGCAATAACTGCCAAAACTGAGCCGCTAATTAATATTGTATCATAAAGTTTATTATCCAAAACGATCACTCCATAAATTGAAAGAATCAAACCCAAAGCAAGTAAACCGCTAAAACGATCGAGTAAAACGGCGACGGTGATTTTTTTATAACTGACATCGTATTTTCTGGTCAGTAAAACCACTTTATACGCATCGCCGCTGATAGCCCCGGGCAGAAATAGATTGTAAAACATCCCAAGCCAATAGAGTTTCAGATTTTTTTTTTGTGAAAGAAAAATGCCGATGTTCTTAAAATAAATATTCAACCGGAATGAAGCGAGGAACTTTGAAAATGCAAACGCTAGCACCGATAAGAACAGCCACCACCAATCGGCCTGCATCACGGCATCTTTGGCTTTTGTAAAATCTATCTTACGGGAAATATACCAGAAACAAAGAATAGTAACTGCGATCTTCAGCAGCAACTTCAGCACCTTCATTGTTTGAGATTCTTTTTTTATAACCGCTTCTGTCATTTCTTTTTCCGTTTCAGAAAAGGTTGGATAATTTTAGGGTTAAATCTTATCAAACCGGGTGCAAGTAAAATCAAAATGATGACAAAAAAAATTATCCTTTTATCACTGGTTATCGCTTCATGGTTACATAGCCAAAGCCAGGAAAAACCACTTTCAAAGGGCTTAAAAATTTCTAAGTCAGTTAAAATAAAAAAACAAACTTATAGGTTAGATGCGCCGGCTGCTATGGATGGCGGTTTAATAATAATTGAAGGAAATAACATAACCGTCGACTTCAATAATGCAATATTGAGAGGAAGTAATTTAAAAAAGAATCCCGATGAATTTTTCGGAATAGCTATTTTAATCAGATCAGGAAAGAATATCACGATCAAAAACTTAAAGGCGCGGGGATATAAAGTTGCATTGATGGCAAAAGGGATAACTAACCTGACCATTGAGAATTGTGACTTCAGTTATAATTATCGGCAACACTTAAACAGTACCCAGGAAAAGGAAGATATTTCCGATTGGCTAAGTCATCATCAAAACGAAAAAGATGAGTGGTTGCGTTATGGCGCAGCGATGTATTTGCGGGATTGTGAATCATTCGTAATAAAAACTACAAAAGTTACCGGGGGACAAAATGCATTGATGATGACGAATTGCAACAACGGAAAAATTTACAACAATGATTT